>CAZBAN010000004.1:10851-41088 GCA_964489895.1 uncultured Dehalococcoidales bacterium
TCCCCCACCGCCGGTGGGGTTATTCCTTTCTCTTCAACGCCATTCTGGCCGCATGATACCACCGATAATGCCGCCAATATTATGAAAGTCAAAATCAACACAATAACTTGCTTTTTCATCTCTGAATCTTTGACAGTAATTCAGCTCGTTTGTATAGACTCTAGTCATCCTTTAGAGCAATGTCAATATGGGCATTCTCCATATATTGATGAAGGTGCTCTGGTGTATCGCGCTGGATTTTCAGGCGTGGTATATAAGCCGACCCGCTTATGAGCCGGGATTCAGAACCCGTCCGATAAACAGGATGGCACCCGTCTCAATATCGCGAATCAGGAAGATAAACGGGTGGTCTATGGTGACTTCAACGGGTGGTTCTAGCGGTGCTGCTGTGAGTTTCATAATTACCGCTGTAGCTGCCGCCGCCTCAGTGCCTGCTTCATCCACAGAAACAAAAGCCTTGTGTATAACCTCATCTATGAACAGGTCCGGTGCACCGGTCATCCCGGAGAAATCCGCGTTACTGGAAAAGGCTATCGGCATACCCATTGCGGCGAGTGTAGCCTTCATTTTAAATTCCGAGTCGAATTCGAATCGGGGCATCGTTAGTGAAACCTCAGTATTTTTCAGGTCCTTTATTATTCCGTTTACCCGTTCAGCTTGCAAACCTTCTTCAAAATCCTCGAACTGCCCGGCAACGGGCAGCAGGATTACCATAGAGAGTTCACCGCCATCATACCGTAGTTCAACTGCCTGGTAACCTTCCCCTTCGGTGTAGCCGA
Source organism: uncultured Dehalococcoidales bacterium (assembly GCA_964489895.1). Classification (GTDB taxonomy): domain Bacteria; phylum Chloroflexota; class Dehalococcoidia; order Dehalococcoidales; family UBA2162; genus MGML01. The sequence continues at coordinate 11,631 of CAZBAN010000004.1, forward strand.
ATGACTCTGTTTGCTTCATCATCGGCACGGTTACCTGTCCTCCATCGAGTGTGTAGAACGGACCTTCTGACGTCATATCTTCATTGAAGGGTAACTGCCAGGCGGCATTGAAGTAGATAGCGTTGGTAAGCACCAGGCGAGTCATTGTGTCGATTACACCCTGTGGAATCAGGTCTTTAATACGCTCTTCAGTCTCGTCGCTGACCCAATCATTGATGGTGACGCGGGACTTTTCCGTCTCGTTTATGAAATCAAGTATTCTCAGGCCGGCGCCGTAGTTCTCCGCTAAAACATCAAGGAAGGTCGGCAGGAAGCTATAATCCTTCTGTCCCCAGATAGCGTTGACGATGTTAAGCCTGAATCCCTCGCCGTCCTTTCCCTCAGCGCCCTCGCCCCGTTTATCAAGCTCGATGGCCATGTTATTAAAGGCAGGGTGGAGATTATCCTGTGAGAGGTTGAAGTGAAGGGTATCAGCCATCTGCCTGGCTGTCTCGTCGCGGGCGCCGGCGTATGTCATTGCCAGGGCAAGCGAGATGCTGTGGGGAGAATAGAAGACGTTGCCATCCTCCTTTCTGAGTGCCTGATAAAGGTCAAAGGCGAAGGTACTGTTTCCTTCGACCAGCAGTGCCTCATCGGCAGAGCTGACATCCGGTGAAGTAATTCGCTGTTTATCTGATTTTATTACCCCGGCTTCTACCGTGTGAGCACAGGCTCCTAAAGGCAGCACCAGCAGAATAACTAAAACGGATAATATTGTCTTCTTCATCGCATTTACCCCCACAGATATATTATTGCATTGGCGTTCATTAAGTATAACGTATAAAACCGTTTCAGGTTAGAAAATTTATTGAAATTAATGTCACATGTTGAACTGGACGCCGCTACGGTATATTACCAGACTGCACTGACATCAGTAGTCGATAACTGCTATGATGTTGCTGGGTTAATAGTAGACTAATAATAAGGAGGTTAAAATGATTGGAAAAATCGAGATCGATGAGGCAAAGAAGAAAAGAATAATAGACAAAGCCGGTCACCTTGGTGCTGGAGAAATTGGCAATTATGGAGCCTGAGGACCGATGACTTTCGCATCGATATGCGAAGCCTTCAGGTCTGAGGGCATTGAGCTATTTACGCCCGAAGTGCAGGAAATAATACTGATGGGAATGATGGGGCTGCATTCCGGTGTAGCCTTTACGGGGACCGGCAATTGCGGTGCTATTATCGGTAGCGCTTTCGTTATTGCCTACGTGGTTGGTGTTACCGCCGAGGACATAGCGAAAAATCCTCGTGCCCATATTGCTCCGTGTATACCTATCGTGGAAGATATTATGGATAGATTCGAGGAGACCTACGGTGCTACAGACTGTCTGAGGTTACGCTATAATCGAATTCAGCGGGCTTTTGATTTCCTTGACCCTGACGCCGCAGTATATGAGGCACTCTTTGCTATTTCCGAGCCGCAAAAATGCGGGGTAATGGCGGATTGTTACGAGTGCGGGACCGACCAGGGGATGCCTTCGGTAGGTGCGCGCTGGGCAGCAGAATCAATTTGCGACTTACTGAACAAGGAACCTGAAGAACGGAAGAAACTCCCACCGCATTTACAGGGTTTAGACATGATGGAACTCGCCCCGAAAATTCAGAAAGTCGCCAAACTAATGAAAGAACTTGGGCTTGGACGTCCTGACGAGAAGATTTCCTGGCGGGAGTACCGAACGCTCAAGCTGAAAGGGAGAAAGGGAGTGGAAGAAAGCAGGCCGTGTGGAGTAGCTGCTCCGGAGAAAGAGTAATATAAGACTTCCATGAAGAGTCAGAATAGGAGTGAGCATTACACGCTGACTGAACGGTAATGTATGGTTGAGAGTGTGGGGAGTGGCGCGAAGTATAATTAAACCGCTGTGACGTACTATGCGCATAGAGAACGTCTGGCGTTAAATCTGCATATCCTCCAATAAGCATCCTGGACCGAACCCTCGATGTTTTGCATGTCCGCGCGATTGTGGGGTTAGGTTACCAGGTACCTACCAGTATAGAACGATACCCCTCCAGAAATTTGTACTGCTATCGAATCTGTCCCTCTATCAGCATAAATACCTAAAAAGAGGGATGGAAATATCGTAGTTCTTACCTATCTGTAAACAAGGGTTTCCATTGGTTAAAATCGGCATCCCGACGGAAGTAATTCTTTTAGGCAGGGCACTAAACTGAAAGTACGAGGTAAGAGTGCAAGGAAACGGTAACTTTAATAAGTCTCTCCGGCTTAGCTCCGAAGCCTCCCTCTTACCTCTAACTTGAAGGTATGGGGAAAGGAGGCAAAACCAATGGAAACAGCACTAGCAATACTGATGGCTATCGGCATCTTTGTCGCCATCCCCTGTTTAATTGGAGTCTCAATAGCCAGCGTATTCGTTCTGAAGGATAGCAGGGTCAGAAGGGCTAAGCACGCCATGGCTATAGAGGAGGCTAAAGCAACAGTCAAAGAGCCGACAAAAGAACGTGCCCCGGTGGCATAACAGTAACGACCAGATAGGGGGGTAAAAATGGAAACATTCCTTGCCGTATTAATGGCGCTTGGCATTTTCATCGGTATCCCGATAATAATCGCATTAACCTATGTTGGTGTCGTCAGCGGTTTATTCAAAGTCATTAGACACAGGGCAATGAGGAAAATCAGTGCCAGTAGGAGAAAAGCCGTTACAATACCTGAGGAATCTATGCTTGAGAAGGTTACTCAACGGTAATGGCTATCAATTTTAAGCTCTATGCGGGAGTTGTGGATAGTGGGCGCTTTAGCGCCCACATTTTTGCGAGTTGAGATAGTGCCGTTCAGCTTATCCTGTTAAGCAATTTGTAACGCTTTTTATGTGGAAGCAACCTCAAACAAATCACATGACCTTTATGGCGAAGAGGAGGCATGATGGAGAGTAAGACACAAAAGATTTCTTTCATGGACGAGGTAAGTGCTATTCCCGGCGGGGAGGGAATCCGCCTTTGCATCCAGTGTGGCACCTGTACTGCGTCCTGTCCCAATGCCGAAAAGATGGAGCACACACCCTCACAGCTCATTGCCATGGTGCGGGCTGATATGCGTAATGAGGTATTGTCAAGTAATGCAATGTGGTACTGCCTGTCCTGCTATCTGTGTACGGTACGCTGTCCGAGAGGAATAAAGCAGACTGACCTTATGCACGCCCTGGATTGCCTGGCGGTCCGCGAGGGCTTGAGCAGCAAACGGACCCACACGCCAGTTATGTATCGAAGCTTTAGCGACTTTGTTTACAGTCTGGGCAATCTTTCTGAGGTAGGGTTTATGGCGTTGTTCTACCTGATGACCAATCCGCTCCGCGCCATAAAAATGCTTCCCGTAGTAATCGACCTTATCAAACACGGGCGTCTGAGAATTAAGGCGAGAAGGATATCACCCGAAGCGACCAAGCAGCTCGAAGCTATCCTTAATAAAGCCGAAACTTTAGGAGGGGTATAGTGAAATATTATACTTACTTCCCCGGCTGTTCCTCTTCTGACGGCAACTCGATGGCGTATGGTCACTCGGCCCAGGCGATTAGCAAAGTCCTGGATATGGAGCTTATGGAACTGGACGACTGGAATTGCTGTGGCTCTACACCTTACAGCTCTATCGATGAGCTTTCTTCCTTTTGTCTATCAGCGCGTAATTTCAGTCTGGCTGAAAAGCGAGGACTGGACCTGGTAACACCCTGCAGCTCCTGCTACGTTATGATGAATCGCACCAGGGCTTATCTCAGAGATTATCCTCAGGTCAGAGCGAAGGTCGATGAAGCTTTAGCAGCAGGCGGCTTGGAGTACAACGGAACGGTTAACGCGCGGCACCTGCTGGATGTTATTGTCAATGATATCGGTTACGACGCTATCAGAGAAAAAGTGGAGAAAAATCTTGAGGGGCTCAAGGTAGCCTGTTACTACGGCTGTCAGATAGTCCGGCCTAGACTGGGTTTTGACCACCCGGAATATCCGGAATCACTGGATAAGCTGGTAGCCAGTCTGGGAGCGGAACCTGTCCCGTATCCACTTAAAAGCCAGTGCTGCGGCGGTTCCCTGATAATATCGAATGAAGATGTAGCCCTGGAGCTGATGAAAAAGCTCCTTGACTCAGCCGCGAGTAGCGGTGCCGAGTGCATTGTTACGGTTTGTCCTCTGTGCCAGACCAACCTGGATGCCTATCAGAGTCGTGTTAACAAGAAATTCAAAACCGACTTTCATATTCCTGTCATGTTCTTTACCCAGCTTATGGGCGTGGCATTCGGTCTTGGCGGTGAGGATTTGATGTTGAAAACGTGTATCGTCCCGGTGGATAGGGCCCTGGCGAAGTACCTTTAAGGAGTAGAGAATGGAGCCGAAAATAGGTGTTTATATCTGCCACTGTGGAGCCAACATTGCCCGTACCGTTGATGTCGAGCAGGTAGCAGAGTTTGCTGAAGGTCTGCCCTCAGTAACGGTTGCGCGCCATTATAAATTCATGTGTTCAGACCCGGGCCAGGACATGATAAAGGATGACATTAAAACACTGGGGCTTAACCGTGTCGTAGTAGCTTCGTGTTCGCCGCGGCTGCACGAGTTGACCTTCAGGAGAGTTCTGGCAAGTGCCGGACTCAATCCCTATCTTTTCGAGATGGCGAACATCCGGGAGCATTGCTCGTGGATAACCGACGATAAGGAGATAGGTACAGAAAAGGCGAAGGCAATGGTGAGTGCGGCTGTAAGGCGTGTTTATCTCCATGAGCCTCTGGAAACAAAGGAAGTCCCGGTTAATCCGAACACGCTGGTCGTCGGCGGAGGCATTGCCGGTATACAGGCAGCGCTGGAGATTGCCGATTCGGGGCGTAAAGTCTACCTGGTGGAGAGGGAGCCGTCAATCGGCGGCAATATGGCGCGGCTTGATAAAACGTTTCCTACTCTTGATTGTTCTGCCTGAATACTCACCCCCAAGATGGCCTCGGTGAGGTCACACGAAAATATAGAACTGATGACCTACAGTGAAGTTGAAGAGGTATCGGGCTATGTAGGCAACTTCAAGGCTAAAATCAGGAAGAAGGCACGGTATGTAGATGAGAGTAAATGTACCGGCTGCGGTGAATGCTTTAAAGTCTGTCCCATTGAGCTGAACAGTGAATTCGAGATGGGCTTGAGTAAACGGAAGGCTATTTACATTCCCTTCCCACAGGCTGTCCCCAATAAAGCCACCATTGATAAACGCGGCTATTCACCGTGCCGGGTCACCTGCCCGGCTGGCGTTAATGTCCAGGGTTATGTGGCGCTTATTTCTCAGGGCAAGTTCAAAGAAGCCCTGGAGGTAGTGCGCAGGACAATGCCTTTCGCTGCGGTATGCGGTCGGGTCTGTACTCACCGCTGTGAAGCTGAATGCGAGCGAGGCAAAGTAGACGAGCCCGTATCTATCCGGGCGCTGAAGCGGTTCATCGCCGATTATGAATTTAAGGCGGGCAGGGAGAAGGCGGTACCTGTCGAGCAAACGAAAAAGGACAGGATAGCTGTTGCTGGCTCCGGACCCGCTGGTTTAGCCTGCGCTTATGACCTGATAAAGAAAGGGTACCCGGTCACCGTTTTTGAGGCTGAGTCGGCCGCCGGTGGTCTGTTGCGCTGGGGCATACCGGAATACCGCCTGCCGAAGAGCGTGCTGGATGACGAGATTGAATATATTAAAGAGCTCGGCGTGGAAATCAGGACGAATACCCAGGTAAAAGACCTTCAGGAATTAACCGAACAGGGATACAGGGCTGTCTTCCTCGGCACCGGCGCTGGGATAAGCCAGAGAATGAATATCCCCGGTGAAGATACAACCGGGGTAATCCACGCTCTTGATTTCCTGAAGCAGGTAAATTCCGCCGAAAAAGTCAAGCTGGGTAATCGGGTGGCTGTCATTGGCGGCGGTAACGCGGCTGTTGACAGTGCCAGAGTTGCCAGGCGGCTCGGTGCCGGAGAAGTAACCATTATCTATCGGCGCTCAAGGGTTGAAATGCCGGCTGCGGCAGAAGAGGTGGATGAGGCAGAGAAAGAAGGCATAGACATACACATCCTGGCAACACCGGTCAGAGTCCTGAGTCAGGACGGACGGCTGACTGCTATCGAGTGTACACGCATGGAACTGGGCGAGCCTGACGAAAGTGGTCGGAGGCGACCGGTACCTGTCGAAGGTTCGGAATTTACCGTTGAGGTCGATAATGTAATTATGGCTGTCGGACAGGCGGTAGATAAGTCCGGACTTCCTGAGAACCTGGACTTCACCGACCGTGGGACCGTATCTGCGGACCAGGTTACTCTGGAGACGGGTATCCCCGGTGTATTTGCCGGCGGTGATATGGTCAGCGGTCCTGCCGATGCCATCGGAGCTATTGCTGCTGGCAAGGAAGCTGCCGAGAGCATCGACCGCTACCTGAGCGGGACTGACCTGCGTGAAGGAAGACCGACACAACTGACCAGGGTCCAGGACGTTTCGAAAGAGGGCGTAACCACAAAGACCAGAGCCGATATGCCCATGCTTGACCTTAAAAACAGGGAAAAATCCTTTGCCGAGGTCGAACTCGGCTTGGACGAAAACACAGCCGTTGAGGAAGCCAAGCGTTGCTTGAGCTGCGCGGTCTGCTCGGAGTGCATGGAGTGCGAGAAAGTCTGCGAGGCTGAGGCTATCAACCATGATATGGAAGACAAATACGAGGAAATCGATGTGGGGAACATCATAGTCGCCACCGGTTTTCAGGAGTTCGACCCCTCGGTAATATACCAGTACGGCTATGGTCGCTATGACAATGTTCTTACCGGACTGCAATTTGAGAGGATGTCCAATGCTTCGGGACCAACCGAGGGCGAAATTCTCCTTGCCGACGGACGCAGACCTGAAAGCGTGGCTATCCTGCATTGCGTGGGCAGCCGTGACGAGAACTACCATAAATACTGCTCCCGCGTCTGCTGTATGTACTCGCTGAAGTTCTCTCACCTGCTTAGAGAAAAGCTTCCCGGAGCGCCGGTGTACCAGCTGTATATTGACATGCGCTGTGCTGGTTCCGGCTATGAAGAGTTCTACGAACGACTTCAGGAGGAGGGAGTCAACTTCGTGCGGGGGCGTGCCGGTGAGATAACCGATATCGCCGAGACTCCCGAGGAAGAGGGTAAGCTGATTGTGATTTGCGAGGATACTCTGGTACGCCGTAAGCGGCGCATCCCGGTTGACATGGTTGTCCTGAGTAGCGCTCTGGAACCCCTGGCTGATGCCGAGCAGGTAGCCAGGACATTCTCGCTGAGTCGCAAAGCAGACGGTTTCTTCCTGGAGAGGCACCCCAAGCTCGACCCGGTAGCGACCATGACCGACGGAGTTTTTGTCGCCGGGTGTTGCCAGGGTCCGAAAGATATCCCCGACACCGTGGCTCAGGCATCGGCAGCCGCAGCCCGGGTGCTGGCGATGATAAGTAAAGGCAAGGTTGAAATTGAGCCTATAACTGCCATTATTGATGAAGAGTACTGTGCCGGCTGTAAGATATGTAACGACCTCTGTCCGTATAAGGCTATCTCTTTTGACGAAGAGAAAAAGGTGTCAATTATCAACGAAGCTTTGTGTAAGGGTTGCGGTGTCTGCGTTTCTGCCTGCCCCAGCGGGGCAATCACCGCCAGGCACTTTACCACCGAGCAAATTATGGCACAAATTGAGGGGGTGCTGGTATGAGCTTTGAACCAAAGATTATAGGTTTCCTGTGCAACTGGTGTTCCTATGCCGGCGCTGACCTGGCCGGAACATCCCGGAAGAAATATGCCCCCAATCTGCGCGTTATCCGGGTTATGTGCAGCGGTCGGGTAGAGCCGTCCTTCATCACCAGGGCTTTTCAGCTCGGCGCCGACGGGGTACTGGTCTGCGGCTGACATCCCGGTGAATGTCATTACCTGGAAGGTAATATGAAGGCGGCACGCAGGGTACCGTTGCTTAAGAAAATGCTTGCTCAGCTTGGTATTGAAGAGGAGCGGGTACGTCTTGACTGGGTATCGGCTTCGGAGGCAGACCGTTTCGCCTCTATAGTTAATGAGATGACGGAACAAATAAAGCAGCTTGGACCTTTCAATCGGAACGGAGGTGGCAATGATGGCTAAACCGCAAGTAGCTCTCTACTGGGCAGCTAGCTGTGGCGGTTGTGATGTGGCTGTACTCGATACCAACGAGAAAATACTCGATATCGCTAATATCGCTGATATCGTGTTCTGGCCAATCGCCCTGGATTTCAAATACCACCATGTCGAAGCGATGAAGGACGGGGCTATTGATTTATGCCTGTTCAACGGTGCTGTTAGAAGCTCGGAGCAGGAGAAGATTGCCAAACTGCTCCGGGCTAAATCGAAGGTGATGGTGGCTTTCGGCGCCTGTGCCTGCTTTGGCGGCATACCGGCACTGGCGAATTTCACCAATCGCGCCGGAATTTTCGAACGTGCTTACATTGAGGCAGAGTCGAACGATAATCCCGATAGCACCTACCCACAGACCCTGGTTAAAGTCCCCGAAGGCGAACTGGAGCTACCGGAACTTTATGATACCGTATTGACTCTGGCTCAGGTCGTGGATGTGGAATACTACGTACCCGGCTGCCCCCCGCCGGTTGATATCATCCTGAAAACAATAGACCTTTTTGCTACCGGCAGGTTGCCTCCACCGGGTTCGGTAATTGCCTCGGACAAGACGCTCTGTGATGAGTGTGACAGGATAAAAGGAGAAAAGAAAATAACCAGAATTTACCGTCCCCATGAGATTACCCCCGACCCTGAAAGATGTCTTCTGGAGCAGGGCATAATCTGCTGCGGTCCGGTTACCAGGGGCGGCTGCGGCTTGAGGTGCCTAAAAGCCAATATGCCCTGCCGCGGCTGTTTCGGACCGCCGCCGGGGGTTACTGACCAGGGGGCGAAGCTGGTAAGTGCCATCGCATCTATTTATCAGGGCGAAAGTGAAGAAGAGATTGCCAGGATGGTGGAAGAGATAGTCGACCCGGCGGGCACTTTCTACCGTTTCGGGCTGGCGGATTCAATGCTAAAGAGGAAACGAATGCAGCCGCCTGAAGGGAGGGCATAGGTGAATAAGATTACCATTGACCCGATAACCCGGCTTGAGGGGCACGGCAAAATAGAGATTTTCCTCGACGACGAGGGTGATGTTGCCAATGCATACCTTCAAATACCCGAACTTCGAGGGTTTGAAAAGTTCTGCGAAGGAAGACCGGTTGAGGAGATGCCCCGGATAACCCCGCGTATCTGCGGTGTCTGCCCCGGAGCCCACCATATGGCTTCAAGCAAGGCGGCAGACGCTGTATACCATGCGGAACCACCACCAGCCGCCAGGAAGCTGAGAGAGCTGTTCTATTGCGCCCACATGATACATTCCCACGTTGCCCACTTCTATGCCCTGGCAGCTCCCGACTTTGTCCTGGGACCAACCAGTGACCCGGCGGAGAGAAACATCCTGGGAGTCGTGGCTAAGCTTGGTCTTGAGGTTGGCGGTGAGGTGATAAAACACCGGGCTTATGCCCAGGATATTCAGGCGGCTATCGGTGGCAAAGCAACCCACCCTGTCTGCGGTCTGCCGGGAGGGATGAGCAAGCCAATCACCGAGGAGGAGCGAAAAGACTTTGAAGATAAGGCTAAATCACTGGTGGAGTTTGGTAAGTTCGGACTGAAGCTGTTCGATGAGCTGGTACTGGCTAACAAGGAATATCTGGATTTGATAGTCGGTGATGTCTATTCCATGAATAGCTATTATATGGGTCTGGTTGATAGCGATAACAAAGTGAATTTCTACGATGGTGATATCCGCGTCGTTGACCCCGATGGAAAAGAGGTTGCCAGATTCAGGCCGGCTGATTATCTGGAATACATAGCCGAACACACCGAGCCATGGTCTTATCTTAAGTTCCCCTTCCTGAAACAGGTTGGCTGGAAAGGACTGGTTGACGGTAAAGACAGTGGTGTTTATAGAGTAAACTCGCTGGCTCGACTTAATGTAGCTGATGGTATGGCAACGCCTCTTGCTCAAGCCGAATACGAGAGGTTTTATGAAACTCTGGGAGGTAAACCGGTGCATGCCACGCTGGCGTTCCACTGGGCGAGACTGATTGAGATACTATATGCCGCCGAACGTCTTCTGGAACTCTGCCAGGATGATGAGATAACCAGTCCCGAGGTCAGAACCATCCCGACGTCAACTCCTGACGAAGGAGTCGGCGTGGTTGAGGCTCCGCGGGGTGTTCTGATCCATCATTATCAGACTGATGATAAGGGTATAATTCAGAAGGTAAACCTGATTGTGGCTACAGTGATGAATAACCCGGCGATGAATATGTCAATCAAGAAGGCTGCCCAGGGTTTAATCAAGAAGGGACAGGCGGCATCAGAAGGACTGCTGAATATGGTCGAGATGGCATTTCGTGCCTATGACCCGTGTATGGCTTGTGCTACCCATGCTCTTCCCGGACAGATGCCGCTGGAAGTGGTTATCCGCGATAGCAGTGGAGAGGTTAAGGAGACCCTGAGCCGGAACCTGTGTTCGGAGCCGCATCCGATAAAGGTAAGAGTGGTGCATCAGTGAAAGAAGCGATGAAGACTCTGGTCCTGGGATTGGGTAATCCTATCGTCAGTGACGATGGTGTTGGTATCAGGGTCGCTCAGCAGGTACAGGGGATGGTTGACCAGAGAGAGGTAACGGTCGAAGAGACCTGCTTGAGTGGCCTCGGTCTGCTGGATATCTTGACCGGTTATGATAAAGCCATCATCATCGATGCCATTCAGACCGCAGAAGGCAAGGCAGGGCAGATTTACCGGCTTGAGCCTGAAGCATTCAACGCTACCCGAAATGTCTGCTCAACCCATGACGTGAACTTTATCACAGCACTCGAGCTCGGCAACCGGCTCGGTATGGCTTTGCCCCGGCAGATATCTATCTTCGCCATCGAGGTAACGGATACGAGCACTTTCAGTGAGGAATGCACCCCCGGTGTGAGAGAGGCAATCCCTGTTTGCGCCGGGATGATTGTCAGGGAGCTGAATTCAGCGAGTCGCAGTCTGTAACCATCCAGACCTTAACGAATCCGGAGGTAAACCGCACTTATTACGCTTGACTTCACGATGGGGTGAAGTTATGCTGAAGGCGGATGTCACCGGGTTGCCACCCGTTTGTATAGCTGAAAAAAGAATCACGGCGGGGCATCCATGCTGTAAGCCTGAACAATCAAGGAAAACAAAGTGGGAGAGGTTGATTTTAACCGCAGACTGTTGGATGTTCTAAGGAGACGCGACCTCCACGGGACTTTAATTATCTTCCTCTTTGTGTACTACAGCGTAGTCTATTATTTCGGAGAAATTGTAGACCTCGCCGGATGGGAAGCCCTGCGCTGGGATTTCTTCTACGGTGTGCATGATGTACATCGTCTCTTCTTCCTTATTCCTATAATTTATGCCGGCTATATATTCAGGGTAAAATGGGCGTTGATTACTACGCTTGCCACTTTCATTGTCTTTTTACCCCGCGCTTTGATAATCTCTCCTTTCGCCGACCCGTCACTCAGAATGGTTCTTTTTACCATAGTCAGCGGTATTATAGGTGCCCTGACCGGAATGGTACGTAACGAGTCCGAACGGCGTAGCCGGCTCGAGGTACTGATAAAAGGTGAGAGAGATAAGCTCGTGGGTATTCTGGAAAGGATGGAAGACGGTGTCCTCATAATCGGGCCTGATTACAGGATACGCTTTACAAATTCGAGCATGATAAGAGAATTCGGCGAGGGCGTCGGCATATATTGCTATGAATACCTGCACGGTCTCGATAAGCCCTGCGAACAGAACTGCAAAATAGGAAGCATTACAGAAGGGGTGGCAGAGAGATGGGAATGTTTGTTCGAGGACGGCAGGACTTATGACGTTATCGCTTCGCCCTTCGCCGACTCAGATGGGGTAGTCTGCCAGCTCGCCACATTCAGAAACATTACCCAGCGAAAAAAGGTCGAGACAGAACTTATAGAGCTCAACCAGCTGAAGTCAGACCTGCTATCTAATGTCTCACACGAGCTACGGTCACCGTTGACCTCCATTAAGGGAATCGTCAGCAGTCTTCTGCAAAAAGACATAAAGCTGGACAATGAAACCAGTGAAATGCTTTTAACCGGCATAAGCGAAGAGACAGACAGATTAGCCAGTCTTGTTACCAATCTGCTCAATATGAGCCGGCTTGAGGCGGGTGTCTGGAAGCCGGAAAAGGAACGTTGCTATATTACGGATATAATAAGTGAGGTCATGGAAAGGCAGAAATGGGTGCAAAAGAAGTACGTCTTCGAGGCTGACCTGGAGCCTGATTTACCGGAAATATACGCCGACTATAACCAGATGAAACAGGTAATGATAAACCTCCTGGAGAATGCCGCGGCTTACTCTGAAGAAGGGACTCGTATCACCGTAGCGGCCAGGAACGCGGACGGTATGGTAGAGGTAAGTGTGTCCGACCAGGGCGTGGGAATACCGCCGGAGGACCTCGAGAAGATATTCGATAAATTCTACCGCGGAGACCAGAGCCGGCAAAAACCCGGGGGTACCGGTCTGGGCCTGGCGGTCTGTCAGGCAATCATTCACAGTCACGGCGGGCAGATATGGGCGGAGAGCAGAATCGGTCATGGTTCCACTTTTCACTTCAGGTTGCCTGTCGCCCTGCCTGGTGACGGACAGGGCTGAATATGATGAATAAAAAGACCAGGATTCTAATTGCTGACGATGAGCCGAAGATAAGGATGTTTCTTCGTGCCAACCTGGAAGCCCGGGGCTATGAAGTTTTTCTTGCCCAGGACGGCGTCGAAACCGTGGAAATGGCGGGGCGTATCCTGCCGGATTTGATTGTGCTCGATGTAAATATGCCCCGGATGGATGGCATAGAAGCCTGCCGCCGGATAAGGGAATGGGCGGATATGCCTATCATAATCCTGAGTGTGAGAGAGGATGAGAAAGACAAGGTCAGAGCGCTGGATGAGGGCGCAGACGATTATGTTACCAAACCGTTTGGTATAGAAGAGCTGCTCGCCAGAATCCGGGTTGCTCTGCGGCGTTCAACCGGTGTAAATGCTGAAGCCCCCGTATTCGCTGCCGGAGAACTGGAAGTAGACCTCTCGAAGCGGCAGGTCAAACTGAGGGGACAGGTTATCAAACTCACGCGAACGGAGTATGAGCTGCTGGCTTACCTGGTCTCCAATTGCGATAAAGTGCTGACCCACCGGGAGATACTGCATAATGTCTGGGGTCCGGAATACGGGGAGGAGTCCGAATATGTCCGCACTTTCATCACCCAGCTCAGACGCAAGATAGAAGATGACCCCTCTAGTCCCCGTTTTATCCTTACCGAGCCGCGTATAGGCTATCGTTTCGTTAAGCCGGAATAATATCCCTGCCTTCTTTCTCTCGGGACTTAAAATCCTTATAAAACCCTTATAAATTGTCCCCGTGTCCTTATGCCTTCCTCACACTTTTACGTCTACAATATTTACTGTAAAGAGGAATCATGAGAGTTAAGGAGGCAGGGATAATGAAGATACTTAATAGGAAACTGTGGACAGGTTCCGTTGTTCTTGCATCTGTAGCCCTTATTTCCGCCGCCGCGGTGGCGGGTGGTTTTGAGTTGGCTATGGTGGCTCTGGGAGCGCTTACTCTGGCAGGCATGATTGGCGCTGGTATCTATGTATTTATGAGAGTGAAACGGTACTCAAAAGCCCTCAGAGTTGCGTCTCTGGGGTCCGACGCTGGAGCAAGACCAATCAGCAATCAAGACAAAAGGTCGATTATAAAGCACCTCAATGAGCTTTTTGAGATAGAGCGGGAGCAGAGTGAAAAAGAACTTGTCGGAGTAAAACCAATTACCGGCAAAGACAAGAGACTGATTGTGGCGAACATCGACGAATTTTTTAAGTCAGCCCGGGAGCAGGACAGGAAGGCTTCTGCTGAAACAGAACCAATCAGTGAAGAGGATAAAAGGCTGATTATGGCGTATATCGACAGGCTTTTCGATACGGGCGGAGAACAAAACAGACGTATCTTCGCCTAGATTCACAGGACAACCCCGAGATGCGGTATCAGTGATTATAGACGGTGAGATTACCTGAGAGAAAAAAGGAAAGTCTTTACATGGGTTTTGTAGATATTATGTCATAGCCGTCCCAGGCACTGCGTTCCATTTCAAAAGCCGCGGCTTCGACACGGGTATTTTTATCAAGAATCATCGTCATGCGCTCCTTGCCATAAACCGGCCATTTACCGATGCTTTCACAGGATGGGTCGCCGGTATGCGCAAAAGCGGCACAGGAATCCTGTATCTTTATTGCCAGACTTTCAGCTTCCGGGCTATTACCGGTAAATTCAGCATCGAGGCTCCCGAAAAGAAAAGGATTATCCAGACCGTGCATTGCACCAAGCACTCCGTCCATCGCCGGTGATTTATAGGTAAACAGGTAATTGTAGGCACGAGCTCCGTTATCACGCTGCGCTTCCACCAGGAGGATAGTGGGGATCCGGAACATCATGTCGGTGTTAATACTTCCTAAAATATCTGTCGGTGTCGCCATGGCACCGCCCTGCTGCATTGAGTCGCGGTAAGCCTTTACCAGTCCGGGGACAAGTTCTGGCGGAAGTATTTTATTTAACCTTTCAACCAGACCAGCTTCATCAAGGTTACGCAAAGAGGGATTCATCGCATTCATTGATTTGAGTTCATCCCGGCTGTTTCCAGCCATAAGTGTAATATTTTTAGCCGAGCCTTTCCTGATGGCTATTATCGGCATTTCCGGGAGGACCTTACCATCAACGGTTGGTTGAAACGGCGTTGCTCTGTTCTCCTCCTCGCGCATTTTCTCACCCAGTTGCTGTTGCCCGTCAAGGAGCTGCTGCGTGGTAAGACTCCTGATACCATCGATATCATTGCCATTCAGTCCGAATATACCGAGATATTGCTTCGACATATCAACGGCGCTGTCCAGAGTGCTGACAACGTTGGTTGCTCCGCTGCGGTTAATCGCTTTGTGAAAAGTCCCCTTCGCCGCCGGCAGTGCCAGAAGTGTCCCGATACTCATACCTCCGGCGGAAAACCCGAAAACGGTAACATTATCCGGGTCGCCGCCAAAAGCCGCGATATTTTCCTGCACCCATTCGAGTGCCGCAACCTGGTCGAGCATTCCTTCATTCCCGGTAGCTGGTATCTTTCCTCCGGTGATTTCGTTCAGGTTCATGAAACCTGCTGCACCGAGCCTGTAATTGATACTTACCAGCACGATATCGCCCCGTTTTGCCAGTTTGCCATCCTCCAGGAATGCTTCTGAACCCGACCCGATGATGAAAGCCCCACCGTGTATCCAGAACATGACCGGGCGTCTGGCGTCGTCCAGACCTGGAGTCCAGATATTCAGGAAAAGACAGTCTTCACTCTGAGGCTGACCGCCGAAGTTAGGCACGAAGGGAGAATCGCTTGGTGCCGCCATCAGATTCTGCGGAGCCATAGCCCCGTACTGCTTTGCAGGCCGCACCCCTTCCCAGGGTGCTACCGGTTGAGGCGTCATCCAGCGCAGGTTACCAACCGGTGCCGCAGCGTAAGGGATGCCTTTAAAAACGTAGATACCGTTCTGATAACTGCCCTCCAGTTTACCACTTTTCGTGCTGGTGATAGCCTGTCTGTTTGTACTCATAAAAACCCCCACATAAGAATCAGATTTTCACTGATATAAAAGAGCTGTTAGCTTCAGCCAGGGTGATACACTACCCGGGCGGTGATACGTCCTTGAGCGCTTCTGAAGCTGGCTTACCGCCAACACCCCAGTGAGTCTTGGGAATTTCATAAACGATTACTTCTACGGCGTGTTCCGGGACACCTATATCCACCATCACTTTTGTTATTCCGCTTATCATCGTTTTCACCTGTTCCTCTCCGACGCCTTCCCAGAAATCTACGTGAACGATAGGCATTTTCCACCTCCTCACTTAATTATTTATATGAGTATTATACCAAGTATAGCCACTTCATATTTAACCCACGCATATTTTACGGCAATTTATCTAAAGTTTAAAGGTGCCGTAAGAAACCCCTTCCAGCTTAACTTGGATGTCGTCGATGCCGTCGCCGTTGGTGTCATAGAAACTTTGAGGGTAAATCTGGTAAAAGACGGCTTGGTTAAGCCAGGCGGGGTAATTAACCCCGGTGTCCGTTTGCGCGGAAGAAGGCAGCCGACTGTTATTTTCACCATTATTCATGGCATGAATTTTACCCGTGAAATTCAGGTGCTGTCAAAGGACTTCGGATTTTTCCGAAGTCCTATAAATTGGGATGATTACATTCACACAGTATCCCTAAACAATTGAAATTAAGTATCTTAGGTGTCAAAATAGCTAATATGCCGGCGGCAGAGGACCCTTCTGCCTTCTGTATCATTGTCGGAGGAGGAGATGAAGAAGTAAGCCACCAGTTAAGCTCACATCAACACCTCGGTATAAATCCATTCTACAGTATAGATGCCTGGCGTTAAGTAAAGAACCGCAGTATCCGGCCCAACCGTGTATAATACTCTAAAGCAGAAATAAGAAGAATCTTTAGTATTTATGAACCTGTCATTTAAAGCTGCCCGGAATTTTTTCAGCCGGTTCGATAAAGGGGTATGGATCATCACGCTGGCTGACCTTATCAACGCCGCCGGCTTCTCCACCTGCGTTCCCTTCCTTTCTCTTTACCTGTACCAGGAGCGCGGTGTTACCATGACCCTCGTCGGCACTGCCTTCCTTGCCAGCGGTTTGGTCTCGGCTGTAACCCAGATGATAGGCGGATACCTTTCAGACAGGTACGGACGTAAGAAAATTATACTCATCTCGATGAGTCTGAATATCCTCAATAACCTTGGTATGGTAGCCATGATATCGTTCTCCGCTCCTGTCTGGGTAATACTGATTGTATATATTCTCGGCAGAGCAGCCGGGATGACAGCCCGTCCGGTTTTATCGGCGATGGTGGCAGACCTCTCTAAAAGAGAAAGATTAACGGAGACCTACGGTTTACTCCGGGTCGGACGGAACCTCGGTTGGGCATCCGGACCCGCCCTCGGTGGTTATCTTGCCACATTCCTCTCCTACGCCTGGCTTTTCGCCGTTGCTGTCCTGATGAATATCATCGCTTTTTTCATTATCCTGTTCTCCCTCAGGGAATCCTACAGCAGGACGCCTGAACACATTGATATGCGCAGTATTTTCTCTGTGGCTAAAAACAAATCGTTCGTGTTATTCACCGGTTTCTGTCTTCTGGTCTTCCTCTGTATGGCGCACCTGGGAAGTACGCTATCCGTCTTTACCGTTGACCGTCTTGGATTCTCAACATCCGAGTACGGTCTCCTGCTTACCATTAACGGGCTCTTCGTCGTCCTCTTCCAGTATCCTGTGGCTTTTACAATCAGCAGGTTCAGACAACACCATGTCCTGGTGCTGGGCAGCCTGCTCTATATGATAGGATGGCTCTACATGGGCTGGACTACCGGTTTCGGATGGGCGGTAATAGCAATAGTTATCGTTACCACAGGAGAAATAATATTTTCACCGGTAGCCACGGCGGTGGTCGGTGAGCTGGCTCCACATGATAAAAGAGGGCGTTATATGGGATTCTTTGGATGGAGTGAGACAATCGGTATGTCGTTAGCTCCTCTGGCAGGTGGTATTCTGCTTGATACGTTCACCGATACTCCTAACCTGGTCTGGGTACCGATTGCCGCTTTTGGATTTATCGCCGCAGCCGGTTTCTTCTGGTGGGGCAGGAGAGTCAGAAGTGATATCTAACCTTACTTTTGTCTTGTAAATATTGAAGGTTGTTGTATTTTTTATTTACATAGAGTAATTTCTTTTTTTATAGTAGATTATAAGAAACTAAAAACTATATGTGTGATTGTTCAGACGGAAAGGGGGTGTGTTTGTTATGTCCGGCACAGAAGACAAAGACACGGTATCCGAAGTAAAAATCAACCTTACTGTAAACGGTGAAAGACATGAAGTAATGGTGCAGGAAAACTGGACTTTACAGTATGTCATTCATGATGTGCTGGGACTTACCGGCACCAAAGTTTTTTGCGATGAAGGAGCCTGCGGTGCCTGCACGGTTATCATGGAGGGAAGGCCGGTCCTCTCGTGCATGACCCTGGCGATAGAGTGTGACGGCCAGAACATCCAGACGATAGAAGGTATTGCGCGGGAGAAACATCCGCTTGTCGAAACGTATGTCAGGCACAGCGCCATGCAGTGCGGGTACTGCACACCCGGCTTTATCGTTACAGCCAAAGCTTTGCTGGACAGGAATCCGTCACCCACTTTGGATGAAATAAAGGAAGCTCTTGCCGGTAATCTGTGCCGGTGCGGGACCTACCCCCAGCACGTTAAAGCCGTGAAAGAAGCAGCCGATATTCTGCAGAAGGGGGGTAAATAGAATGACCGGTGATGAGATGTCAAAAATCCGGGAGCAGTTCGATAATCTGCGGAGTGACAAATATCCTCTGAAAGAATACCGGAATATAGGTAAACGGGGTATAAGGAAAATAGACGGTTATGAAAAAGCCAGTGGCAAGGCTGTCTATACCATGGACGTGCATCTGCCCGGCATGCTGTATATGAGATTCCTGACAAGTCCTTATCCTCATGCTGAGATTAAGAGCATGGACACGAGTAAAGCGGAAACCCTGCCCGGTGTGAGGATGGTTCTTAGATATGACGACCCGGAGCTGCCTCCGACGGTAGACGTAGGCGGACATGAACCTTCGGCGGAACCTCCGATACCGCATATTGCTCATTTCCAGGGAGAGGAAGCTGGCGCAGCGGTTGCAGCGGATACGGAGGCAATAGCCCAGGAGGCGCTGTCACTGATAGAAGTAGAGTGGGAGGAACGTCCCTTTGTCCTTGACCCGGAAGAAGCACTGGAACCGGATTCACCCCTGGCGAACCCGGAGGAAAACACTGAAAGCAACCTGTATGGACAGGAGACATCGGTGGAATCGCAGGGAGACGTGGAGAAAGGCTTTGCCGATGCTGACAGGATAATCGAGTTCAAGTTTGTCCAGGGACTTAATACCTGGATAGGACCGGAATGTCCCTGCGGTGTTTTTACCTGGAATGGTGAGTATCCCGAAATCTGGGTGAAGCAGCAACGACCGCACATTGCCAAGCGCGCCGTGTCTACCTGGTTCGGAGGAATACCGATGAACAAAATACAGGTACATTGCCTGTACCAGGGAGCCAGCTTCGGCGGGTGGAGTCAGATGGCATGGAACCTTGGCGGTCATTACTGCGCTGCCGTTATCTCCAGGCGAACGGGAAGACCGGTCAAGTGGACGTTCAGCCGGAGAGAGGATTTCTACGGCGGCGAAATGGATATCGGCGTGTATTATTACAAAGTCGGAATGAAGCTGGACGGAACAATAACCGCCGTTTGGGCGAGAGCGGTAATGGTAAACCAGACTATGCCGGTTTTCGGAATTGTCAAACACCTTATAGATAACACCAGAATTCCCAATATTTACGGGAAGACGGAAGCGGTAAAGGTTAACAAGGGACCAACCGTTCCAACGCGCTGCGAGCAGAATGCCAACTGTCATAGCATGACACTGGTGTTCAATCATGTTGCCGATACCCTGGGTATGGACCCGATAGAGGTTGCCCTCAAGAACGACGGCGCGGAGGGGCATGATATGGAGTGGCTGCAAAAGCAGAAAGAGGAGATGGGTTTTCCTGCGAGGGACAGCCTGAGGGAGTGTATTGAAAAGGGCAGGACGGCGATAGACTGGGACAACAAATGGCACCCGCCGGGGGCAAGAAAACTGGAGAACGGGAAAATGCACGGGATTGGTTTTACATGGAGTCATGAGTGGGATGATTCGGCGGGTTCTGGTGAAATAGCGATACGTCTTGAACGTAATGACGGGACAGCGTGTATCTACGGCTGCCGTGCCGATGTAGGCGTTAATGCCGAGACTTCTTACTGCCAGATAGCCGCCGATGAACTGGGGATGAAGATGGAGGACGTTTACTACCGTCCCCACCATGATACCGGTTTCTTCCCCATGACGCCCGATACATCGACCAATATGTCCGTGAACGGATATGCAATAAGGAATGCCGCCCGCCTCTTAAAGAGGAAAGTGCTCGAGGCGGCTACAAGCCCAACCGGGCAGACGCAACTGGGCAGCTTCCCTCCGGCTTTCCCGGGCAAGAAACCCGAAGAACTCGATATCAGGGACAGCGTAATTTTTGAGAAAGCCAATCCTGAAAACAGGATTACGATGGCTGAATTCATAGGTCCTTCGGGAGCCATGGGACCGCTGACCGCTCCCAAAGGAGAGCCGGTAAAATCTCCCGACGAAGAACAGGGATACCCTTACAGAGAACCTTTCTTTGAGTATAGCTGGCAGATGCAGACCGGGGCTTATGCCGGAATCCGGCTGCGACTTTGCCGCCAGGCTCACTTCATGGAGGTCGAGGTCGATACCGAGACAGGAGAAGTCGATGTAACCAGAGTGGTTAACGTTAACGACGTCGGTAAAGTAATAAGCTGGGACGGCTGCGAGGGCCAGCAGTACGGCGGTACCTGTATGGCGGTAGGCAGGGGGCGCAGTGAGGAGGTTGTTTACGATAAGTCTACGGGCGTTATGTTAAACGGAAACCTGCTGAATTACAAGATTCCGACAATGCTGGATATCGGACCGATAGATACTCTCCTGGTGGAAACCGGAATGGGATACGGTCCATACGGTCTGGTCGGTATCGGTGAGGATGTGGCAACCGCCGTGCCTGCACTTATTATGGCCGCCGTGCACAATGCTATCGGCGTGTGGGTACAGGACCTGCCGATGACACCGGATAAAGTATTGAAGGCGCTGGGAAAGGCATAGAAGAGACATGAGAAGATTCAAACACATAAACGCATCTTCGCTGGAAAATGCAGTCGCGGCGCTGGAAGAATACGGCAGTAAAGCAAGAATAATAGCCGGCGGTACCGACCTGCTGGGGCAGATGAAGGACTGTATATTACCCGAATACCCGGAAGCCCTGATAAACATCAAGAAAATTCCGGGACTTGACTACATCAGAGAAGAAAACGGCTCGCTTAAAATCGGCGCTCTCACAAGAATTGAAGATATTGCCCTGGACGCCGTTGTTAAGAAAAAATACCCGGCGCTTGCCGAAGCAGCCGGGGGAACGGCTTCACCTCATATCAGAGAACAGGGGACCATAGCTGGAAATATCTGCCAGAGTAACAGGTGCTGGTATTACTGGGTGCCGGATAACAGGTTTTTCTGCATCAGGAAGGGCGGAAAGAGGTGCTATGCCTATTGCGGTGAAGGAAGATACCATTCCATATTCGGCAGCACCAGGGTGAATGATACTCCCTGTACCACAGAATGTCCCGCCGGTGTAAATATACCGGCGTATATGAGCAGGCTGAGAGAAGGAGATATACGGGGAGCAGCGGAAATACTGATGGATTCGAATCCTCTTCCGGCTATAACGGGCAGAGTGTGCCCGCATTTTTGTGAAAACGGCTGTAACAGGAGTGAGCTGGATGAAGCCGTATCAATCAGGAGTGTCGAAAGATTTATCGGTAACTATACTCTTGAAAATGCAGGATTGATGTATAAATCTCCTGAGGCAGAGAATAACAGAACCGTAGCCGTTGTTGGTTCGGGACCGGCAGGACTTTCGTGCGCCTGGTATCTCAGGAAAGCCGGATATAACGTGACGGTCTTCGAGGCTATGGAAGAACCCGGCGGGATGCTGACCTACGGTATCCCTCCATACCGGCTGCCGAAGGATATCGTGAAAAAGCAGATATCGGCTTTAGCCGGTTCCGGTATCAGCTTCAGGACGGGTCCCGGGGAAGGCAGGGTTGATGATATAAAGAAGATTGCCGGAGACTATGATGCCGTGTTCCTGGCGACCGGCGCCTGGAAAGAGAGACCTCTCGGAATAGAGGGTGAGGAATTGATGGCATCCGGCACGGAATTTCTCAGAAACAACGGGATAATCGGGGAAGCCTCCGGGAAAAAGGTTGCAGTGATGGGTGGTGGTAATGTGGCAGTTGATGTTGCCCGGACGCTTCTGAGACTGGGAGCCGAACCGTTTATTCTCTACCGGCGGAGTCGCGAAGAAATGCCGGCGATTGCCGAAGAGGTTAACAAAGCCGGAGAAGAGGGCATTGAAATACAGTTCCTGACTCTGCCGGTAGCGGCATACGGCAAGGAAGGTAAAATATCCCTTAAGTGTACCAGGATGAAGCTGGGGACTCCCGATGAAAGCGGCAGGCCCAGACCCGAACCGGTTAAAGGTTCCGAATTCACGGTTGAATACGATGCCGCTGTTAAGGCGACCGGAGAAGTACCGGATTATTCCATTGTTCCGGCGGAATTGCTGGGACAGAATGGACGCTTGAATATAGACCGGGAAGGTTATCTGGGTGAAAACCTTTTTGCCGGGGGTGATTTTATCACGGGAGCGTCCACGGTTGTGGAAGCAATAACCTCCGGGAGAAATGCAGCCGGAGCAATCGACCGTTATCTCGGCGGGAAGGGGATACGAACCCGTGAAAATACGGGAGAGGTGCAGCCGGAAAAATTCGATAAAGATTACCTCAGACCGACAGGCAGGAACGAGGCGGCACAATTATCGGTATCAGAGCGTATAAAGAGCCTGGATGTAGAAGAGACGGGAAACCTGGAGCAGGAAAAGGTTACTGAGGAAGCGGGCAGGTGTTTTAATTGCGGGTGCCTGGCTGTTAATTCATCTGATATAGCCCCGGTGCTTATAGCCCTTGGCGCAAAAATCAGGACTAACAGGCGGGTGATTGAAGCAAATAGGTTTTTCACGGTGAAAGGTGATAACACGACGGTACTCGAAGGTGAGATAGTGACTGAGATAGAAATACCGGCGCCGAAAGCCGGAATAAAAAGTAAATTCCTTAAGTTTGCCCTGAGGAAATCAATTGATTTTCCGGTAGTAAACTGTGCCGTGGCGCTCGAAACCGAAAACGGGACTGTGAAATCAGCCAGGATATGCCTGAATGCGGTGTATAACACACCCTACCGGGCGACCGGTACCGAGCAATATTTAGTCGGCAAGATTATTAGCGATGCCGTTGCCGAGGCGGCGGGTGATGCCGCCGTGGCGGATGTATGTCCGCTCCCGGATAACACGTATAAGATTCAGATAGCAAAGACACTGGTGAAAAGAACGATTCTTGCCTGTAATGTTGAGTAATATCTAAGTTCGGGTGTATATATTTATTAGGTTAAAAAAGCAGATATCGCTTTACGAGATTGCTGGAGGGCGTAATTCTCTTCAGAACGGTACGTAAATAAAAGAAGGAAGGGCGGGAAAAATGGATGTAATGGATGAACTGGCGGTAATAGCCCGGACTCGTCCGGAGAAGCTGAAAGAAAAGAAAAAGGATGGCATGAAAATAGTCGGGTATGTCGGAAGGTTTGTGCCGGAAGAACTGATATATGCATCGGGGACGCTACCTTATTTGCTGTGCAAAGGCGGACAGCCCGAACCGCCCGATGCGGTGATACCTTACATGCTCCGCTTTATGAGTCCTTATACAAGGTCGCAGATCGGGTATCATCTTCTGGGTATCGACCCGGTGATTCCCATGCTTGACCTTGCAGTAATTCAATGCAGCGATTGTCATGAATCAAGACTGGCTGACCTGTTTGAATATTTTGAGATACCGACCATAAGGCTGGGGATTCCTTCCGACTGGAAGAAGGAACTATCCAGGCAATACTATTACAGGCAGCTTACCCGTCTTAAAGAAAAACTTGAAAGCCTCACCGGAAACAAGATAACGGATAATAGTTTCAAGAAAGCCATACAGTCGCAGAATAAAGTGCGAGAAACTTTAAGCAAAATCAATACCTTGAGAAAGAAAATTCCTTTGCCCTTGAGCGGAGGCGACTATATAAAACTTAACCATTATACTTTTTATTCTGACCCGGCAGAATTATTGCCGAAGCTTGATAGTATCTATAGATACCTGGAGAATAACGGTGATACATATACGGAAGGTACTCCCAGGATACTGCTTGCCGGGCATGTGGTAGGAGTTGGCGATTACGTGGTGCCGGGACTGGTCGAGTCATCAGGCGGAGTGATAGCAGCCGAGTTACTGGATGAAGGTATGAGGCATTGCGAATGTAATGTAGATACGGATGGCGAGCTATTGAGTAACCTGGCTGATACGTATTTTTCAGGCAGGATACCGCCATCGATATTTCAGCCGGCGTGGGAAGAGAGGATTAACTATGTCAAAGGGATGGTGAAAGACTTTAGTATTGATGGCGTGATATGGTACCAGCTGACTTTCGAGGAAGTCTACAATCTTGAATGCTCCGTTGTAGCCAAGAAAATGGATGAAATCGGTATACCGTTCCTGAAACTCGAATCTTCATACGAATATTCGAGGGAAGCCATGGCGCCGCTGATAACGAGGGTCGAGAGCTTTATTGAGTCAGTTAAACAGAGAGGTGTTAAGTAAGATGGCAAAGGACATATACGAGGAATTCTTGAGGTTAACAGGGTTCGAAGAAGATGAAATAGCCGAATACCTTTCTGGATGGCGTATGGCATCAAAGAAAATCGGTCTGACGGAAGAGGATATAAGATTCGCCACGGAAGAGCATATTCCTGCCTATTATGCCGTAGAGCTTGAAGGTATCAGGAAGCTGCTGGGGTGTTTCGTAAGGGAGACCATAGACCTGGCAAGAGCTGAAGAATATAAAAGGAATGGTGTAAAGATAGTCTACGGCATTCTCCCCGCCACCCTTCACTTCTATTACGCTTTGAAATTAGCCGCGCCCGATAAAGTTTTCGTTTCTTTCCCTGATATTTTTCTGACTTTTGTGATGAACGGATTATTTCACAAGCTGTATCCGTACCTGGAGGAAGCTGAGAGGACGGGAATATCCTACGGGTGCCGTCACTGCGCTCTGAACAAGACCAGGTATGCCGCCCGGAGATTCGGAATTATTCCTTCACCCGATATTAACTGGATATGGGGTTTTGTATGCGATGAGGGACCGAAAACGGATGAATTTATCCGCCTTTACTATGACCCCGAGTGGAAGACCTATATAACGAGAATGCCCCATGACCAGTCCCTGGGGGTCGTGGAAGACGAGGTTATCGAGAGGGTTGAGTACCTGGCGGCACAGATGAAAGACGGATTTGAGTTCACCCAGAAAGAGATAGGCATTAAAGTTGAGGAGAGCAAAATTGAGGAAGTAATCGCGTTCTGGCAGAGGTACGCTGCAAAACTTTCGGAGCTGGCTGTATTGATGACAGCCGACCCACAGCCTCTGGGAGCGGTGAGCGGACGCCTGTTCTGGGAGGGACTTTTCCTGCCGTTCAACACGGGTATCGAGCACCTGGACGAAGCCCTGGATATTACCCTTAGAGAAATTAGAGAGAGGGTAAATAACAGACAGGGAATACTCCCCGAAGGAGCCCCCAAGCTATTGATTTACAGCTTGCATCCAACCATTCCGTGGCTGGGAAAGATTTTTGAGGAAAACGGGGTAGGGATACCGCTTAGCGAGTTCTTTATCCTGACGAAAAAACAGCTCCAGCCTCCAAAATTCACGGACCCGTATATGGTTGCAGCTGAAAGCTGGTTGAGGACTTCCGGAATGGTCAATCCTGGTTATCAGGCTGAACAAATCTGTGAGAAGCTCCAAACACATAATTTCGATGGCATGCTTTTTGGATTTATGGACTTCGACCGCTGGCTGGGAAGCAGCCACCGGTTGCTGGCAAGGATAGTGGAAGACAAGACCAAATTACCGGTGTTTTACATCGAGGGAGACAACTGGGACGACAGGGATTACAGTCCTGAAGCTTTG
Organism: uncultured Dehalococcoidales bacterium; assembly: GCA_964489895.1. Lineage (GTDB taxonomy): Bacteria > Chloroflexota > Dehalococcoidia > Dehalococcoidales > UBA2162 > MGML01. Next base: position 37,583 of record CAZBAN010000004.1, read on the forward strand.
AGAACCAGGATAGAAAGCATATGCGAGATAATGAAAATGAGGAAGTATTAACCGGATAATGTTTGCAGGAATTGATATAGGTTCGGTTGCCACCAAGGCGGTAATAATCGATGAGGAGGCTAATATTTTAGCCTTTTCAATGATACCGACGGGTTTTGACCGGAACAGGAGCGGGGCTGATGTTCTGAAGCTGGCTCTGGATAAAAGCCTGAAGTCGGAAAGCGCAATTAAATACACGGTTACAACCGGTTACGGACGCAGGTCTTATACGGCTTCCGATAAAGCGTTACCGGAGATAATCTGTCATGCAAGGGGGACGAAGATACTGCTTCCGGAAGTAAAGACGATTATCGATATAGGCGGCCAGGATAGTAAGGTAATTCAGGTTGATGAAGAAGGCAGGGTTGTCAGGTTTGAGATGAATGACAAATGTGCTGCCGGAACAGGCAGATTCCTGGAGGTTCTGACCGAAAGAATTCTAAATATCCCTATAGAAGAGCTTGGTCTTCTTTCAGTAAAATCCCGGAATCCCTGCAATCTTAGCAGCATCTGTACAGTATTTGCAGAATCAGAGATACTTTCTCTTATTGCTGAAAACAGGTCCAGGGAAGATATAGCTAATGGTATGAGCAAGGCTATCGCAAAAAGGGTTATCAGCATGGGTAATGCGGGGCAGATAAGTTATGAAGAATCAATCATTTTCTCAGGAGGAGTAGCCAGAAATCAGGGGGTGGTCAGGGCGATTGAAGAGGAACTCGGTATGAAAGTCGTAATCCCCGAAGAACCGCAGATTACGGGTGCCCTGGGGGCAGCGCTTTTTGCCAGAGAGTCCTGCGTGTAAAATGATAACAAAGCTGCCACAGACCACAACCGATACCTCTTTGCCCGAGCCCACCGCTGAGGCTGAGGTCGAATTGAAACTTACCGTCGTTTACGACAACAATGAGTATGACCCGCGTCTGGAGACGAGGTGGGGGTTTTCCTGCCTGGTAGAAGGGCTTGAAAAGACCATCTTGTTTGATACCGGCGGTGATAGCGGTACACTGCTCAGTAACATGAAAAAGTTAAAGATTGCTCCAGAGGAGATTGATGCTATTGTCCTGTCACACGTCCACGGTGACCATGTCGGGGGACTCGGCGGCTTTCTGGAAGAGAACAGCGATGTTATCGTTTACGTTCCAGCGTCATTTCCTGGCAACTTCAAGGACACGGTAAGGTCATTTGGAGCAGAGGTAGTGAAGGTTTCTGAAGCTGAAGAGTTATTCACCGGTGTATATACTACCGGTGAGATGGGTGACGGGATAAAGGAGCAGTCACTGATAGTAGTATCCAGCCAGGGTCTGGTGGTGATAACCGGCTGTGCTCATCCCGGTATCGTGAAAATCATACGCAGAGCAACGGGCATGCTGGCAGGGAAACCTGTATACCTGGTAATTGGCGGTTTTCACATGTCCGGAGCATCTACCCACCAGGTTCAATCCGTTATCGAGGAGTTCCGCCAGTCAGGTGTGAGAAATGTAGCTCCATGCCACTGCAGTGGGGACGGAACCCGAAAGCTGTTTGGTGAAGAATATGGAGAAGCCTGTATTGATGGTGGAGCGGGTAAAATAATAACCTTACCTTTGTTTGGAAAAGGATAGATTTTCATGAATTATTCTGCCGTAATATTTGACCTTTTCGGGACACTAGTGCCGGACATTACAGGTCCGCCATATGAACGGACAGCCGGGAAAATGTCTGAAGCATTATCTGTCCCTTCCGATGAGTTCAGTAAAATGTGGTTCGATACTGTTTATGAAAGGAATATCGGTGTTTTCGAAACAATCCGGGATAATATTGAGTACATCTGTAACAAAATGAATGCCAGAATAAATGAAGAACAAGTATCCAGGGCGACCCGGATCAGACATGATTTTCTTAAGCAATCAATGATGTCACCCAGAAAACATTCGCTGGAAACAATAACTGAACTGAGGAAGATGGGTATCAAGATAGGTCTTATCAGTGATTGCAGTCCCTCGGAGCCTGGTATATGGAAGGATACTTCTTTTCAACCGTTATTCGATGCTACTGTATTTTCTGCATCCGCTAAGCTTAAAAAACCTGATGTGAAAATATACCAGCTGGCCGTGAAAGAGCTAAAGGTCAGGGAAGAGGAATGTGTATATGTAGGTAACGGTGGAAGCAATGAAATGGAAGGTGCCTATAATTCAGGCATGTTTCCTGTACTGGTTCTACCGGAAAAAGACGCCGCAATCTATCACCAGCCCGGTGAAGATATTAAGGAATATGCTTTAACACACGGTAAAATCATCAGTGATATTCGTGAAGTGATAAATTTGCTTTAGGTTCCACGATTTACGGCATTCGCATGCCTCCCACCGGCTGACTAAGAAGTTTGATTCATCGCTACGTTCATAGCAATGACGTTTCAGTAAATCAAGTACAACAAGAACTCTCAAAAAAGGTTCTGTTTGCAGTTGGTTGTTAATATTTACCTCACCCCTGACCCCTCTCCAGCCAGAACCATTGTAAATAAATAGAACAACTCTCGCGGCTGGAGAGGGGAGTTAGTAGAGAGAGGGGGCTTCGCCCCCTCTCATAAAATTTTCCCCCTCTCACACTGAAGAATAATCGTTTATCATATCATGGAACTGTGTGAGAGGGGGATAAAGGGGGAGAGTACTTCTTTCAACCAAAACCGAATAATACCTCATAAAATTTATCTTGACAGAATATAACTGAATATGTATAATTATTGTGGGCATAAGTGCAAAATAATGTTATTAGGGACTTAAGCCCATAATTATGATGGAAGGACACAATGGGTAGACGACATTTATGGCGTAAAGTAAGCTCTATCCCACCCGTGAACTATTTCAAGCCCGAGGGGATATCGGCAGCCAGACTTAATGAAGTCAATCTTCTTATCGAAGAGGCTGAGGCAATACGGCTCAAGGACCAGGAAGGACTGGAGCAGGAGGAGTGCGCCCGGAGAATGAATGTCTCAAGGACCACCTTCTCCCGCATACTGGATTCAGCCCGGCGGAAGATAGCCAATGCCCTGCTCAATGGCGAGGCAATACGTATCGAAGGTGGTAACTTTGAAATGGCGGAGAGCCGTTTCAGATGCATAAGCGGCCATGAATGGAACGTACCCTTCGAGACCATGATATCCGAACCGCCCGAAATTTGTCCTCAGTGCGATACGCCAAGTATTATGCCTATTGTGCCACCCGGGATGGCGTGGGGAGGGGGCAATTGGCGAAAGCGTCACCGGGGAGGTCGTGGCCGGTGAAAAATGAATACTATGAAAATAAAACAATATCTGACCAAGAGGAGGTGAGGTAGATGCCGTTCGGAGATAGAACTGGACCCAGAGGTATGGGGCCGATGACGGGCAGAGGTGCCGGTTACTGTTCAGGCTCTGGTCGACCCGGTTTCGCATTCCCGGTACCCGGAAGACGCTGGTTTGGCTTTGGCTGGAGACAAGGTTGGGGACGCGG
>CAZBAN010000004.1:41188-50132 GCA_964489895.1 uncultured Dehalococcoidales bacterium
CGGTACCCGGAAGACGCTGGTTTGGCTTTGGCTGGAGACAAGGTTGGGGACGCGGCTCAGGCCGTGGTTTTAACTGGCGCTGGTATACGCCCCGTTATATCCAGAGGTAAAAATCACTATGAAAGGACAGGAGGTAGAAAATGCCTAACGGATTCGGAAGAGGAAGAGGTTTCGGACGAGGAGGAGGATGGGGATTTGGTTTTCGTGGTGCTTCTCCGCCCTGGCCGTACGTGGGGATAGGTAGAGGAGGACTGCCACGACATGCTTATTTCTTGAACAATGCCGGATATCCCCCAACCTGGGCGTACGAGTCTCCCATGTATAGCCAAGGACCACCCGCTCCTGGTTACGAACCCTTTATGCCTCAAATGACAAGAGAAGAGGAGCTTGATTACCTGAAAAATCAGGCGGAGGCAGCAAAGGAACAGTTGGACCGGATTGAGTCCAGGATGCGAGAGCTTGAAGGCGAACAAAAGGAATAATCAAGGAGGTGACCTATGCCAGGATTTAATGGTACCGGTCCGTGGGGAATGGGCCCGATGACCGGAGGCGGCAGGGGTTTCTGCGCTGTTCCGCTACATCGGACATGGCCCACGTACGCCGGGAGAGGATTTGCCACACCTTACTATCGGCCCGCTCCCTTTACCCCTGAAACAACCCGTGAAGAAGAGCTTGACTATTTGAAGGGAATGGCTCAGTCTATTAGAGAAGACCTTAAGGAAATAGAGGCAAGAATGGAGGAAATAGAGAACAAGAAGGATTGATAAAGGGGCTTAAGAAGCAGTATTTCAGCCACTAGCCTTATCGCTGGGCGAATCTCCGGAACAGTCGATGGTTCTAATGCTAGGTAACACAGGAGGCGATACTATGTCATCTGAATGGGATGACCTTCAAGCGCAGATAATAGCGGATGCCAGCAAAGTGTACGCCGAGACGGCGATTGACCACGCCATGAACCCGAGGAACGTGGGCACCGTACAAAATGCTGACGGATTCGCCAGGGTTACCGGATCATGCGGTGACACGATGGAGGTATGGCTGAAGGTAAATAATAACAGGATTGCCAATATCAAGTTTATGACCGACGGCTGCGGTACCAGCATTGCCTCCGGCAGCATGATGACCGAAATGGCAAAGGGAAAAGGCATCGTTGAAGCTATAAAGATAAGCCAGCAGGACATCCTGAACGCACTGGGAGGACTGCCTGAAGAAAGTGAGCATTGCGCTCTACTCGCAGCGGATACCCTGAAAACAGCCATAAGGGACTATATGGCACTACAAAGAGAGCCCTGGAAAAAAGCCTACCGTAATTATTGAGAAGGACAAGATAATGGCTCCCGTTATTTCCATAATCGGTAAATCAAAATCGGGTCAGACAACTCTCATTGAGAAACTCATTCAGGAATTGAAATCACGTGGTTACCGGGTGGCGACCATCGAGCGTGTCCCTGAGAAAGCCGACCTAGATAAACCCGGTAAGGATAGCTGGCATCATATAAAAGCCGGCAGCGAAGCTACGGTAGCCAGCTCGCCTGACGAAATTATGCTCATCAAGCCTGTATCCCGGGAAGCGACCATTGATGAAATTCAGGGACTTCTGGGTGAAGATTACGACATCATACTGGCAGAAGACTTTGAACAGGGAGACACACCCAAAATAGAGGTTCACCATAAGGGTGGTGGCGCTCTCATCAAGGGTCTCAAAAAGCTAATAGCCATCGTAACTGATGAGCCTCTGGAGACCAGGACAAGACAATTTTCCCCGGATGACATGGGCTCTCTGGTAGATTTACTGGAGAAGGGTTTCATAAAACCTCAAAAGGAACGTACATCCCTTTACGTTAATAATATACCCATAACTCTGACTCTATTCCCCAAACAGATTATTACAAATGTGCTACTGGCTATAGCATCCTGTCTCAAAGGTGTCGGTGACATACGGAGCATCAAGATATTCGTGAAGAGGGAGTAGGCGTGGATTTGAAGGACTATTACGGGATACTGGGTGTAAATGTAGATGCCAGTGCTGAAGATATCAAGAAGGCATTCCGCCAGCTAGCTTTGCAGCACCATCCGGACCATAATCGCGGAAACGTCGAGGAAGCGGAGTCGAAGTTCAAAGAAATAAACGAGGCTTATGAGGTACTGGGTAACGAGGAAACGAGATGGCGTTACGATAGCCTGACAAGGTTTTCAGGCATTTCACGAAGTACGGCATCCGGCGACGATATCTTTGGTGACGGTGTGGAGTCAGACGATATGTCGGAAATACTCCGAAAATTTGCCGGTATGGGCTTCATTATAAGGGGAATGGGTTGGGGAAGGTCATGGGGCTGCGGACGCCGGAAGGGACGGCAATGTCGCCGACAGTGGAGACAGGATATTGTCTGATTCTATTATTTATGGCCCCGTACCATCCAGGCGGTTAGGCCGCAGCCTGGGGATAAACAACGTCCCTCCTAAGTTATGCAGTTACTCCTGCGTCTATTGCCAGTTGGGGAAGACTCTCAAGGTGGAGAACGAACCGAGACAATTCTATACGGTCGCCAAGATAACGGAAAAGACGGTGACGAAACTTGACCAGGTCAGAAAAAGGGGAGATTCAGCAGACTATGTGACCTTTGTTCCGAATGGCGAGCCTACTCTGGATTTCAATCTTGGTGGTGCAATAGACGCCCTGAAGAGATTGGGAATGAAGGTTGCCGTTATTACCAACGGTTCGCTACTCTGGCATGAAGGTGTGAAACAAAACCTGCTGAAAGCCGACTGGGTATCGCTGAAGGTGGATGCTGTCGGTGAAGAAACGTGGCGCAAGGTCAATAAGCCGCATAAACTGCTGAAGCTTGAAAAGGTTTTACAGGGGGTGTCCGAATTTGCCAGAGCGTTTGAAGGTGAACTGACGACAGAGACCATGCTGGTTAAAGGCATTAACGATGACTTCGGTGAGATAGAGAGAATAGCCGGGTTTCTAGCAGTATTAAAGCCAGCTATAGCTTACGTTGCCATCCCCACCAGGCCACCTGCAGAACGTGTAGAACCTGCCGCTGAGCAAACTGTAAATGCGGCATACCAGATTTTTAAAGAAAAGCTGGGCGAAGTGGAATACCTGATTGGATATGAGGGAAATGCTTTCTCCTGTACAGGCGACGTCCAGGAGGATTTGCTTAGCATTACAGCGGTACACCCGATGAGAGAGGATGCTGTGGCGGAATTATTAAAAAAGGCTGGTTCCGGTTGGGATACTGTCCAGTATCTTATCAAAAAGCGTGATATTGTAGAGCTCGAATACCAGGGATATAAGTTCTACATGCGTAAACTACAGGGGCGTAATTTAGCCCTGCGCCAATAAACCATATCTTAAGAACAAACGGGCTGCGCCTTCAATTACCTTTTGTCCATACCTTGCGTTGACAAAGGATAGTATCAGTTGTTATATTTGGTTGAGAATGAGTCGCAATCGCTATAAGGCCAACCCGATAAAAGGCCATCCATTGACATATCAGCGGCGTTTGCTTCTGGACATGTTGAGTGATTCTGAAGGGCACCTTAATGCCAAAGAGCTTTATCGTCGTGCTATCGAAAGAGACGAGTCAATCAGTCAGGCTACGGTATATCGTAGCCTTAATCTATTTAAGGAACTGGGGCTGATTGATGAGATGAGATTAGGCGGACTTCGGTGCTATTACGAGACTAAACAGGCGTCTGACCATCAGCACCTGATATGCCAGGGATGCGGTAAAATTCTGGAATTTCAAACCCCCCATTTCCAGAAGTTAATCGAGGCAGTATGGCGTGAGCATGGCTTCAAGGTAACTAAAGCCGAGTTATATCTGGAAGGTTACTGCCAGGAATGTGAAGACAAAGAAAATTACCGGTAATTCACATTATCCATTACGTTCACTACTCAAGCTACTACTAATAAGTGAGTCTCAAATATTAATAAATAAAATTAAGGAGGAAAATAAGTGGGTAGCGATTTAACGAATGCCATTGCTGAGTTGCAGAAAGATGAAGCCTTGAGGTTGACTCAGGAAAAACTTGAAAGTGATGAGGACCCTCAGGCGATTCTTGAGGAGGGTAGAGTCGGGATGGAGATAATCGGCAAGCGATTCGCCGATGGTGAATATTTCCTGCCCGAGCTAATCTACTCTGGAGAAATTTTCAGCCAAGTATCCGAATTAGTCAAACCAAAATTGAAAGCAGGTGTAACTTCTAAAAACCTTGGTAAGGTAATTATCGGTACGGTAGCCGGTGATATACATGATATCGGCAAAGATATAGTCGTATTTATGCTGGATGTCAGCGGCTTCGAAGTTTACGACCTGGGCATAGACGTAGACCCTCAGAAATTCGTCGATAAGATAAATGAGACAGAAGCTCCCGTCGTCGGTCTGAGTGGATTTTTAACTCTGGCTTTTGAATCGATGAAAGAAACGGTACAGGTAATAAAAGATGCAGGACTGCGGGATAAGGTTAAAATCATGATTGGCGGTGGTCAAATCGATGAAGATATCAGGAAATATTCCGGTGCCGATGCTTATGGCAAGGACGCTATGACAGCGGTAGCCCTGGTCAAACAGTGGGTTGGAGTAAGTTGAGATGGCAAAGACGCCCGAGGAACTATACCAAGAAAGAGATAAAAGGGTGACCGATGCAATCCTTTTAAAAATACCGGATAGAGTTCCAGTTCAGGCAAGCTTTGGCTGTTTTGCAGCGAGGTGGAGTGGAATACCCTGCTCGGCTTCATATTATGACTATGATAAGTGGCTGGAGGCTTTTAAAAAAGCCTGTGTGGATTTCGCTCCGGATGTAGTCTACGTAACACCGTTTTCACCGGGGAAAGCAATGGAGTATCTCGATATTAAGCAAATGAAGTGGCCTGGCCACGGCGTATCACCGGAGCATTCTTACCAGTTTGTTGAAGGAGAATGGATGAAAGGGGATGAGTATGATGCATACTTTAATACCCCCGCCGATTACGCATTACGAGTCCTTTTGCCCCGCACCTGTGGGGCGATGGAGCCTTTCAAACTCCTGCCGTCGATAGCAGCTATGGCCTCCGGTTTTATGGGGCCCATGGGTCTAGCCGCAGCTTTTGCCACCCCGGAAATCGCCAGTGCTATCGAGAAACTTCAAAATGCCGGGCGTGAAATTCTTAAGTGGCAACACAAAATGGCGGAATTCAATAATGAAATTGAAAAAATAGGCTTCCCGGTGTGGGGGAGAGGTGGTGCCGGAGCCCCCTTCGACGCAGTTTCGGATGTGTTAAGGGGAATGCGCGGTTCAATGCTTGATATGTACAAAAGGCCGGATAAGCTCCTTGAAGCCTGCGAACGGCAACTGGCAAGATCATTGGAAATGATAAAGGCAATGGGACCAGGGGATGGAAAAACAAGGGTTTTTATGGCACTCCATAGAGGAGCAGATGGCTTTATGTCACTCAAGCAGTTCGAGACTTTCTACTGGCCGGGTTTGAAAAAAGTTATTGTAACCTTCGTAGATGCCGGATATTTACCCTGTGTATTCTTCGAAGGTGATTATACCTCTCGGTTGGAGTACCTTCTTGAGTTACCCAGAGGTAAGGTTGTTGCCCATCTTGATTCGACCGATATTTTCAAAGCTAAGGAAATCCTCAGAGACCATATGTGTTTCAGAGGCAATGTTCCTGCCTCCTTATTGCAGACCGGAACACCTGATGACGTAAAAAACTACGTGAAAAAGCTTATCGACGTGGTTGGTAAAGATGGTGGCTTGATAGTTTCCTCAAGAAGTTCTCTGGATGAGGTGAAGCCTGAAAATCTCAAGACAATGATTGATTTCACTAAAGAATACGGCGTGTATAATTAATATGGTTTTAAAGTGAAAGTTTCAATTGTATAGCGAGTGCTCTTAGGCTGGCATACTTAATAGATACATCGCAGTGGGTGTAACGTAGGTTAAAAGAATTGCTGGGGGTTAAATAAAATGAATAAGTCTCCAGAAGAGCTGTATGAAGAAAGGGAAAAGAGATTAAGAGACGCTATCGAACTGAAAAAGCCGGACAGGGTGCCGGTTGTTCTGGCAACAAACTACTTCCCTGCCAGATACGTGGATGGAATAACGGTTGCCGATTCTTTCTATAATCACCAGGCCTGGAGAGAAGCAACTAAAAAGACGATTATCGAGCTCGAACCGGATGTTATAGCCCCGGGTGCGGGAGGCTCGGGGACTGCCCTCGAAACACTCTCTCCGAAACTGTACAGGTGGGCTGGAGGCGGACTTGGTCCTAACACCATGCACCAGTTCATAGAGGGCGAACCGCTGAAAGCAGATGAATATGATGTATTTTTTTCAGACCCGGGGGATTTTATCCTGCGATACTATCTTCCACGGGTCTGGAATAACTTGGAGTCGTTCTCCAAGCTCCCTCCTCTTCAATCACTGGTGGGAAGCTCCACGATGGCAATGCGGGCGATGTCGTTTTCTTCACCGGATATAATCCAGGCTTTCGAAGCCATATTTAAAGCCGGCCAGGAAGCCCAGAAATATATCGCGGCTGTGGGCGACTTTGAAGAAGAGATGGCAACGCTCGGTTATCCGACCCTGCATCACGGAGGTGTAGCCCCGCCATTCGATACGATTTCGGACTACCTGAGGGGAATGAGGGGGACGATGCTCGATATGTTCGAGAACCCCGACAAGCTACTCAGGATTTGCGAAATGCTTCTGCCCGGGGCGATTGAAGCCGGGGCCGCAACCCTCCGCAGTAAACGGGGGAACCCAAAAAGAGTGGGAAGCTATCTTCATAACGGGTCGGATGAACTCATGTCACCGAAGCAGTTTGAGAAATTCTACTGGCCCGGGCTGAAAGCGGTTGCAGAAGGTATGGCAGACGTGGGACTTGTCTATATACCACTTTATGAAGCGGACTGGACTTCACGTCTGGAGTACCTCCGCGAACTGCCCAGGGGCAAGACTGTCGCCCGTTTTGCTATGACCGACCTGTATAAAGCAAAGGAAGTCCTGGGTGGTCATTCATGCATTATGGGCGGCATACCTCACTCGATGCTGCAGGCTGCAGCACCTCAGGAAATAGAAGAACACTGTAAACGATTGTTTGAAACCGTTGGCAGAGACGGGGGGTTCATCCTGAGTACCAATACCGGAATAACCAACGACGCCAAACCGGAAAACGTCAGAGCAATGATAGAATCTGCTAAAAAGTACGGTGTCTACAGATAGTAAAATAGCAACGGACAGTATACTGCTACCAGCATTACATCAATGTCCGAAGAATTGCTTGAAAGGAAGTATTAATGGATAAAGAGACCGAGGCGCTATGGAAGGAAAGAAACCAGCGGGTTATGGATGCTATTCACCTGAAAATACCGGATAGGGTACCTATCGAATTGAGTTTCAGCTACTTTCCTGCCACGTATGCCGGAATACAACCCGCAGCTGCCTATTATGACTACGACAAGTGGCTGGCAGCAACCAAGAAGACCGTTGTTGATTTCGCGCCGGACTCCGTCTATTACGTGCAGGCATTCTCGCCAGGAAAGGTGATGGAGTACCTGGAGCCTAAACAGACGAAGTGGCCCGGGTACGGCGTTTCTCCCGAACACGGTCACCAGGCTGTAGAAGGCGAATGGATGAAAGGGGATGAATATGACGCATACTTCGAAGACCCTTCCGATTACGCATTGCGGGTGCTTCTGCCGCGTACCCTAGGCGTGATGGAGCCTTTTAAAAATCTACCGCCTCTATCGATGTTATCAGGCTTCGGCACTTTCGGGGCGTTGGCTCTTGGTGAGGCGCTGGCGAGACCGGATGTTGAAAAAGCGGTCGAGACGCTCAAGAAAGCGGCTCGTGAGTGGGCTGAATGGCGGCCGAAAATGGCAGAATTCAGTAAAGAAATCGAAGAGCTGGGTTTTCCGGTTGGTGGTATAGGCGGCGGAGCTCCTTTCGATGTCTTTTCAGACTCGTTGAGAGGTATGCGCGGGGCGATGCTTGATATGTATGAGCGGCCTGAACAGCTATTAAAAGGCTGTGAGCAACAGCTTGAAAAATCACTGGGGAGAATTAAAATGATGCCGCCGCCGGGTGAAAATCCCCGGGCAACATTATACCTGCACAGAGGTGCGGATGGATTTATGTCCTTGAAGCAGTTCGAAAGATTCTACTGGCCCGGGCTGAAAGGGGTTATCCTGGCTCTGGTTGATAAAGGGTACACACCCTGCGTTTTCTTTGAAGGCAGCTATACCCAGAGGCTGGAATACCTGCTGGAATTACCCAGAGGTAAAGTAGTTGCCCATCTGGACTCCACTGATATATATAAGGCAAAGGAAATTCTGAAAGACCATATGTGCATCAGAGGCAACGTTCCGGCAACCCTGTTGCATGCAGGGACAGTACAGGAAGTCAAGGACTATTGCAAGAAACTGATCGATGATATTGGGAAAGACGGCGGCCTCATCGTCTGTCCCAGGAGTTCACCGGAGAAGTCAAAACCGGAAAATCTCAAAGCGATGATTGACTTCACCAAGGAATACGGCGTCTATAAATAATAAGATACTCAAAAACGGTATGTTACTACCAGTATTACGTCAATGTCCGAAGGATTGCTTGAAAGGGAGTATAAATGGATAAAGAGACCGAGGCGTTATGGAAGGAAAGAAACCAGCGGGTTATGGACGCTATTCACCTGAAAATACCGGATAGGGTACCTATCGAAATGAGCTTCAGCTACTTCCCGGCAAAGTATGTCGGAATACAACCCGCAGCCTCCTATTACGACTATGACAAGTGGCTGGCGGCAACCAAGAAGACCATTGTTGATTTCGCTCCGGATTCTATTTATTATGTGCAACCGTTTTCGCCTGGTAAAGTAATGGAATATCTGGAACCGAGACAGACGAAGTGGCCCGGGTACGGCGTTTCTCCCGAACACGGTCACCAGGCTGTA
>CAZBAN010000005.1:0-3874 GCA_964489895.1 uncultured Dehalococcoidales bacterium
TGAGAGGCAGGGGCGGCGCCGGATATCCGACCGGGCAGAAATGGGAAGTCTGCCGTAATGCCCCCGGCAAGCCTAAATATGTGATATGCAACGGCGACGAGGGAGACCCCGGCGCCTTTATGGACCGGGATATTCTCGAAAGCGACCCGCATTCGGTACTTGAGGGAATGATAATCGCAGGATATGCTATCGGTGCCCGCTACGGATATATATACGTCCGTGCCGAGTACCCCCTCGCCGTGCACCGGGTACAGGTTGCCCTCAAGCAGGCGAAGAAACAGGGCTTGCTGGGCAGGAATATCCTCGGCAGCGGATATAATTTCGATATCCAGCTTTTCCGGGGTTCGGGAGCCTTTGTCTGCGGCGAGGAATCGGCTCTCATAGCCTCGCTGGAGGGAGAACCGGGTATGCCGAGGTATCGCCCTCCCTATCCAGCGACCAGTGGTCTCCACGGTAAGCCGACGGTTATCAATAATGTGAAGACCCTTGCCGCGATACGCCACATCATCGTTAAAGGAGGGGAGTGGTTCAGCGGCATCGGCACCGAAAAGAGCAAGGGGACGGCGGTCTTCGCCCTGGCGGGAGAAGTGGTCAATACCGGACTGGTGGAGGTGCCGATGGGTACCACGTTGCGTCAGGTTATCTTCGACGTCGGCAGCGGTGTCCCGGGTGGCAGGCGCTTCAAGGCGGTGCAGATAGGGGGACCTTCCGGCGGCTGCCTGCCTGAGTCCGTCCTGGACTTACCCATCGACTTCGATTCCCTTCGTGAAGCCGGGGCGATGATGGGCTCCGGGGGAATGGTCGTGCTCAGCGAGGACGATTGCATGGTGGAGATAGCCCGTTATCTCCAGGAGTTTACCCAGAGAGAGTCCTGCGGCAAGTGTACCTTCTGCCGACTGGGCACGAAGCAGATGCTGGAAGTCCTGGATAGAATCACCAGTGGACAGGGAGAGCCGGGCGACATAGACCTGCTTGCCAGTCTGGCGGAGGACGTTAAGGCAGGTTCTCTCTGCAACCTGGGAAAGACTGCCCCCAATCCAGTGTTGACCACCCTGCGTTATTTCAGAGACGAATATGAAGCTCATATCGTGGAAAAGCGCTGTCCGGCTTTAATGTGCCAGGAGCTAATCGCTTACTACATTCTGCCCGACAGGTGAGAGCGTTCCTGTGATGCCTGTATCGGCACCTGTACGGTAGAAGCGATATCACCCAACAAGCAGAGAATCAAGGTAATCGACCAGGAAAAGTGCGTCAAGTGCGGCACCTGCCTCACCAGTTGCCCGCCTCAGTATAACGCTATCGTGAAGTTATCCCCGCCCAGCGAGGTGCCGGGATATAAAAAGGAGTAATGAAAAAGGTATCCCTGACTATCGATGGCAAGAAAATTACCGCCAGCGAGGGTGACAACCTTCTCTGGACGGCGCTGGACAACGGTATCTATATCCCCAACCTGTGCGCTATCAGAGAAAAGGCTGAGCCGTCGGCGTCATGCCGCCTGTGTTTTGTCGAGGTAGAGGGCTACGATAGGCCGGTTACCGCCTGCACCGAGCCGGTAAGGGAAGGGATGGTGGTGAACACCAGGGGCAAGGAAGCGCTGAGGCTGGTTTATACCGGTTTCGAGCTGATTATGGCGAGTCATCCGGTGGACTGCGCTCACTGTCTGGCAAACGGCAACTGTGAGCTTCAGAAAATAGCCTCCCATCTGAAAATAAAGCTGAAAACACAGCGTTTCAGTAAAATCCTGCGTGAGTTGCCAGTCGATGACAGCCATCCCGAGTTTATCTACGACCCGAACAAGTGCGTGCTCTGCGGCAGGTGCGTCTGGGTGTGCCGACAGAAGGAAAAGGCAGGACTGGGTTTTGCCCACCGCGGTTTCGATAGAGTTGTCGCCGCTTTCAGAGACAAGCCTCTGGGCGAGACGGAGTGCCGTGACTGCGCGGATTGCGTCAGCGTTTGTCCCACCGGCGCGCTTTCCTTCAAAGAGGGAAAGGGCAAGTAGGCAGGAAATTTAGGATACCACTCGTTTATCAGGTTGATTCTTCAATACCTGAGATTGCCTGAGCCACTCATACATCAGCACTCCCCCGGCTACGGAGACATTAAGGCTCTCGGCATGACCTCTGAGGGGAAGGCTGACGTAAGCGTCAAGGCGGCGACGCAGTTCAGGACTGAGTCCGCGGGCTTCGTTACCCAGAAACAGGGCTACCGAATCGGCGAGCGTATTACCGGTGTAGGCGGTCTCGCCGAGGGAGGCATCGGCGCCCACGAGACGATAACCGAGTTTCGGCAGTTGAGACAAAACCTTGTCCGGCTCCTGAACCCGTGTGAACGGGACGGTGAAAAGCGAACCCATCGTCCCGCGGACAGTTTTGGTGTCAAACGGGTCGACGCAGGGCTCAAACATAATGACGGCAGCCGCCCCCACGGCATCGGCGGTTCGGATGATGGTTCCCACGTTGCTGGGGTCCTGTAATTTATCGAGAACGAGCGTGAGGCGGGTTAACGGTGTGGAGGTGCGACGGCGTGGCGGCGCCAGGAAATCCAGCAGTTCATCATATTCCCATTCAAGCCTGTCAAGTGTGAAGGTGACGGCCAGGCCCTGGGACTTGTCCCTTTCGGACAGCGTGTTCAGCACATCGGGTGAAACTTCGATTGGTACGCCTCCGGCTGCGGTCAGCTCATCCAGCAGGCGCGGAGCCGTTTTGCCGGTGAACAGACTTTCGCTGTAGAAGATTTCTACCGGCTCAATCCGGTTGGAAAAGGGCATGACTTCCAGAGCCATCGCCAGTATTTGCAGTCCTTCCACCAGAAAGCGGTTTTGCTGCCGGCGGTGCTTGCGCTGTGTTAGCTTACGTGCCTGGACGATATGCGGATTTCTTGTAGATGTAATCATAAAATCAACCGGGTGGTTTCTGCGCGGCAATCACCATCCACTGGGGCAGGGCAGCCCTCGGATTAACATGCCAGTCCAGAAGACTTTCGTCACCGCCTTTACCGTAATAGCGTCCTTCCCAGTAACTCGGTTTCTCTGCAGGCTCTTCCGATATGCGGCGGACAACCAGTCCGTTATTGGCTAATGAATTTATAAAATCACCCATTGTCCAGAGAAACTCATAGGTAGTTTGACCGGACTCTTCGGATTTGTAAGGTCCAGTCTCGAAGTAGGGTTGTTCTATCTCGAATTCCGGTTGGTCTTTCCATGGGCGGGTAAACGGGTGGATTTCCCGAAAAATAAAGAATCCTCCTGGTTTGAGTATCCTGTATACCTCTGAATAGACTTTATCAAGGCTGGAAATCCAGACGTACGTGCCGGGAGTAGAACAGACCAGGTCATAGCCATTATCTTCTACAGGGGTAAGATTCGAAGCATCACACTGTATGAATCTTATCTCCTGTCCGAGAACACGGGCTCGTTCCCTGGCGATTTCCAGCCTCTTCTCGGAAATATCGGTTGACGTCACCTGTGCTCCCATTCCCGCCAGGGCGAAGGCGGCGTAGTTGTCGCCGCTGGCGATTATACACAACTTCTTGCCGTTCATATCTCCAACGAAATCCTGAATCATCTCCAGCATTTTGCCTTCGAAGGCAATAGACGGTTGTTCCGGGCATTTACGCCAGTCTTCCTCATCCAGCTTCCGCCACTCTGGAGACGAAGCATCCCAGTATTTCCTGTTGGATTCATGCATTTCATTCATAATCGTACTCGCTAGTTGGTGCAATGATTATAACACGGATTCTCAATGTAGACATAAACATAAGCCGGTATCTTTTTGTTTCGGTTGATATTATTACTCACCCCCTTTATCCCCCTCTCCAACCAGGATAGTATCTTACTCAATCTTAGTGGTACTGGTTGGAGAGGGGTAAGGGGTGA
>CAZBAN010000005.1:3974-5654 GCA_964489895.1 uncultured Dehalococcoidales bacterium
TAGCTGGCCTGTCAGAGCGGGTTATTCACCGTCGTGTCAAATGGATCGTCCTCGCTGGAAAAGTCGGGCAGGTAGTACTTCTTCGACTCCATATTCTGTATCCAGCCGTTTTCAAGTCCCAGCTCGTTTGCCAGCTTTACCACCGAATAATACTCGCCTGATGACACCCCTCTCGAAAGTTCACGGTGCTTCCGAGCGTTGAGAGTAGGGTAGTACTGGGACATAATACTTACCGTCACCAGAGGCGATATCTCACTAGCCAGCCATCTCAGAGAGTCGTCACTGCCTGCCAGTCCGTTGGGCAGAATAAGGTGGCGGACAATCGTTCCTTTCACGGCAATCCCGCTATCATCAATTACCAGGTTCCCTACCTGCCGGTACATCTCCTTGATGGCGGCGCGGGAGTGCTTTACGTAGTCCGGCGCCTGTGAATACTTCTTACTCCATTCATCCGATGAATATTTAATATCCGGCAGGTAGATGCTTATGATACCGTCCAGTGTCCTGATAGTCTCGAGCGAGTCGTAACTACCCGTATTGTAAACAAGCGGCAAACGGAGTCCCATCGGTACCGCTTCCAGTAATGCCCGAACTATCTGGGGGACGAAATGAGTGGGGGAGACGAGATTGATATTATGGCAGTCCAACTCGTCCTGGAGATAAAGCATATTTTCGGCTAGGGAACGGCAGTCGATTTCGTTGTTGCGCTGTGTCTCCGGGTCCTGGCTGATCTGGTAGTTCTGGCAGAAGACGCACCTCATGTTGCAGTTGCCGAGGAAGATTGTGCCGGAGCCGCGATTTCCTGACAGAACGGGTTCTTCCCCGTGATGAGCGTTTACTGAAGAAACGGCGGGCAGATAGGCTGAGTGACAGAACCCTCTTTCGCCTTCAAGCCGGTTTACGCCGCACTCCCTGGGGCATATATCACAGGCGGCAAGCCTGGCTTCGAGTGCTTCAACCCGGCGTGCCAGCTCGCCGGAACGGTACAAAGAGACGTATCCCGGCTCAGTCGGCTGTCCCATCTTCGGTCTCTTCATCGCCGGGCATATCAAATACCCACTCGCACCAGTATTCCGGTGAAACCGGATTCGGGGCGCAGGCATTGCAGGTCACGATTATGCGAGGGTCTATTATTTCAGCGTAAGATTCAAAGAGCAGCGAGCAACCCGGTATCCCGTCATAAACGCCCTTGCCGTCCCTTATCCTGGCCGCCTGTATCGGGCATTCCCTGCAGCGGAATACGGCTCTGGTATCGGTCTGCTCCACTACCTCCGGTCTGTGGATGTACATTAACGGGTCGGCGTGGATAAGTTCCATGAGTAACTGCAGCGGAGGTTTGCCTTCCGTATCCAGGTTTTTCAGCAGTCTTCTGCCTATTATCGGGCTTGCCTGACGCCAGACGACCTGGTTCATCTCGAAAGCGGTCTCGAAGCCGTATCTGTCTTCGACGGCAAGGAACCAGAGTCCGTCGACGGTGTAAAAAGTCCTGGAGCACACCTCTCTCAGGGTCTCGTCGTTAATAGCTGAATAATCGTAGTCGGGCATCGGAAAAACTCCTCATTCGTTCAGTTTAGCCAGGGCAGCTTTAATCCGGTCCAGACACACTTCTTTGCCCAGGACCTCCATGGTCTGAAACAGCGGCGGAGCTGCCGTCCTTCCGGTGACAGCCACCCTGAGTGT
>CAZBAN010000005.1:5754-39703 GCA_964489895.1 uncultured Dehalococcoidales bacterium
GGGATTCGGTATCGAAAGATTCCAGTTTACCAAGGCGTTGGAGCGATACCTCCAGGGCTTTGAGGGAAAGTGCTTTTGTCATGTCCTTACCGACCAATGAGTCTGTCTCATAATCTGACTCATCGACAAAGAAAAAACGCACCAGCTCCGGTACCTCACCGAGAGTTTTGGCGCGTTCCTGTACCAGGGGCATTATTTTCTTTACATAATCAATATCCAGCGGTCGTTTTGCGGACTTCGGTAAGCCCTTGTCCAGAAAAGGAATAGTGCGGTTTATGAAGTCATCCAAACTCAGGTTGCGGATATAGACACCGTTCATCCAGTCGAGTTTCTCACGGTTGAATATAGCCGCAGTTTTGCTGACCCGTTCAAGGGTAAAGGCCTCTATCAGCTGCTGGCGGGACATTATTTCAGTCTTATCGTCAAGCGACCAGCCGAGCAGGGCGAGAAAATTCACCATTGCCTCGGGCAGGTAGCCGTGCTTCTGGAATTCATCTATGGAGACCGCGCCGTGCCGCTTACTCAGCTTCGAGCGGTCGGAACCCAGCACCCTGGGCAGGTGGGCGAACTGCGGCGGCTCGTAGCCGAGAGCTTTGTACAAAAGGACGTGATGCGGAGTGGTGGAGATAAACTCCTCTGCCCTTATCACGTGGCTTATCTCCATTTCGTGGTCGTCAACCACGTTTGCCAGATTATAGGTAGGATAACCGTCCGATTTGAGCAGCACGAGGTCGTCGAGGGTATTATTTTCAAATTTCAATTCGCCCCAGACGATGTCATTGAATCCTGTTTGTCCCTCAAGCGGAGTCCTGAACCGGACTACCGGCTTTATACCTTTTTTTTCGTACTCAGCCCGCTGCTCGGGCGTAAGGTCGCGGCAGTGGCGGTCATAGCCGGGAGGCTGTTTGCGCCTCACCTGCTCCTTGCGCATTTCCTCGAGACGCTCCGGCGAGCAGTAGCAGTAATAGGCGTCTCCCTGTGTTACCAGCTTATCGGCAGCCTGACGGTACATCTCAACCCGCTCCGACTGAATGTAGGGTCCGTAGCTGCCGCCGATATCAGGTCCTTCGTCCCAATCCAGTCCAAGCCACTTCAGACCGTCTATGTGGACTTCGATGGCACCCTCTACCTTACGGGCGACGTCAGTATCCTCGATGCGGAGTATGAAACTGCCGGAGTTGTGCCGGGCGAAAAGCCAGGCGAACAGGGCAGTCCTGATATTACCGACGTGAGGACTGCCGGTAGGGCTGGGGGCGAACCGTACTCTGACTGATTGGGTCATTTATCCCTCTGAATTACCCTCTTTCTTCTCATTCGATTATAGCAGTTATTCACTTAATACTCACCCCCGTAGGCTTCTCTCTTAATGGTGAGAGTGTGAGAGGGGCTGTAAAGCCCCTCTCACATATAAATACCCCCTTCCCTTTATCGAGAAAGACTGAACACCATGGACAGCTACATGTGCTCATTAGTGCAGAAATCCGCGAGCACAAATTAGCAGGGCAGACACTCTTCCTCACATGAGTTCACCGAAGTAGCAACGACGCACTGGGTCGTATCGTCGGTCAGACTGTAGCATCTTTACCGTAGGCTTCCTAATAATGTTGAATGAATAGAATCAATCTATAGCACACACATTGTCTGGCCATCTGTTGCCTTCAGAGTAACGGAGGTAATATTTGATTAAGTCTTTGTAATAGCCAACCGTTCTATCAGCCTTCCCTTCAGCCTTAAGAGAAAACAAGAATCCATCAACAGCTTCCCGAATTCCTAAGTGAGTATTGTTATGTTTCACCTTTCATTGCGGTCGGCCAAATATCTCTTATTTTTTACTTAGTCAGTTAATCGTCTAAATTCGTGGTAGACCGTGCGTATCAAAAGGTAGAACTTTTTCTAAGATATTCAACTTTGTCTGATTGTGTTTTAAATTCACTTATTCATCCCGATGTTTGATTGGTAGAAGAAGGTTCCTTTTTCAGGGTATTTAACATGACTTCAACGCAAGCCATCGAATACGCGAAAGGTAAAGAAGCTTGTGCCTAAGCTCCTCAAGGCATGATACCCGTTGCTATCCTCGCTGTCATCTGGCAGCACGTTACTACTCCGTACTACTGGGACTCCAGTGCCTCCTGCCGACGGTGACATCTGCAGTTAAGGTGGAGTCCCCGACCATGGAAGGTAGCCACGTATCGATGGCACATGCCGTACCGTAGCGGTCTGATCTCGCATTCGAAAACGCTGTCAGATGTCCACCGTCCTCGCGCCGCCACTTCCGTTCCTGCGTCGCGGTAGCCGCTGTAGAAGTTGTCCGGTGGGAGCTGCCCCAGCAGGAACTCACCGTTCAGCGAACCGGTCAATGTGCTCTTTCGGCCCTTGCCGTCCCCGATATCCAGCCTGAAGGTCTCTCCATCAGCAAAGTGAAGCGTCAGTTCGGTCGGGGCGAAGTACTGCTGCGGTACGAAGGTGTATGTCTCTCCGTTGATGTCGTAGGCAGTTCGAGGCATGTATCGAGGTTCGGGGCGCGCGCGGTCCATCTCTGTCAACAAGTCGGTTAGTGCTCTCTCGTCGGAGGGGCCGTCACCACCTTCGTAGTCACATGCCAGCATCTGCATGACATGGTCGTATATGCGGCCGTGTTCCGGCTCGGTCCCCGTCATGACGACAATCAGATCACGTTCCGGAATGACGATGATGCGCTGGCCGTGGTCACCGACTGCGGAGAATCCCCCTAGATTATCGCACCAGAAGAGATAGCCATAGAAGCTTGCTCGAAGACCCTCCGGATACGCAATATGCTTCGCGGTCGCCGCTTGGATCCAGTTCTTCGGAATCACAAGCTGGTCACCCCACTGGCCGCCATTATATAGGAGCAGTCCGATTCGGGCATAGTCCAGCGGCGTTGCACGCAGCGTGGTGAACAGCCCGTCGGGCTCAATCTCCACCCAATCGACATGCCCCATGCCGATCTTGGAGAAGATGTCGTCTATCAAGACGTGTTGGACGCTCCTGCCGGCACGCCGGGCGACAATCCTCTCAAGTATGAGAAACGTGGGGTTCTCGATCCTGCACTGGGACCCAGGCTCGAATGGCACTTCGAGGTCCAGGAACCACTGGACGATGTCATCGCAGTCATCCGGGAACCACCTGAGGGCGTCACCGTCATGGCCGGTGGACGAGGTCAGAAGATGCTTCACTGTCATCTCCTGCAGGTAGTCACTGGGATTCGCCATCCGATACTCCGGGAAGACATCGACCACCTTTTCTTCGATATCCAGCAACCCCTCGTTCGTGACGAGGCCGACAGCCAGAGAGATGAAGCTCTTGACCGCCGAGAACGAATCCCGTGGTATCTGCGGCCCGTACGGATGAGCGTAGTACTCGAAGGCCAGTTTGCCTCCTCTCAGCAGCAGCAGGCTGTTCAGTTCAAGGCTCTCTTCTCTGAGCGTCTCAAACAGCCGAAACAGCCCTCGGCAGGAGAACCGCCCCTCACCGGGCGATATCCTGATCGGAAACGCGTCGAATACTCTTGCCTGCATCAATATTTACCATTCTCTAATTTAGTCTTATAGCGAGTCGTAGTCGTCAGTCTAATATCAAAGTCGTTCAAATGTCAAGAAAAGAATAGCGATTCTTGGGTATAATACTGATAGCTTCTTCGCCACCGATTTCATCGGGGCTCAGAATGACACGATGGGGGTTACTTAAGTTAGGATGGTCTGTGGATGTGTAATTCAGCAGCAAAGTACAAATTATGCCGAATTCCGGAGTGCTGTCTCCAGGTCAGGGGGGAGGGGAGAGGTGAACTCCACGTAGTCGCCGGTGGAGGGGAGTTTGAAGCCCAGTAAGGAAGCATGGACGAACTGTCGTTGCAGGTGTGGCGATTTCACGCCGTAGACTCTGTCTCCCGCCACCGGGTAACCGATAGCTTTCAGGTGGACGCGTATCTGGTGAGTCCTGCCTGTCTCCGGTTTCACCTCGAGCAGGGTATAATCGCCGACGTACTCGATTACGTGGTACCCGGTCTTTGCTTCTCTGCCTTTGCTTTCCTCTACCACTGCCATACGCTGCCGGTGGCGTGGGTCTCTGCCAACCGGAGCCTCGATAACTCCGTCTAAAGGGCTCAGGTGCCCTTTAACCAGTACCTGATAGCGCTTTACCACCGACCGTGACCTGAACTGGTCGGTAAGATTCTGGTAGGCGTCGCTGTTTTTGGCTATCAGCATCACGCCGGAGGTGTCTTTGTCCAGACGGTGAACGATTCCCGGTCGCTGCCAGTCGCCGGTATCGGGCAGGCTGGAAAGGTGGGACAGGACGGCATTGACCAGAGTGTGGGCGGGGTGACCGGGTGCCGGGTGGACGGCAAGCCCGGCCGGCTTGTCTATCACCAGCAGGTCATCATCTTCATAGATAATATTTAAGGGAATCTGCTCAGGTTGAAGGATTTCTGGAGTAGCGGGAGGTATTTTAACGGTCAGCCTGTCGCCGGTATCCAGTTTGAGTCCCGCCCTGGCGACACCGCCGTTTACCGTGATATAACCTTCCCTGATGAGTTTCTGGGTCTGAGTCCGGGTGAGTTCCGGACAGCGTTCAGTAACATACTTATCGAGGCGGGTACCCGGCTCATCGACTACCAGATTGTATATATTATATCCTGACCTGTTCTCTGCCATCTTTTTCTCGCCATACTTATATTAAATGAAAAAGTAGAACATGTCACTAATCACACGGAGGTGCGTTTTATTGACATTACCTTGGCATAATTGATAAAATCCCACTGTTTCTAGAATTTCTGGTTATATGCCAAGGTCTTCGATAGGGGGTGAGTGATAGCGATGTAGTAATTGACGATACTTTTTCAGACCAAATTTATAAGGAGGTAAATATGGCTAAAATACCTGATAAAATTGAAACCTGGCAGATGCAGGAACCGGGAAAGCTGGCTAGAGTGAGTCTTGACATGCCCGAGATACAGCCGGGGGAGGTACTGGTAGAGATTGCCGGCTGCGGGGTGTGCCATACCGACCTCGGATACTTTTACGATGGTGTGCCCACGGTAAATCAGCCGCCGCTGACTCTGGGGCATGAAATCAGCGGCACGGTAATAGCCGGTGAAGAAAAGTTGATAGGTAAAGAAGTGATTATCCCGGCGGTGATGCCCTGCAACAACTGCCCTATCTGCGCCTCCGGCAGAGGCAACAGGTGTCTTGCCCAGAAGATGCCCGGCAACAGCTATGGAATATACGGCGGATATTCCAGTCATATCGCGGTGCCCTCCGATGATTTATGCGTTATTGATGACAGAAAAGGCAGGCCGCTGGAGCAGTTCTCCGTCATTGCTGATGCCGTAACTTCACCGTACCAGGCAGCAACAAGAGCAGATGTCCAGCCCGGTGACTATACCATCGTAACCGGCGGTACCGGAGGACTCGGTGTGTATGCCACTCAAATCATGTCCGCAATGGGGGCTAAAGAGGTGGTTGTCATCGCCCGCAATCCCCAGAAGCTGGAAAGGGCTTTGAAATACGGAGCGACCCATACCATAAGTACCGTAGAAAAGAGTGCCCGGGACGTCAGAGATGAATTCAGGGCTTATAGCAAAGAAAATAAGCTCCCCAATTACGGCTGGAAGATATTTGAATGGACCGGAACGGAAGCGGGACAGGCAATCGGTCTGGAGCTGCTTTCCTTCATCGGTAAACTGGTTATCGCCGGATACGGCATGCAGAAGAACGAGTACCAGCTCTCGAGGTTAATGGGATTCGATGCGGAAATTATCGGTACCTGGGGCTGTTTGCCGAAGCATTATCCCACGGTTCTCAAGATGGTACTTGACGGGAAAATAGAGATAGAACCCTTTATCGAGACCAGGCCAATGAGCCAGATTCAACAGGCGTTCGACGATGTCCACAAGGGTGGACTGGATAAAAGGATAGTCCTGCTCCCTGACTTTTAGGTTAAGAAAAAATAAACACAGGAGGTTATAAATGGCTTTAGACTGGATACCAAGGGACAACGTTTTAAAGAGTCACCAACTTTTTGGTGATGAGCACTTGGGCACCGAGCCGCCGTGCACAATGTTCGAGAAGAAACCGCTGGTTAATCCTCGTACCGGAGAAACGGTTGAAGGACTCTATACGGCCTGGGTTACCCTTAACAACCCGGCTCAGTATGGCTCCTATACAACGGATATGGTAAAGGGAGTTCAGGTTGGTATGCACAAGGCTTCAATGGACAGGAGCGTTGTTGCTATTATATTTGCCAGTGTTGGTGACCGGGCATGGTGCACCGGAGGTAACACCAAGGAGTATGCCGAGTATTACACCAAGAGACCCAAGGAATATGCCGACTACATAGACCTCTTTAACGGCATGGTAGACAGCATACTCAGAGCCAGAGCACCGGTAATCTGCCGGGCAAACGGTATGAGGGTCGCCGGTGGTCAGGAAATCGGCCAGGCGTGTGACCTTACCGTTGCCGCTGATACCGCTCAGTTCGGACAGGCAGGAACAGCGCATGGTTCTACACCGACCGGCGGTTCATCTGACTTCTTACCGTGGCAGCTGCCGACCACAGAGCTGGCGATGTGGAACTGCTTCTCCAATGAAATGTGGAGTGCTTACAAGATGGAAAGGCTGGGCTTCGTCACCAAGGCTGTGCCGATTAAGAAAGATGAAAAGGGTAACTGGGTGAGAGACCCGAGGGTTATCACCGATAAGTACGTTGATAACGGCGAGATAGTCTACGGCGAGTTCAAGAAGGGCGACGCGTTTAAACAGGGTACGGATATGCTGAAAGGACTGCAGACAGACTGGTCAGGGCTTGATGCCTATATTAACAATATGGTCTGGACAATAGCCAACCTGATGCCTCTCTGTCTGATGATGACCGTAGAACAAATCAGGACGAAAAAGAGGTTCTTCTGGGACCAGGCAAAGGTTGGTTCCATGTACTGGCTGGCTGCCAACATGAATACCGAAGCCTGGCTCGGCTTCAACGCTTTCAACACATCGGCTCTGACCGGCACGCGTGACATCGATTTCATAAAGTACCGCCAGCTTGTTGCCGAGGGACATGAGTATAACGACGAGCTGATGGAAGCCGTAATGGCAAAACCGAAAGAAGAGTAGTAAAGCGTATCAATAAGTGATGAAAGCCCGCTTTACCCAGGAAAACGGGACGGCGGGCTTTCTGTTTTTTAGTTTGACAAAGGTACTTGAGGCGGGCTAGTATTGACTTGTCCTGATATCAAGATTAATCTTATTTATTTTATCTGACAATACCTCGGCAGATAGCGGTTCAATCAACGTTCGGAGGAGGAATTATGGATTATAAAAATATTGTTATTGAGAAAAATGAAGGCATCACGAAACTCACCATAGACCGTCCTCCGGTTAACGTGATGGACCAGGAAACCCTCGGGGAAATCTGTGATGCTCTGGAGGAACTGGCGAAAGATGAAGAGACCCGGGTGCTTCTGATTCGTGGTGCCGGGGAGAGGGCTTTTTGCGCCGGTGTAGAGGTGGCAGACCACGTGGGTGACAAAATGCCCGTTATGATGAAAGAGTTTGTCAGGGTATTCAAACTCCTGAGAAAGCTGGGCAAACCCAGTATTGCCGTAGTGAACGGCGCGGCTCTCGGTGGTGGCTGTGAACTTGTCGCCGGCTGTGACCTGGCTGTCGCCGCCGAGAAGGCTAAACTCGGTCAGCCGGAGATAATACTGGGCGGTCTTGCCCCCGCGGCAGCCCCGCTGCTTCCCAGGATAATGGGAGAGAAGAAAGCTTTCGAGGTTCTTCTGACAGGGGACAGCCTGAGTGCCGTTGATGCCGAGCGGTTAGGGTTGGTGAATAAAGTCGTCCCGCTGGAAGAACTTGATGCGGCAGCTGAGGAACTCGCCCGAAAATTCCTGAAAATGAGCGGTCTCAGCGTCAAACTGGTACGGGAAGCTTTTTATCAGTGTGCCGAAACTACCGACCTGGATGAAGCCCTGGATAAAGCGGAGAAGCTCGGGATAGCGAGCTGGGGAACAGAGGATGGACAGGAAGGTCTGAAATCCTACCTCGAAAAAAGGGAGCCGGTCTGGAAGAACAGATAAGCGTTTAAGACTTGACTGGGGATTTACCCTCTAAGGATGGACTTGACAATCCACAGACTCGGTGCTACGCTGATATAGCGTTATTTTTACGCAATACCATTTTAGAGACATATCAACCTATATTTCCGTATTAATTATGGGGGGAGATGTTATGACTCAAGAAATAATCAAGACAGACTGTATTATGTGTATCAACAGCTGCGGCATCAATGCCTACGTGGAGGACGGCAAACTGGTCAAGGTTGAAGGTATGCCCGAACACGCCGTCAGCCGGGGCTATATCTGCCCCAGGGGAGAGGCGCTGGTAGAGTATGTATATTCTCCGGAACGCATCCAGTACCCGATGAAAAAGGTTAACGGGGACTGGAAGAGGATATCCTGGGATGAAGCCCTGGACACCGTAGCCGACGAACTCAGGAAGATTAAGGAAAAATACGGTGCCAAGGCTCTGGCTGTCTACAGCGGTTCGATTGGAACGGAGAATATTGAGCTTGCCGGATTTGCCCAGAGGTTCCGCGGTGTTTACGGGACACCAAATCTGCTTTCCGTAGAGGGCAACTGCTTCCGCTCACGGATTATGGCGCGCCAGATGACTTTCGGCGGCTACCCTATCGAAGAGCCGTGGAATTCCAGGTGCGCTATTATCTGGGGACAGAACATGGACAACTCGAGGGCGACCATCGCTGCCAAGGTATATAAAGCCCTGGAGGACGGAACCCTGGAACACCTGATTGTTATCGACCCCAAGCGTATCCCTATGGCGGAGAAGGGTATTCACATCAGAATACGCCCGGGTACCGATACCGCCCTGATGCTGGCGATGATGAATGTCATTATAGAAGAGAAGCTCTATGATAAGGAGTTTATAGATAACTATACGCTGGGATTCGATAAGCTGGCGGAGCATGTCAAGCAGTACAAGCCGGAAAAGGTGGAGAAGATAACCTGGGTACCGGCTGATGATATCAGAAAGATTGCCCGCCTGTTCGCTACAAGTAAGCCGGCTGCCAACGTGCCCGGTACCTGCTCGATAGACCAGCACATAAACGGTTTCCAGGGAAACCGCGCCCTGTCGATTTTACAGACTATTACCGGGAACGTGAACGTGCGCGGAACCTGGATAAATATACCGTTTATTCGCCTGGGTGACCTCAGGGTGACGGAAATAAGCGAACCGATAGGAGCGGACGAGCACCCGCTGTTCCGCAGGTTCTGGGGCAGGACTTCTCCCTATGGCCAGCAGATGCTGTTTGCCGATTCCGTGCTTGAAGGTAAACCGTATGCCATTAAGGCGCTGATTGTTAACGGCGGCAACCCCGCTCTCAGCCTGCCGGACTCCGAACGTGTCCGCGAGGCGATGAAAAAGCTGGACTTCATGGTGGTAATGGACCTGTTTATGACCGATACCGCGAAACTGGCGGATATCGTCCTCCCGGTCTGCTCCTTCCTTGAGAAAAGCGGCGTTGGTTACGTTTACGGAGTCAATACCGGCATACCTTATGCCCTGCTTCGCAAGAAGGTAATCGAGCCGGTAGGGGAGAGCATGGCTGACTGGCGAATCTGGACAGAACTGGGCAGAAGGTTGGGCTATGCCGAATACTTTCCCTGGAATACCGATGAAGAGGTGGTTGATTTCTTCCTGAAGCCGAGTGGCCTGACCAGGGAACAGCTGGAAAAGGAGTATCCTGAAGGTACTTATTATATAGAAGAAGATAAGATGTATCAGAGCGGCGTTTACCGGACTCCCTCCGGGAAGATAGAAATTTATTCGGAAACGTTGTTTGAGAACGGCTATGACCCGATTCCGGTATTTGTGGAGCCCAGCCAGAGTCCGCTCAACACTCCGGAGCTAGCCAGGAAATTCCCCTTGATTCTGAGCACGG
Source organism: uncultured Dehalococcoidales bacterium (assembly GCA_964489895.1). Classification (GTDB taxonomy): domain Bacteria; phylum Chloroflexota; class Dehalococcoidia; order Dehalococcoidales; family UBA2162; genus MGML01. The sequence continues at coordinate 15,730 of CAZBAN010000005.1, forward strand.
GTGCCCGTGTCCCCCAGTACACGCATACGCAGCTAAGGAATATACCGTCGCTGCGCAAAGAAGTTCCGGAGCCCCTTGCCGAGATAAACCCCGAAACGGCGAAGAAGTACGGCGTAGCCGATGGGGATATGATATCGATTGAAACGCCCAAGGGTAAGGTATCAATGAAAGCGAAGACCGCCGAAGAGCTTTCTCCCGGCATCGTCAGTATTCCTCACGGCTGGTCGGAGGCTAATGCCAACCTGCTTACCTCGCTGGACGTCCGTGACCCGATAACCGGATATACCGAGATGAAAGCCCTGCTTTGCCGGATACAGAAGGTGTAACTATTCGTTAATCATCCCCGATTTTATATTTATCAGTTTCTCGGCGGCTGCATACTGTTTATCGCTGTTGAACAGAGCGGCATCAACATACTTGATGGCGCCAACCTCGCAGAAACGCACGCACTGCGGGTCGCCGTCGCAGTAGTCGCATTTAACCGTAATACGCTCAACTTCGTCGAACGAAGGCGCCCCGAAGGGGCAGGCAAGGATGCAGGTCTTGCATCCGATGCACTTGTCAGGGTCGATAATAACCCTGTTCATTCCCGGGTCTACATGGCAGGCTTTTGTCGGGCATACCTCGACGCAGAAGGGTTTTTCACAGTTCTGGCAGGTCATGGGGAGATAAATTCCTTCCCACTCCCACTTGATTACTTTGATTCGAGAGCGGCTGGGATTGCTGGCGCCGGTGTGATAGACAGAGCAGGCGAGCTCACACTCACGGCATCCCGTGCATTTCTCGTAGTCTATAACCAGTACTTTGCCATGCATATTAATAACTCCCTTCTGAAAAAGCCTTCATGGTTAAGTTACGTCTGTCCCTGGTTTCAAAGTATTAAGAGAACGCTGGTTTTCCACCCACTGCTGCATCGGATGTTGCTCCTTGATTCCAGCATATACTGTAGCATACCTGATAAAGAAGCCGCCCAGCAGCAGGAAAGCGCCGGCGAGGAACAGCAGAAAATGCTGCTCGTGTAAACGCGAATAAATGCCCTCCAGAGTAACGGGGAAGAAAAATCCGGAAACAATGATACCTATCCAGAATATATATTTAAGATTCCCTGATAGTAGCAGGCGGACCGAGTACGTCCCGTATTCTTCCCCTCTGTACCTGGTGAACAGGTAAAGAGCGAGTACGATTGCCTCAATGATGATTAGAATCTGTTCGGTGAGGGTCAATGCAGCCATTAGCTGCTCGGGATACCCTGAGGAGGCTGTCACGATATTATAGGCAAGAGCCGACATCATTACCGTTATCGTTCCGGTGGATAATGCCGAGACGGTGTATAGAGTGGGCAGGAATGAGGTATTCCAGAAGGTAACATACTTGACTGACTGTATCAATATCCCGGTATAGATAGCCGTTGCCAGGGCGAAGATAAACCCGACTATATCAAGTACCGTTAGCAGCGGAGACCAGTCGCTGATACTGATCCCGAGGTAGGGGAGGATGGAAATCAGGAAAGTAATCGTCCCGATGACGATACAAGCCGAGAGGATATAAAAGCCCCGTGATAACCAGGAAGTCATCGGGTTCAGTATGGTATTGAGAAATCTTCTCTTGATGCCCAGTTTCAGAACGAGGAAGAGAGCACCGATGGCAACCAGGATTGGTCCCCAGAGTATCATCGGTCGCAGGTCGTCCGGGATGTAACCGAGCCAGTCCATGAAGATGCTTATGGCGAAGGAACCAGAGCCTATCCCTGCCAGATAGAGGTAGACGGCAACCTGCCATCCCCACTCATGCTGGGGCTTGATATCTCTGGCTTTTAGTAGCTGGTCAATGGGTAATGTGGATTCTATACTTATCCTCCGACAATTTGCATTAGTATATTAAGTGTGTCTCCGTCTTTTACCGATTTTTTCAGCCTATATACAATCCGGTACAGTTATCCGGTTCTTACAAGAATAGCCTCTAATTATCTGGATAAGTTTACCATCAGTACCGTTGCCACGATAATTAGCAGGCTATCCTGAATTTCAGCAATCCTCATCTATACGGATGGAGTGTGTCACGTGGTAAGGGTTGCGGCAGCATTTTTAGTTGCCGCGATAAATTTATTCGCCACCGCTACCTGTTTATCCAGGCTCTGTTCGCTGGCGTCAGCGTACCGAATTGCCTTAGTTTCGCAAAATCGGACGCACTGTGGGTCTCCGTCGCAGAGGTCACATTTCATCACCTGTTGAGTCTGGGTATTAAACGACATAGCCCCGAACGGGCAGGCGGCTATGCACATACGGCACCCGATACACTTATCGTAGTCTACCACTTTTCTGTTCAGTTCCTGGTCGTAAGAGATAGCCTTGACCGGGCATATTGCCATACACGGAGCTGACTCGCACTGCTGGCAGACCATGGGGATATATATCCCTTCCCACTCCCTCTTGACCACTTTTATCCGGCTCCGCGCCGGGTTACTCACCCCTTCATGCTGTATCGCGCAAACCAGTTCACATTCGCGGCAGCCGGTGCATTTATCATAGTCCAGTACCAGTACTTTACCCAATTTTTTACTCCTGTCTACAAGTTCTAGAGCATGTGCGACGGCTCTTTATCGATTTCGAGCCTTTTCAGGGTTTCCGGAGTGGGAACGCCGTTTTCATCCCAGCCGTGATATTGATAGAATTCATCAATCATCTTTTTGAGTTTTTCTCTGTCTATGCTCAGGCCGCGGACTGCGGGTATACCGAGTTTATTGGGCAAATCGAAATAGCGGTCGACCAGCCAGTCTTCTTTACGAGTCATACCTTCATTGAGGTTGAACAGCCTTTCCAGATTATTCGCCCGTTCGGCGGCTGTCCAGATATCAAGCGGGCTCATCTCCAGACCGGTAATCAGGTATATCAGCTTGGACCATTCTTCAAAGTTCGGATGGGTAGCTCCAAGGAAGGTCGTGTGGTACTTGCAGATTCCGAGGCTGTCGACTGCCATGTAGCAGTTCTCGTGCCAGAAGACCTCCCAGGCTTTCCCTTCATAGTCGCGATAGTCGGAGGTTAACGGTCCATCGTAGGGGACGGGCTGACTGTAAATTTTTCTCAGGACGTCCTCCGGCAGATGGTACAGGTCAATAGCCGGTCGGCTTCTCAGGTGGTCGGCGCCTCTGGACGACGTGGCGATATTAAGCGCCAGTGCCGGGGTAGCTTTTTCATCGGAGTTCATCTGCCCCAGGCCCTTGACGTGGACGAAGTGGTCGATTGAATTCCTGCCGATTTTCTCGGCGGCGCGGAAGCCGCCTTCAGCCAGGATATCTCCAAATCCTTCCCTTTCACCAATCTGGCGGGTCAGTTCCAGGACGGCATCGATGTTACCCCATGTCAGCTCAAGACCGCCCGTGTCTTCTTTATTGATTATGCCGTCTTCATAAAGCTCTATCGCCCAGGCAATGAGGTTACCGACTTCCAGAACGTCTAGGCCATATCTGTTTGTTAGATGAGTACCTTCCAGTATACCTACGGTGTCACGGCAGCCGGTAATAGAACCGAATGAAACCTGGTGGGTGTATTCCGGACCTTCATCATATGTGCCTGCATATGGACCTTCCGGGATAACAAACTTACCTCTACAGTGTACTCCGCAGCCCCAGCAGCCTGCCATGCCGCTGATGTATTCATCGATTGCTTCAGCTTCCACGGCGTCGGAATTCACTAACTGGGTAAGGAGCGAGTTATGAGTATTTACCAAGCCCTGTGTGTTGGTGGCACCGAAGATAAACGGCGTGCCCAGTCTGCCCTGTGTCTGGCTGACCTTTGAAGAGGTGATTTGCGTCATAAACTCGCGGTTATAGTCCAGGGCTTCACGCGGGTGTGTCAGGGTGATATCCATAGTGCCCCTGGCGGCGACCGCTTTAAGATTCTTAGAACCGAGAACGGCTCCCATTCCGGTCCTGCCGCCGGAATTCTTGAGTCCGGTCATCACATTGGCGAACCGCACCAGTTTTTCACCACCCGGTCCTATAGTCAGTACCTTAATTTCTCTATCACTAAGCTCATCTCTGATGGCTTGCTGTGCATCTGCTACATACTTGCCCCAGACATTCTTGGCGTCTTTTATCTCAATTTCACCGTTATGTACCCACAGGTAAACTGGTTGCGGTGCTTTTCCGGTTATTACGAGGTGGTCGAACCCTGCCCATCTCAATTCCGGAGAAAAGAAACCTCCGCCGTTAGCGCTGCCGTAACGGTCTGTAAGGGGTGACTTGGCACAGATATGAACACGACATGCCGCAGATGCCGGGGTGCCAACTAAAAGACCGGCGCTCACTATAGCTACGTTTTCCGGGCTGAGAGCATCGATTCCCGGTTTCACGTGATTATATAGCAGATAAGCATCGAGACCCCTGCTGCCGACGTACTTTTTACGCATCTCTATAGATATTTTGCTTGTCTCGATTTTACCGCTGGTAAGGTCAATATAGGCTATCTTTCTATTAAGCGCCATCTCTATTTCTCCCCTTGCTTTTTTTTCATTATTTCTTCAGTTAACCTTTCGTTGGTCTCCCATACGGGTCCTCGTATTCTGGGGAAATTGGGGCCCATATTCCAGGATAGCCTCCATTCGAATCCACATTTAGGGCAAGCTGCGGTCTTTGCTCCTGAAGGGAATGATATTCTTTCGAAGCATTGCAGACACCTTACGGAGCCCATGCTTCTGGTCTTGATAAGGCTGTGCATCGTGGTTTCTTTTTCTTTATCCAAAATAGCCTCCTGAAAGTCGCAATTCTCTTAATTGCATCATATCAAACCCCCGTTGAGACTGTCAAACGTATAAAATGGGTTAATACATTCGGTAACATTTTTTATCAAACGGTATCAAATATGAGGATTGTACGGTAGATTTTCTCTACCGGATTGGACAATGCCGATGGCTTTGTGTTATGGTCTGATTTTACAGCCACTATGATAGATTTTTGCCGAATATCTACTATTGAAAAACCAAAAAATCTATACTAAAATGAATTTTGAGGTGTAGTAGGATGACCAGCAGGGTACCTCCGGAGAAGGTGAAGAGCGAGGAGCCTGACGCCATAGAGGTGTTTGAAGAGGCAGTCGCCAGAGCTGAGAAACTTGGTCGAATGGCAAGAGAAGCAGCCGAGGTATCTACCAGAACATCTCAGGATGCCCTTGATCGTGCGGAGAGAATAAGCAGGGAAACTCAGGAAGCGGCTGGTATATCGGTGAAAGCGGCCCAGGAAGCGATAAGTAAGGCTGAGAGAATAAGTCAAGAAGCCAGGGAAACGGCTGAGGCGTCAGTAAAGGCGGCTCAGGAAGCGATAGCTAAAGCTGAAGAAGCAGCCGTAGCACCGAATAATGCAGCCAAGACCTTGTTAAGAGAATACGAAGAAGCGATAAAACGGACCGAGGAGATAAGCAGAGAAGCCCAGGATATATCGGAAGCGGCGCTGAGGGCATCACAGGAAGGTCTAACACGCGCCGAAGAAGCGAGCAGGGCAGCCAAGGAGAGGTCCGAGATATCGGTAAAGACATCACGGGAAGCGACGAGTAAAGCTGAGGAGACGGGCAAGGCGGCTAAAAAGGCTGCCGAGGAGGCGGCACAGGTTGCCCGGGAAGCAGCGGTTAAAAGCGAGAAGGCAAGTAAAGAAGCGATGGAAGCATCGACCAGAGCGGCGAGAGAAGCTGTTACCAGAGCAGATAAAGCGAGCAAGGACGCTGAAGAAACAGCCGAGTTATCTATTCGGGCATCCCAGGAGGCGGTCGGTAAGGCGGAAAAAGTCAGTATAGCAACCAGAGAGGCTGTTGAAGCATCGTCAAAAGTCGCTCAGGAGGTAGCAAACCGTGCCGAGGACATAAGTAGAGAGGCTAAAGAGACGGCTGAGACTTCGGCGTCGGCAGCCCAGGAGGCGATAACCAAAGCCGAAGAGATGAGCCGGGAGGCTAAACAGGTAGCAGAAGGCGTACTCAAAACATCGCAAGAAGGGCTGGCACGAGCTATCGAAATGAGCCAGCAGTCCAGGGAGATAGCCGAAGCATCTGCCGAGGCTGCCCGGGAAGCGGTGACCAAGGCCGAAGAGATAAGTAAAACAGCCAAAGAGATTGCCGACGCGGCTTATAAGGCTATTAGTGAGGCTGTCGAAGGTTCAATAACAGCTTCCCAGGAAGCGATTAGCAGGACTGAAGAGACCAGCAAGCAGGCAAGGGAGATGGCTGAATCGTTGAAAAAATCTTTTGAGGACGCGATGAGCAGGGCTGAGGCGACGGTACAAACGGTAAAGGAAACAGCTGAAGCGCTGGCTAAGTCGGCTCAAGAAGCCATAGATGTGGCGGTAAAATCATCCAGCAAAGCAATCGAGACAGCGCTTGCCGCCTCTCAAGAGGCGGTAAGTAAAGCTGAAGAGATAAGTAAGACAGCCAAAGAGACGGCTGAGAAATCGACCAAAGCGCTGGAGGCATCCACCAAGGCGTCGGCGAAGGCAACGAAAGATACTACCGAAGCGCTGATGAAGGAAACCAGAAAAACGGCTGAGATATCTATAAGAGCTGCCCAGAAGGCTGCCGAGGAGTCAAACCGGATTGCCAGGGAAGCTGCTCAGGCTTCGATACGGTCTTTCGAAGAGGCTATAAACAGGGTGGAAGCAACCGGCAAGTTATCAAGAGAATCGACCGAGGAATCGATAAAAGCCTTCGAGAGTGTAGCAGGTGAGGATGAAGCAAAGGGTAAGCAGGCGGAGGAACCTGAGAAGGCAGCCCCGGTACCTAAAGCTGGGGACAAGAGTACGCCCAAGGATGTGGCGAAGACCGAAGACACTGAAAATATCAAAAAGAGTAACAGGACAGAAGAGACTAAAGAAAAGATAGAGTCCCGTCTGGAGTTTCTGGCGAGGATGTACGAACAGAGGCAGTCCGCACCTGATGAAGAAGAACCGGGGAAAGATAAAGAGGAGACCGAAGAATAAACCTGACTGGTTTTATGGGTAAAACCAGTCAATAGACTATATAAATACAAGACAAAGAATTACGGATAAAAGGAGGTGTCCTGTGGTAAATCCAAAGGGGCAGACTAAAAAGACCGAAGAACAGGCTGAAACAAGCACGGAGCAAGAAGAGCCACAAGCGGAAGCAGTTGTCAAGAATCCGCTTGATGAAGTGCTAAGTCAAGCCCAGAGAGCATATACAGCTTATATGGATGCCACGCGGGAAGTTTCGAGGATCTATCGGGAGAATGAAATCCAGATAGGTGATGCTTATGTCAAAGTCGCGCAGGAGGCTAACCAGGCTTGCGAGGCAAGTATCAAGCAGGCTGAGAAAGCCCGAGAACAGGCGGAGAAGAGAGCCAGAGATGCCTACCAGAGAGCCCTGGAAAATGCTGAGAAAACTGCGGAAGAGGCTATAGCACAGGCATTGAAAACCCGCGAAGAGGATATAGCCAAAGCCTGGGGAAAGCGCGAGGAAACAGTAGCCCAGGCGTGGGATATTTACACCAAAGTCGTGAGGTAGCCTGAAAGTAATGAAATTGGGTTAGGAAGTAAAGTCAGTCTTACTGATTACAGTAATGACGGAATATCTTTCAGTGTGCCATCAAATGTAGTATCGTATCCTATCCCTTCCTGTCGCTTTTGGATAGTGGACATCAGACTGATTGTCTTGGTGAAATAGTCTCTGATTTTACCTACGTCACTTAGTTCAGACAGTACCACCGAAACATCGAGCGAACCCCTGTCTCTGGGGTAGTCGCCGCTTCTTATTATCGAATCTGGAGCCATACTCTTCAGATGTACACCCAGTTCCTTGATAAGGTCCATATTCATATCTTTAGCCGGGGCTGAAACAAGGTACAGAGCCCTTCTTGAGTCAATGGGATTGCTGTGTACCGACAGTCTGCTTATAGCTTCGTTCATAGACTGCACCCCTTTTTGGTTTTCGTCTACTTTCTTTCTGAAGTCACGCGTTTTCTCAAAGAGAAATCGTAGAAATGAAAGGTGGGATTTGCTGAAGCCGATAACCGTCCAGCCCACCAGGGTTTGTATTATATCACCGGCATCCAGTACTTTTGCGCCGATGTACTTTGATTTTTTTTCTTCACCGGCGCAGAGTAGATTGTAGAAGGGTTCTGTTATCATGGCGTTTATCTTGGACAGATTGCTCTGAAGCGGGGAATCTTTCATGATGTATCTTTGATTATCGATAAGGATTACAGCATCAGCTACCAGGTAGCTTGACTTTAGACTGGTGGCTGCATTATATATCGTTCTTTCTTCTGTCAGCTCTTCATGTTCGAAAGGGAGTACGGTAAGATTATATACAGGCTTATCTATAAACCGTTCCTTGATATACTGCGTCATTATCGGTATCGCCCCGGAGCCGGTGCCACCGGCAGCTCCGGCAATAAGCAGGAAGGCATCCGCCTCGGCTAACCGTTTTGTCGCTCTTATCGCGTCTATAACCTTATCGGCATCTTCCTTGGCTACTTCAGCGCCGAGCTCGTTAATCTTGCCGACCCCGTGTCCGCCTGTTTTTCTGCCTCCGATGAGGATTCTGTGCTCATAATCAGGCTTTATGCGGTTCAGACCACTCAGGTCTGCGATGTCCGTGTTAACGGCAAAGGCACCGATTACTATCTCAATACCACGCTGACTGGCGGCTTTCCTGTTCAAACGGGCGAACTCGTCGGCTATCCTGCCGCCGCACTGTCCCAGCCCTATAACTACTAGTTTCATCTCTCAACCTTTGTATGAGATATCTAAATTGTGATTGCGTAGATATTCTCGGTGACTCACCAATAGGATAGCAGGTTTAGTCTAATGTGGCAAATTCTGGGTGCTTATAAACCTTGGCTGGAGATATAAGCGGCGAGGTCAGCCATACGGCAGCTGTAACCCCATTCGTTGTCATACCATGCCAGCACTTTTACCATATTATCGGCTATAACCATGGTACCCGGGGCGTCAATAATGGCACTTGCCGGATTGCCTGAGAAATCCGTGCTGACAAGTTCTTCTTCGCAGTATTCCATAATTTTCGACATAGGGCCCTGAGCCGCTGTTTTTAACGACCGGTTGACTTCTTCTATAGAGACATTTTTCTTCAGAGTAGTAACCAGGTCCACAACTGAGACAGTTGGAACGGCGACCCGGAAAGCAATTCCGTCGATTTTCCCCTCCAGCTCCGGGATAACCTTGGTCACAGCTTTAGCTGCGCCGGTTGTGGTAGGGATAATATTCATCATGGCTGCCCTGGCACGCCTGAGATCCTCGTGTCTCCCATCCAGAAGTCTCTGGTCGGTGGTTACGGCGTGAACGGTGGTCATCAGGGCTTTTTCAATGCCGAAAGTATCATGGAGTACCCTGGCTACTGGGGCTACACAGTTGGTAGTGCAGGAAGCATTGGATAACAGGTGGTGGTTTTCCGGTTGGTAAAGGTGCTCATTAATACCGTACACGAGCATGATATCCTCGTTTTTTGCCGGAGCCGATATCAGTACCTTCTTTATGCCTTTTTTAATGAGGATTGCCAGCGTATTTGCATCCGTATATACACCGCTGCATTCCAGAACGATATCTACGCCGTAGTCCATCCAGTCAACATCCTCGGGTTTAGCTTCATTGAACACTCTTATCTTTTTACCGTCGACTATCACCGAGTCATTGTCATAGTCTACTTCACCGGGATATTGGCCATAGACTGTGTCCCGTCTGATGAGGTGGGCGTTCGTTCTGGGATCGGACCAGTTGTTTACCGCGACTACTTCGAGCTTATCTCTATAATATTTATTTATTGCCCTTAAGGTCAGCTTGCCGATACGCCCGAAACCATTGAAACCAATTTTTACTATCATTCTCCGCCTCTGATATTTTGATAAACTTTAATTTACCGTTTATGGTCTGTCAAGTATTTTTTTTAAAAACAACAGTACTATTTTTGGTATATTTTTCCACTTCCCCGTTGATTGTCATCGCTTTCAGATGGGCAAGTGTTTCCATTACTGCCATTCTCTTGTCCATCGGAGGCAGGTCATTGTATTTTATACCGCCAGCCTCCGGTACCCAGGTGATGTTCTGGGATATCTCGTAGGCGGTCCTCGGTCCCGCTTCCAGTGTTTCAAGGATCTCAAGATTCCTCTGCTGGTGGTGCTGGATGATTTCATCGATTCTTGCCCGCAGGTTGGTGTAGATATGCTCGTGAGCCGGCAGGACAAGCTCGACGTCCAGCTCTTTGAGTTTGTTCAGCGAGTTTATAAAGTCGCCCAACGGATTACCACCGGCATTAGGTTGCAGGCTGATATTCGGGGTAATAACCGGCAGGATGTGGTCTCCGGCAAAAAGCAATTTTCTGGATGGTTCGTACAGGCAGATATGACCTGGTGAATGTCCTGGTGTCCAGAGCACGAGGAGGTTGAAATCACCGGCGGATATGGTTTCTCCACCTTTGACAGTGGTATCGGGCATGACAGGGGTAGCAAGCCTTCGCCTGTCTCTGCCGGGGAATCTGGGTACCGGTATCTCGTCGTCGGGTGCGCCGTTACTGCGGAAAAGTTGTTCTATCTGCCCGAGAGTATCTTCGACGTTTTTATAATGGTTGGTAAGGAGCTCCGCTTCAAGGTAGTGAACTATAATCTCAGCCTGGGTGTGGTGTCTTAAGGTGTGTACCAGCCCGTAATGGTCTCCGTGAACGTGAGTGACCACAATCCGGATGATGTCTTTGAAATCAGCGCCGATTTCATCCAGTTGATTTTTAAGAGCAAGAAGAGCTTCTTCGCTGTCAAACCCGGCGTCGATGAGGAGACAGCCGTCATCCCCCCGGATAAGGTAGGTATTGGTATATCCCAGGGGGTTATTGGGGATTGGTATCTGCAGTTGATATATTCCCGGTATAATTTCGGTCATACTAAATTTTCATCATTCCAGTCTCTGTAATTCCTCTTCACCTCTCAAGGTTTTTAAATATTCCAGTACCGGCATATTCAGCCGTTTTTCCAAGCTCTTCCTCAATCCTGAGTAAACGGTTATACTTGGCGGTACGCTCTGAGCGGCAGGGAGCTCCGGCTTTAATCTGTCCCGTGTTCAAGCCCACCGTCAGGTCGGCGATGGTGGTATCTTCCGTTTCGCCGGAGCGGTGGCTTACCATCGCCGTCCAGCCCGCCTGCTGCGCCATCCGGATTGCATCTATCGTCTCGGTCAGAGTTCCAATCTGGTTGGGCTTGATGAGTATGGAATTGGAGGCTTTTAGCTCGATTCCTCTGCTCAAGCGTTTTACGTTGGTTGTGTAAAGGTCGTCGCCGACAAGCTGTATTTTACCGCCCAGTTTTTTTGTCAGTAACTGCCAGCCTTCCCAGTCATCCTCAGCTAAACCGTCTTCCAGGCTGATAATCGGGTAGTCCGATGCCAATTTAACATAATATTCGACCATTTCCCCGGTGCTCAGGGAGCTGCCTTCTTTTATCAGGACATACCGGTCATTCTGATAAAATTCGCTGGCGGCGGGGTCCAGTGCGATAAAGCAGTCCTTACCCGGTTTATAGCCTGCCTTTTCTATAGCCGAAATCACCGCTTCTATAGCGTCCCTGTTCGATGGCAGGGCAGGGGCGAAACCACCCTCATCGCCGACGCTGGTATTAAGTCCTTTATCCTTCAGTACCTTTTTCAGGGAGTGGTATACTTCGGTGCCTATCTGCAGCGCCCGGCTGAGGCTGTCGGCTCCGGCGGGAGCTACCATGAACTCCTGGAAATCAGTCGAATCGGCGGCGTGTTTTCCCCCGTTGAGGATGTTCATCATCGGTACCGGCATGGTGTATCTATCTGCCTGGCCCAGATAATGGTACAGGGGCAAGCCGGCTGATTTAGCCGAGGCGTGAGCGACGGCTAGAGACACGCCCAGTATTGCGTTTGACCCCAGACGTGATTTATTCTCCGTTCCGTCCAGTTCGTTCAGCCTTCGGTCTATGGCTGTCTGGTCGCTGGCGGTCATCCCGGTCAGGGCTCTGGCTATGTCATGATTTATGTTTTTAACGGCTTTAAGCACGCCGAGTCCGTTGAATCGTGAGCCGCCGTCCCGCAGTTCTACCGCTTCGTATTTGCCGGTGCTTGCCCCGGAGGGTACCGCTGCCCGACCTTTTGAGCCGTCGGATAGTTCAACCTCCACCTCAACGGTGGGATTTCCCCGTGAGTCCAGTACCTCTCTGCCTGTAATACGGCTGATTTCCGACATTATATATCTCTTGTACTATCTTTTCACGGCTAAGCTCAGCGCTTTATCTACCGCCTCTTTGGGGTTTTGCGCGCGTATAATCGAGTCATCCGGCTTGTTATCTCTTGATATGGTCCAGGTATTAAGTCCGATAACCGGTATATTGCTCTGCCGGGCATAGGCTATCTCGGAGAGGGTGCCGTAGCTGCCTCCGATGGCGATTACCGCCATGGCTGACTTGACCACGGCGACGTTTCTGGCGTAGCCGACGCCGGTAGCTATGGGAATATGGACATAGGGATTCGCCATTTTTGGGTTTTCACCGGGGAGGATGCCGACGGTCATCCCGCCTTCGCTGCTGGCGCCCCGGCAGGCGGCTTCCATGGTTCCACCGAGCCCGCCGCAGACCAGAACAACGTCCCGCCTGGCAAGCTCCCTGCCCACCTCCTCGGCGAGTCCGGCCTCTTCCGCCGAGGGCTCTCCGGCTCCGATGACGGCGATGATTGTCTTACTCTCTGACATCAGATGATGATATTATAGCATTTTTAACTGACTTTACCCATATATTTCAGGTAAAAAAGATTAAGCCCCTCTTAATATTCCTGTTCGGATTGGCTGTTTTAAAGCGATTCAATTATCTCCCTGAGTTCATGCCAGCTCTTCACTTCCAGGCATTCGTAATCCGCATTTCCCGGTTGGTTCTGCGGATTGTACCAGATAGGGCATAACCCGGAACTTATTGCTCCTTTGATATCCCACTCAAGCCTATCTCCTACAAACCAGATATCCTGTGGCGACAGGTTCATTTTTCTTACGGCTAGCTCGTATATCCGACGGCTTGGTTTTCGAAATATATAATCGGCACTTGATATTAGAAAGGAAAACCGGTGAGCCAGATTGTGTTTGGCTAACTCCTCCTCCATTATCACGCCAGTAAAGGATGAGTTGCTGAGAATACCGGTCTTAATCCGGTTTTCTTCCAGCATATCCAGAAATTCATGAATGCCCTCGGCAGGCTGGAACTTAACGGCGTAATTCCAGAATTCTCTTGCTGCTTCAGAGTTACTTATACTAAGGGATATTCCAAGAGTTTCAAACAGAATGTTATAGAAGTACTCAACTCCGTATTCAATCATAAACTCGTTTCTTCCCCGTTCGAGTTCACGATTTAACTCATTGGCAACAGACTGGAGTTCTTCGGCGGTCAAACTGGAGTCATGTGTAAGAAACTCAAGTAGTCTGGCACTGCCAGCTACGAAATTTGTTGATTCCGAGCATAGCACCGTTTCACCGTAATCAAAAATAATGCCGGCAGGTCTGTTCATTCTTCCTCCATAACGGTTGTGGTGAACTTATTATAGCAGGTATTGATAAATCGCAAAGAGGGAGAGAGTTTAGGAAAGAGGGCTCTCGCCCCTCTCTTATTTTCTTCCTCTGTCATTGCGAGTGCCGATGTAATCGGGGCGAAGCAATCTATATAAATAATGGTCTTTATCTATAGAGATTGCCACGTAGTCCACCTCAGGCGGACTCCTCGCAATGACATTCTGTGAAAAAACTACGACAAAAACTGGTTGACGTAGTAGAACATATGTGCTAATTTAGGCACTGTAAATCAGGGTTGGAGAGCGAGTTATGGAGTTGCAGAAGAGCGATGGAGCCGCGCCGGGAGAGTTCGATGAGCGTTTTGAAAACCATGATTCCGAAACGGACCTGCCCCCTGAGTACGTCCACTACCGGGACGAAGGATGCGATTTAGCCGAGTCCTGTCTTAACTGCCCGTTTGAGGAGTGTGTCTATGATAGGCCCGGAGGAAAACAGCGCTGGTTGAAGAAGTTACGCGCCGGTGAGATGGTGAACCTCTTTACCAATGAAGGCAAGCCGGTCAAAGAGCTGGCACGGATATTCGGCGTAAGCCAGCGCACCGTGCAGAGGACCCTGAAAGCTGCCCTGGGTAACTCAAACAGAAGGGGTGTAAAAAATGGTTGATAGTTTCAGTCCTGCGGAGCTAAACCGTCGTGACACAGAAAGGTTAAAAAGATATAAAGAGCTTCTTGACTTCTATCACGGCGTCCACTGGGAAGGCAGGGAGAGAAGGGGTGACAAGCGTCTGACCTTTAACTACGCCAAGGTCTTCATCGATAAAGTCACCTCCTATCTTATGTCCGGAGTCCACTTCGCCGTCGAGCCTCTGGAGAACACGGATGAAGCCAGAGTCGGGGCGGATAGGACGGAAGCGGCGCTGAATCGGGTACATGAAGAAAACAACCTGGAGCAGCTCGACTTCGAGACGGAGATTGACTGCGCCATACTCGGTGACGCCTGCTACAAGGTTATCTGGGACCAGGAGAAGAAAGGGGTATCAATCACCGCCCCCGATATCCAGGGTATTTATACCTGGTGGGTGGGAGACGATACCTCGCAGGTATGGCGGGTAGCCTCGAAGTACAGCCTTTCCCGTGATATGGTTGATAACCTTTACGGAATTAAGGCAAAGGATAAAACGTCCAGCGTCGTAGAGTTGTGGACGGCAGGCGAGTTCGAGCTGTGGATAGACGGGGTTCAGATAGAGAAGAAGCCGAATCCCTACGGTTTCATACCCTTCGTTATTTACCCTAACCTGAGAGAGCCGAAGAAGTTCTGGGGTGTTTCCGACCTTTCCCAGATTATCGCCCCGCAGCGGGAGCTGAACCGGGCTACTTCTCAACTATCAAGAATCCTTGAGCTTTCCGGGAATCCCATCGCCGTGCTGGAAAACGTGGAAGAATCCGAGGACATAGCCGTCAGCCCGGGAGCGGTGTGGAACATACCGGAAGACGCAAAAGCCTATCTGCTGGACCTGCTGCAGGGCGGCGGTGCCAGGTTGCATATCGATTACATCAATCTGCTTTACAGGATTTTGCATGATTTATCCGAGTCTCCCCGGGCTGCCTTCGGCGGCACGGAGAGGGACCTGTCCGGCGTTGCCCTTGAGATTGAGCTTCAGCCGCTGCTACAGAAATTGAGACGAAAAAGGATTATCCGCACAGCCGCCTATATCCAGAGGAGCCGGCTTATCCTGAAACTGCTTGAAAAATACCGGAACGAGAACTTCGGTAACCACCGTTTGAGGGTAGTCTGGGCTCCGGTTTTACCGCAGGACTTATCCAGACTGGTCAGCAACGAGCAGACGCTGGTCCAGAGCGGTATTCATTCGAGGCGCCGGGCTATGGATGAAGTCGGAGTCACCGACCCGGAGATGGAATTCAGCCGGTGGCTGGAGGAGAGAGAAGCTATTCTCAAGATGAACAAGGAACTCAATTCGGGGACTGCCAGGGGTGGAGCGAGAGTGAGAGCGAGTGAACCTCAGGTAGAGACCGTTGAGGAACCTTTACCCTGACGGACTTACGGTCTTAACGGGTAAAGTCCGGTTATAAACTCAAAGGAGTAAGGAGGTTGAAAATTGGTTGATGAATTGAATCCGGCGGAAGAAATGCCGGAACCGGAGTCCGGCGGAGACAATCCGCCTGAAATAGAAGAACAGGAAACTGCCGAACAGGAAGCGCCGGGGGCTCAGGAAGATGAAGAGCTTGCCGGAGTGAATAATCGCCTTGCCGAGCTGGAGCAGGTCTTAGCGGCAAAAGATGAGGAGATTGCTTCCCTGGAACAGGCTAGAACCGAGCTGGAGGGAAGGCTGGAAACAGCGAACCAGTCTCTTGCCGGGGCTGTAGCCAGTTATAGAGCGATGGTGGTACGGGCGAACCCGGAGGTTATCGAGGAACTTATCGACGGGGAAACGATCGCCTCTGTTGACGAGTCTCTGGAGAAGGCGAAAGCTCTGGTCAGTAAGGTAAGGCAGGGGATAGAGGCGGAAATATCGATGGCGAAAGTGCCGGTCGGAGCTCCGGAGAGAACATCGCCAGACCTCTCGGCTCTGTCCCCACGTGAAAAGATTAGATACGCTATAGGAGGTAGAGAATAAATGGCGCTTAATTTAACCGAAGCAAGCAAACTTTCCAATGATATGCTCCTTCAGGGAGTGGTGGAGACAATCGTCAAGGACTCTCCGGTACTCCAGCAGTTACCGTTTATCGAGATTACGGGTAACGGGCTGACATATAACCAGGAGAGCACCCTGCCGGACATCGATTTCTATAATGCCGGTGATACCTGGCAGGAGTCCACGCCCACCTTTAACCAGGTCACGGCTAACCTGAAGATTATGGGCGGAGACGCCGATGTGGATAATTTCGTCAAGGCGACCCGTTCCAATATCCAGGACCTTGAAGCGGCCGTGGTCGAACTGAAAGCCAAGGCGCTCAAGAACAAGTTCGAAGAGACGTTTATATACGGCGATAGTTCGGAGAATGCGAAGCAGTTCGATGGCTTGAGGATGCTGATTGATGCCGAGAGTGCCGGCGACCAGTTAATTGCCGCCGGTGCTACCGGAGCTACCCTGACCCTGGCGATGCTGGATGAGCTCATCGATGCCGTCAAGGGAGGCAAGCCTGACATGCTGCTGATGAGCCGCCGTTCGAGGCGGAAAATAAACACCCTGGTCAGGGCGGTCGGTGGCATGATGGACACCGACCGCGACAGCTGGGGTAACTTCGTCCAGTACTGGGATGGCATCCTTCTCGGTGTGAACGACTGGATACTGGATACTCACACCGTCGAAGATAGTGTCGAGACGGCGACCACCGGCGGCGACTGCTCCACGATATACGCCGTTCAGTTCGGTGAGGGAGCGCTCTGCGGCCTGACGGCACCCGGTCAT
Organism: uncultured Dehalococcoidales bacterium; assembly: GCA_964489895.1. Lineage (GTDB taxonomy): Bacteria > Chloroflexota > Dehalococcoidia > Dehalococcoidales > UBA2162 > MGML01. The sequence goes on from CAZBAN010000005.1 coordinate 32,668, forward strand.
CTGACGGTAGAGCCTATCGGCTCGCTGGAGACCAAGGATGCCTCCAGGACAAGGATTAAGTGGTACTGCTCGCTGGCACTGTTTTCCAGTATCAAGGCAGCCGCTTTAATCGGCGTCCAGGACTAAAAGAATGCGGGGAGGGGGTAGTCCCCTCCCCGCTCAAAGCTGATTGCCAGGATTACGTATAGGAGGGGCGTCAGCCCCTCTTTTAGAAGAGTGAGGTAGAGATGAACTTAACCGATATGAGAGCCTTAGTCAGGCGTGATTTGCATGATGAAGACTCTGAAAATTACCGCTGGACCGATGACGAACTGAACAGGCATATCTCGCACGCCATCAGAGACTTCTCCGAGGCTATCCCGTACGAGCAAAAGACGACCAAAACGACCACTTCAGGCTCCAGGGAGATAGATGTATCGACCGTCACCGACCGCATCATGGTAGAAGCCGTGGAGTACCCGGTGGACGATTTCCCCAAGAAGTATCAGCGTTTCAGCCTCTGGGGGGACATCATTACGCTCCTTGGTGAGGAAATACCGGATGGCTCGAATGCTTATATCTATTACGGAAAGCTCCACACTCTGGACGTTTCGACCTCAACAATCCCCGCGGTCCATGAAGACCTGATTTCGGTCGGAGCCTGTGGTTACGCTGCCGTCGAGTGGTCCGTGTATGCCGTCAACCGGGTGAACGTCGGCGGTATGCCAACTCCGGAAGAGTTCATGAAGTGGGGGAGGGAAAAGCTGAACCACTTCAGGCGAGAGCTGAAGAGACTCGGCAGGAGAAACAGGGCCAGGATGCGTTCCTTGTACAAGCCCTACTATCCGCCGGTGTCGAAGTCCACTGACTACGGGCCATAAGAGGGTTGAGGTAGAAAAAGCAAGATGAGAACTCTATCATCAACATTACTTGCTGTCCAGAAAGAGGGTAGCCACACCCCGTATGTGAAGGTAGTAGCCAAGAACAGGATTGCCGGAGTTGTTAGACTGGACTGGGAAAGGCTGTATAACGGCAGCGAAGACGACTTTTTTCACTCGCTGACCATCCCCGGTGACGGGTCTCTTATCAGGGCAAGGATAACCCCACCGGGTGATAACAAAAAGCTCTACCGCCAGAGGGTTGAAAACCCCGGTCCATCTTCGGATTTCAGCACATGGACCTATACCGGTCAGTATAACTGCCTTGTCGTAGCTGCCGCTTCTTCGGGGCCTGAGGTCTCCATTTTCTGGGTAAACTCCAGCCGGGAACTCCGGTACCTGAAGAGCACCGATTACGGAGCTAACTGGTTTAGCCCGCAGCTTATTGATTATTCTCCCACCACTTCCGTTAATGGTCTCGCCGCCGCCTATAAATCCAACGGCGACCTGGCTGTCTTCCTTGCCGACCAAGAAACACTGTACGTAAAAAAGCGTATCGGCGGCAACTGGCAGTCCAAAGCCGCCTGGGATAAAAGCACCGGCGACCTTTCCGGGGTTGCCGCCGTCTATGATGCCGACTGGAATCTTATCGTTTCCGGTGAAGACCCGGCGGGTAATTATAAGCTCTGGAGCCTGATATACGGCGACGGCGGTGATGTTGAGTCCGGTAGCTGGTCGGCGCTTAAGGAGTTTGCCTCGGCGCCTTCCGACGGCGATTTTGAGTACCATCGGGTTTTTCTGGATAAGCCCGATGTTTACAGGTGCTTCTATATTGAGAAATTTACCGGGAGTGAAGCCTACAGCCGTCCCTTCTGGTCTCACTCCGTCCCCGGTGCTGCGTATCTGGACAATCTGTGGCGTGAGCCGGTACCGTTCGACCTTTCGGATGAGTATGGTATGGCTATGGCTCACTACGGCGGTTATTGCTGGCTGTCCACTCCAGACGGCGTCTGGCGGGCGGAGCTGGCAGAAGAAAGCCTTGATTTGACCGCCGACGTTTTATCACTCATACAGGAGACAAAGCCGGGCAGGGGATGGGTGACCATCGAGCTCAGGAATGATGACGGTGGCTATAGCTCTCTTTCACCGCCGCTTGGGATAGGCTGCCAGCTGGAGGTTAGTCCCGGCTATGTTACTTCTCAGGGAAACGAGGTCAGTCCAGGCCAGACCTTTTCTCTGGAAGCCTGCGAGTACGTCAGTGAGGAAGGGAAAGCGAGTCTTTTTCTCTACGCGATGGACGGGTGGGCTTGGATTAACGCCTGGAGAGCCGGCTGCCAGTTTCGCTGGAACAGGTCGTCCGATGAGATGAACGTTAAGCAGATGCTCGAGTTTGTACTGGCGAGAGTCGGTCTCAAACTGGATGTGGTATCGCAGTCCTCCGTCATTACCGGCTTCTATCCTGATTTCACCATGCACCCCGGTAACAGGGGAGCGGCTGTAATCGAGAAGCTGCTGTCTTTCGTCCCCGACCTGCTGTTTATCGAAGGCAATAAAGCTTATCTGGTCAATCCACTATCCTCCGATAACTCGGTGTATTCCTACGGGCAGACTCATCCGATACTCGAAGGCAGGTATCGGGCATCGGCCTGGGAGTTGAACCGGGTGAGTGTCGAAGGTTATGACCCGGCTGAAGAAGAGAAGATTGTGAAGGAGACCTTCGCCTGGTCTCAGATAGACGCTCTTTATGACAGGTACAGCCGGCTGGAGGACAGAAACATAGGTACTGTAGTTGGGGCTGAGGCAAGAGGCGAAGCGTACCTCCGGGGGGCTGAGATAGAGTCGGGCGGCGGTGTTATACGTGTCCCCGTGAACTGCGGCCAGCAGTTGTACGATGTTGTTGACATAACAGATGAAAGAGCCGGGCTGGACGCCGAAAAAAAACGGGTGCTGGGGCTGACCCTGGTATACAATCCTCGCCGCGGCGAGTATGAGATGCATCTGGAGCTGGGGATGGTATAAGTCGGAAAAAGGAAGGTCAGGAATGAGTGCAAAGAAGGGAATACTGAAGAGTTTCAATTCCGGTGATTACACGGCGACGGTACAGCTTACCGGCAGTGACAAGGTCTATCTGGAGGGGATTACCGTGGCACGGAATATACCGGCGGCGGAAATGACGGCTGGCAGAAAGGTGGCGGTTGTGTTCTTTGACGAGCACGATTCCAACGAGGCGGTGGTGGTGGCTGTTTACACGCAGTGACAGGTTTTATGTTTACGCCGGCCTGACGAACTTGTAGCCCATGCCGTGCTCGGTAACGATAATACTCGGTGATTCGACGCTGTCCCCGAGCTTCTGCCTCAGGTGCTGGATATGCACCCTTAAAAGGTCTCTGGCATCCACGTAGTTTTCGCCCCATACTTTGGTCAGCAGGCCTTCGTGGGTGACCAGGCGGCCTTCGTTCCTCAGCAGGAGGTAAAGGAGTCGCAGTTCGGTGGAAGTGAGTTTTACCGGCTTCCCGTTTACATTCACCTCGTTTTTGGTGAAATCGACGGACATCTTTCTGCTGATAAACGGGCGTTCTTCTTCGCTGACCGTCGTACCCTTGACGCGACGAAGAACCGCCTGGACTCTTGCCACCAGCTCGATGTGACTGAAGGGTTTCGTTATATAGTCATCCGCTCCCAGCTCAAGTCCCCTGGCTACATCCGTATCCTCACCTCTTACCGTCAGCATTATAACCGGCACCTGGGAGAAACGCCGTATTTCGCGGAGTACCTCATAGCCGTCCATATCCGGCAGTCCTATGTCCAGAATGACGATATCGGGGTTCTCAGCTTCGATAAGCTCAAGTCCCGCGCTTCCCGTTCCCGCCGATACTAATTCGGCATCGCTCCACCTCAGCTGGAAACACAGGGATACTACTTCTAAAATCTCGGGAGAATCATCAACTACTATGACTTTCAATCGAAACCGCCAGAGGCAGGGAGAAGAAAAAACTGCTTCCCTTGCCTGTTGTACTTTCTAACCATATTTTACCACCATGGAGTTCAACAAGGAATTTAGCGATAGCCAGGCCAAGACCCATACTGCTGCCCATGTATCTTTTTTCCTCTTCGGAGCCATCAGCCTGCTTTTCTTTTTCACGAGTAATCTGGTAATAGGGCTGAAATACCTTTTCCTGCTCATTTTCGGGTATGCCTATTCCGGTATCGTTGACCTGGACGATTATGCTAATTCCGTCACGATGGGCACTGACGCTTATACTTCCTTCTTCTGCGGTAAATTTAATAGCATTTGACATCAGGGTAAGCAGAATTTGCTCCAGGTACTGTCTGTCTGCTCTGGCTGCGGGTAAATTATCAGGAATGTCCAGCGTTATATGCTGTCTTCTACTCTGGATTTCAGGATAGAGCTGTGTTGTTACATTCTGGGCAATTTCACCGACATTGACAGGTTCCGGCTGGAAACGCGAATTGTCTACCAGTAGTCCTTCCGCCTCCGAGAGCAGAGAGATTCTCTCGTCTATGCTGTGAGCGTTCCGCAGGACACTCTGGATTAATCTCCCCAGCACACTTTTCTCTCCCGGTTGGAGTTCGTCAGCCAGGAGTTCTGCCGAGACTATGATGGCGGTAAGAGAAGTTTTGAGTTCGTGCATTATTGCATCCGCCAGATGCAGACCTTGCTCGTTATGTGTCATGGTCTCTTATCTTTCACCTCAGCTTACCCGGTTAACGACCGCCACAGGTCACATTTTCTGATGACCACCATGTTCAAACAGGGCAGGTGTTAACTACCGGCTGTCAGTCGTTATCATTACCTGTGTTCTTGGAAATGCTCTTTAGAATGGTAATGAGCCCAACGACAGCACGCTGCACTTCGATTGGTTCCTGGGATAATACTCTGGCAACATAGGGGTCCACCCGTTCACTACCGTATGGAGTTGCTTTCTCGGCTATCATGGGAGACTGGGGAGAAAGATATCCGGCCAGGGTGAAGAGCTCGTCTTCCTCGAAAGCCAGTGGTTTAGCAATTCTTTGCAGTATATGGGCTGAAGGAAAACGCTCTCCCCTCTCTATTCGTCCCAGATGGGATGCCGATACCCCGGACCTGCTAGCCAGCTCCTGGAGCGTCAGTGACAGTGATATCCTTTGCTGTTTGAGTATTCCACCCAGATGATTACTGTCCATACTCAAATTATAATTCGCCAATTGGCAAATGTCAACACTTTTTCAAGACTTTCTGGCAATAAGTTACTATAAGAAAGGACAATTGAGAAAGTATAGAACCCTATCGGGCTACTGTTTTAGATTGGTTGGCATTTTGTTACCTCACCCCTTTCCCTTCAGGGTGAACTCCTCTCCAACCAGAACTATTGGATTGGAGAGAGGAGCTATCCTGGTTGGAGAGGGGAATTATAAAAAGTGAGGGGGCGGAGCCCCCTCATAAATTTCTCCCCCTCTTCCCGATGCAATCGGGATGAGAGGGGGACTGAGGGGATGAGTATAAATATCAATCGATACAAAAAGACATCCCTGTTGGCTGTTTCTTGACAGAGTACCTCTCGCTTAATACAATATGTATGACATATTATTATTTACAGGTAGTTAAAGGAGTTGATGACAGTTGACGGGTGTTACGGCCGGTGACAACGAAAGCTTTGAGAGCTTGCTAAAACGGTTCAACAAGAGGGTACAGCAGGCAGGTATTCTGTCTGAGATACGTCACGGCGAATACTTTGAGAAGCCGAGTGTCAAGCGTAAACGTAAAGAAGCAGCCAAGAAACGAAAATCTACCAGAGCATCGGCAAGATAGTAATATATAGTTTGACGGGAAGATTAACTTGGAAGCAGACCTTAAAAAGAAGCTGAACGCCGACTTCAGACAGGCGATGAAAGACGGGGATAAGGTAAGGCGTTCTACCCTCAGGCTGGTTCTGGCAGCCGTTCAGAATACTGAAAAAGCTAAACAGGCTGTTTTAGCAAATGGCGATATCCTCGGTCTGATTGCCAAAGAAGTTAAACAGCACCAGGAAAGTATTGAAGCCTTTAAAGCGGGAAAGCGCCAGGACCTGGTAAACAAGGAAGAAGCCGAACTGGTTATACTTGAAGAGTACCTCCCCAAGCAGATGACGCGTGAGGAGATTATTGCCGAGGCGCGCCTTGCTATCGAAGAGGCAGGAGCGCAGGGACCGGGTGATAAAGGTAAAGTTATGCCTAAAATTATCGCCAAGCTGAAAGGCAGGGCGGACGGCCGGGAGATAAACGAGGTAGTAACCGAGTTACTCAGTTCATAGTCAGACCGGTAAATGGTCAGGCTGATTGATAAAGGGGCACCAGCCCCTTTATCCGTTTCTATCGTTCGGCGCGTGTTCCCGGCATAAACTTTGCTTGAACTTTCTTTTATTTGGTGGTTAAAATGTTCCCTGTATTGCTATTCAGAAGGGGAGACAGATGGCAGTTGAGAAAAGGCGTCTCGGGAATACTGATATTGAAATAACCCCGTTGGGGTTGGGTTCCTGGCAGTTCCACGGTGGAAAAGGCTTCGGAAGATTTTTCTGGAAATCACCCCCACAGGAAGAAGTGAACAAAATCATTAGAACTGCTCTGGACGGAGGTATAAACTGGTTTGATACCGCCGAGGCGTACGGTTCCGGTAATTCTGAGAAAGCGCTTGCCACAGCCCTGGGTAATGCCGGCAAGGTTGATAGCGATGTGGTAATCGCCACCAAATGGAGTCCCATGTTCCGGACGGCACGGAACATTCATCGCACCATCAGTGACCGCATCCGATACCTGGCACCGTTCAGTATAGACCTTTATCAGGTACATTTCCCTTCTTCCTTTTCATCGATCGAGAAACAGATGGACGCCATGGCGGATTTGGTCAGGGAAGAGAAAATCCGTTCTGTCGGCGTGAGCAACTTCTCGGCTGAACAGATGCGCCAGGCTCACGCCGCCCTGGCAAAACACGGGTTGCCGCTGGCATCGAACCAGGTAAGGTTCAACCTGCTTGACCGCAGGGTGGAAAAGGAGGGCGTTCTGGATGCCGCCAGGGAGCTGAATATGACCGTTATAGCCTATTCCCCTTTAGCCCAGGGATTACTGACCGGTAAATTTCATAAGGACAGGGCACTGGTTAAGAAACTGCCGCTTTACCGGAAAAGACAGGCACGCCGCAATAT
>CAZBAN010000005.1:39803-48815 GCA_964489895.1 uncultured Dehalococcoidales bacterium
GGGCACTGGTTAAGAAACTGCCGCTTTACCGGAAAAGACAGGCACGCCGCAATATTGAAAAAAGCCTTCCTCTGGTTACACTGCTAGAGGAAATCGCTGCCTCGTATAACTGCACGCCGTCGGTGGTAGCTCTAAGCTGGGTAATAAACTACCTCAGTGATACCATAGTAGCTATAGCGGGTGCGTCCAGAGCGGAACAGGCCCTTCAGAACATCGGCGCGATGAACCTTAAACTCTCAAAGGATGAAATGGAGAAACTGGACGTACTGTCGCGTGATATTAATTCGTAACAGGATTCAGCCTCTCTTTATGGTATAATTGGCATGAGGTTTTAGTCATGAATGAGGCGCTGCTCTACGAAAAACTGCCGGCTTCCAGGGTCCAGTGTCACACCTGTCAGTGGCACTGTAAGATTAACGAAGGCAAGTATGGTGCCTGTGGAGCCTACCAGAACAGAGACGGGATTCTGTACAATCTAAATTATAGTCTGGTCTCCTCGTTAGCCGCCGACCCGATAGAGAAAAAGCCTTTATTCCACTTCTATCCCGGGAGCCTGGCTTTTTCGCTGGGCACTCTGGGCTGCAACTTCCGCTGCAAGCACTGTCAGAACTGGCAGATTTCCAGAGCCGACGTCAGGACGGCGCAGCGCGAATGTCAGGAAATATCACCTAAAGCAGCGGTTGACCTGGCTAAAAAGTACCGGTGTGAGGGGATAGCCTGGACATATAATGAACCGGGTATCTGGTTTGAATATACCCTTGATTCCGCCAGGCTGGCAAAGGAAAGCGGCCTCTATACCGTATACGTGACCAACGGTTATTCATCTCCCGAAGCACTGGATACTATCGGACCTTACCTCGATGCCTTCCGGGTGGACATAAAAGGATTCACCGATTCCTTTTACCGTGATATACCTCAGGTACCACACTGGCGTACCATACTCGAGGTGACAAAACGGGCAAAAACGAAGTGGAATATGCATATTGAGGTGGTAACGAACATCATCCCGACGTTTAATGATGATGACGAGCAGCTTGAGGGTATTGCCTGCTGGATACGGGATGAACTCGGCGAACTGACGCCTTGGCACGTTACGAGATTTCACCCTTCATGTGATATGACCCATCTGCCGCCGACTCCTATATCTACACTTGACCATGCCTGCGAGGTAGGTAAAAAGGTTGGTCTCAAGTTTATATATATTGGTAATGCTCCCGGACATCAGAGTGAAAGCACGGTCTGCTACTCATGCGGCAGGCTGAACGTGGAGAGATACGGATATCAGACCAGGGTGGTGGGCCTGGATGGTTCCAGGTGTCAGTTTTGCGGTGCCGAGCTTAATTTCAGGACAGCCGGACAGGAGGCTAAACTGGCTTAGTCTGCGGGGGGAACGCTGGTTCTGTATACGTTTCCCTCTCATGATGATTGAAAGGTAAAGGGGGTGCGGATGGTAATAAGAGATGCAGTCGTAGCCGGGCAGTTCTACCCGGGAAAGCCTGATGAGCTCAGGTCGATGATTAAAGATATGGTTGACGAGGAGGCGGAGAAAAAGGAAGTAATCGGCATGATACTGCCTCACGCCGGGTACATCTATTCGGGACCGGTGGTGGGAGCGGTACTTTCCGGGGTGAAAATCAAGGGCACGTTTATTATTATAGGTCCCAACCATACCGGCGGCGGCAAACCGTTAAGTATTATGACGGGTGGTATCTGGAAAACGCCGCTGGGAGAAGTGGAGATTGATTCCGAGCTAGCCGGGAAGATTCTGAAAGAATGCAAGCACCTGGAAGAAGACCAGCGGGCGCATATTTTTGAACACTCAATTGAAGTCCAGCTCCCGTTCCTGCAGTATTTCAACCCGGATATAAAAATCGTCCCCATCGTTTTCGGTTATGCCGGAATGAATATTTACAAAGATACCGGTAAGGGTATAGCCAGGGCTATTAAAGAGCTGGACCGTGAAGCGGTGATAATGGTCTCAAGCGATATGAACCACTATGAGTCTCAGGCAATCACCCGTGAAAAAGACAACCAGGCTATAGAAGCTATACTGGATTTAGACGGGGACGAATTGATGGCGCGGGCAAGGGAGCATCATATAACGATGTGCGGGGTCGCACCCGCCGTCAGTCTTATTACCGCCGCCAGGGAACTGGGGGCAACCGGGGCGGAACTGGTAATGTACCGGACCAGCGGCGATACCACCGGTGACTATACCTCCGTCGTCGGCTATGCCGGCATTGTCATAACCGGAATGTCTCCTCTGGTGAAGCTGGCTAGGGATACGGTGGACGCCTATATTAAGAATGGTAAGGTTATCAGTCCACCCAGCGAGCTTACTCCCGAGATGAAGAATAAGGCGGGGGTTTTTGTTTCTATCCACAAACAGGGTGCCCTGCGCGGTTGTATCGGCACGTTCGAACCGACGGCTGAGAACGTGGCTGGAGAAATCATAGGCAACGCTATCAGCTCGGCAACCAGAGACCCGCGTTTCTCTCCCATCAGCCCCGAGGAGCTTGAAGACCTTGATTACAGTGTGGATGTCCTTACCGAACCCGAACCCGTCGACAGCGAGGACCAGCTTGACCCGAAGAAATACGGCGTTATCGTCCAGTCGGGCTTGAGACGCGGCTTGCTCCTTCCTGACCTCGAGGGAGTGGAGACGGTGAAACAGCAGATTGACATCTGCCGCCAGAAGGCGGGAATTTCATCGAATACACCGTTGAAGCTCTACCGGTTCGAGGTAAAAAGGTACAAATAAGAGTGAGCCAGATTTATAATTTCCGTTTCTTTTTAGGCTTGGCTTTGGCTTGGGCTATGGCTATCGAGATATTCGCCCATTCCCACAGCTTTGCGGTGTCCTCGAAAACTTCGTCCGGGACCTGCCAGTAGGAAATAGGGTGCGGGAACCTGGTACTGCCGGCTTTCTCATACATGTCACGATTTGAATCATCCACCTTGAAATACAGGATATCATCTGCGACTATGGCGAAACAGAGACCTTCATGGAATATGCCGTAGCCGCCGAACAGGTTCCGGCTATAGACGTCGCCTAAACCCGACAGTTTATCCACGACATAGTAAACGTAATCTTTCTCTGTGTTCGCCATGATGGCTTATATCTGGCTCGATATGGATAACACCACAGTTCAGGGCTGTTCGACCAGTATTGGCGCTTTCTTGCCTGCCGGTGGCTGCATCGGCGGGGTGATTGTGAGGCGGAGGTCGCACCTGAGACAGCGACCGGCCTCTTTACGGGCGGCTTCCGGCGTAAGGGCATGCTTCACTTCGGCGAAACCGGCGAGCCGTTTTTCAAGTGAGATTAGCTCCGGTTCCTCTCTGGTCTTATCGGCAAATCCCTCATCTTTCCCCAGCTCCACGCCCATATCTTCAACCGTAGCCAGGATTTCATCGATATCACCGCTGCCGCCGAGGTATTTATCTATTGATATCGCTGCCTGTCTGCCGGCGGCGATAGCTGCGATAACCGAGGCAGGTCCGGTGGTGGCGTCGCCGGCGGCGTAAACGCCCTCCATGCTGGTCTTCATCGTCTCGCTGTCCACCTGAAGGGTGCTGCCCCGCCCTGTTTTGATATTGAACCCTTCCGGTACCTGTGGCGCCTGCCCGATAGCGCCTATAATTGCGTCGTAGTACGTGACGAACTCGCTGCCCGGAATCGGCTCCGGTCTTCGCCGACCGCTGGCATCGGGCTCTCCGAGCTGCATCCGTATGCACTCCACGTCGACACCGTTGCCATTCCTTGTTATCTTCGAGGGATTTTGCAGAAAATTGATGGTAATCCCTTCCTGGATGGCGTCCTCGACTTCTTCAGCGCTGGCCGGCATTTCGGCGCGGGTACGCCGGTAAATAATGGTTACCTCTTTAGCGCCGGAGCGTAACGCAACGCGGGCGCTGTCTATTGCCGAGTTACCACCGCCGACCACCGCTACCTTGTCGCCGAGTTTGACCTTCTTGCCCAGGTTTATCTCTCTCAGGAAAGAGGCGCCGTCCATTACTCCCGGCAGGTCTTCGCCTTCGACTCCAATCTTGGTGCCCTGGTGGGCTCCGATAGCGAGCAGGACAGCGTCGTATCCGTCTTCCTTAAGCGAGTCTATGGACTCGACCCTGGAGCCGGTTTTTATGGTTACTCCGGCGTCCCTGATAGCCTGTATTTCTCCGGCGAGGATGTTTCTGGGCAGGCGGTACTCTGGAATGCCTACTCTCATCATGCCGCCCGCCTCGGGCAGTTCTTCGAACACGGTTACCGCGTGTCCGTTCTTCGCCAGATAGTAAGCCCCCGTTAGCCCTGCCGGGCCGGCGCCGACCACGGCTACCCGCTTGCCGGTGAGCTCTTTGGTTCTGGAGTTCAGTTTCCACTTTTCGGTACCAAGGTCAGCCGCCACCCTCTTCAGTTCCTTGATTGAGATGGGTTCGTTCAGCTGGGAACGGCGGCAGGCTTGCTCGCAGGGATGGAAGCACACACGTCCCAGGGTGCCGGGGAAGGGCACCTTCTCCCGGATTACTGCCAGGGCTTCGCTGTACCTCTCCTGGCGCATGTATTCAACGTACCTCGGGATGTCAATGTGTGCCGGACAGGCGTTGCTGCACGGCACTATGTACCCTTCGCGGTCGGCATGAAGTTTCTCGACGTCGCGTTCGATAAGCGCCCCGGTAGGGCATACCTCGACGCAGGCAAAGCAGAAGCGGCATCCGGATTCGACGGTCGAACCGCCTTTGGTGGTGAGTATCCGGGTGGGATTCTCTTCATCATCAAAGGTGTAAACTCCCACTCCCCTCACATCGCGGCATATCCGGACGCAGCGACCGCATACGATACAGAGGTTATAGTCGCGGATGAAGAAAGGATTATCAGTCTCCACCGGGTATTCTTTGGGTTTGTAGGGGATATCTGGACTGATGCCGATGTAGTCAACTACCCGTTGTAGTTCACAGTGACCGTTCTGGGGGCAGGTAACGCAGTGCTGGCTGATGTCTACGCTTCTCAGGCAGACATCGAACGGCTTGCACCTTTCCCTGCGCCAGCAGTCAAGACAGGCATGAGGGTGCTCGGTAAGTATTTTTTCCAGCGCTTCCTGCCGCTGTTTCTGCACCGACGGCGTTTCGGTGGTCACCACCATGCCGTTGCTAACCTCCGTCATGCACGCTTGAACTTCACCGCTGCCGCCTACCTCTACCACGCACAGACCGCAGTAGCCGCCCGGCACCAGGTCGGGGTGGGAACAAAGTGACGGGATATATATCCCGGCTTCCTGGGCTGCCTGCAGAACAGACTTTCCTTCGGTTGTCCTGACTTCCCTGCCATCAATGGTTACTGTGATTTCATCCATCGGCTATAGGTCACTTCCTTTCCGCCTGACTAAACTGTTTCTGGCTATCAGACTGGTAATTACAGCACCTATATTATATACATATCTTTGCTGAAATTAAACCACCCGCGCGGTTTTGTTCTCTATTTGTTGATGCTTAGTTACATCACCCCTTAACCAGCGAAGATTCGTCCTAAGGATTGAAGCAAGTATATAATTAGGTTAAAGTAATCTGTATGGAAAATTCCAGGACTTTATGGCATAATCTTGTGCCTGGAGTAGCGTTGAATAAAGCCTTTTCTCGTATTGACGGTCTTGCCGGAGAAGAGGTTGAAGAACGTCTAGCCCGGTACGGGGTAAACGAGCTGACAGGAAAAAAGAAAGACCCTTTATACAGGGTCTTCTTCAGGCAGTTCCTCAGCCCTCTGATATACGTTTTACTGGTTGCCGGCATAATATCTCTGGTATCTCAATTTTTCACCGGGGAAAAGCATTATATAGATGCAATCGTGGTTTTTGGCGTAATTATATTGAATGCGGTAATCGGGACGGTGCAGGAAAGCCAGGCGGAAAAAGCCATGGAAGCACTGCTGGAGATGGCGGCACCCAAAGCTACAGTCAGGCGCGGTGGGAATATCGTGACTGTACCTGCCGGTGAGATAGTACCGGGTGATATCGTGCTGTTCGAGACCGGAGATAAGGTCCCGGCGGACGTAAGACTGCTGGAGTGCGCCAGTCTGAAGGTGGATGAATCCGCTCTGACCGGAGAATCTGTCCCGGTGGAAAAACAGGTTTCATCCTTACCGGAAGACGCTATTATCCCCGAGAGAACGAACATGCTCTTTATGAGCACGATTGTTACCGGCGGCAGAGCTACAGGAGTGGTTGTGCATACCGGCATGGAGACCGAGATAGGTAAGATTGCTTCAGGACTCGACGAGGTCAAGAAGGAAGAGACCCCGCTGCAGAGAAACATCAAAAAGCTCAGCCGGTACCTGTTATTTGTTTTCCTTGGAGTCAGCGCCCTTCTTGTGGTTGTCGGTTTACTTCAGGGCCTGGGGTTGTTCGACCTGTTGTTGCTGGCGGTAGCGGCGGCGGTAGCCTCTATTCCCGAAGGCTTGCCGGCAGTCGTAACCGTCGTGCTGGCAATCGGTATGAGGACTATGGCGCGCCGGAATTCTATTATCCGGCGGCTGGTTGCGGTGGAAACCCTGGGCGCGGCTACGGTAATCTGCTCCGACAAGACCGGTACGCTGACGCTGAACCAGATGACTGTCCGGAGACTCCTGACAGGTGACAGGTATATTGATATTACCGGCGAAGGCTACGAACCGGAAGGCGAATTCAGGCAGGATGGGGAAATAATAAACCCTGCGGAAGATAAACAGCTCATGGCGTTGTTGAGGGCGGGAACGCTGTGTAATGACGCTGCTTTGACTCAAAATAACGGCAGGTACGGTATTTTTGGCGACCCCACCGAAGGAGCACTGGTGGTGGCAGCCGCTAAGGCAGGGCTGAATAAAGCCGAACTGGAAGAAGTCTATCCGAGGGAAGATGAGCTTCCTTTTGCCAGCGAAAAGCAGTACATGGTTACCCTGCACTATATGGCTACCCTGCATGCGGAAGCAGGGCATAAAACAGCCTATATTAAAGGCTCTGTTGAGAAAATACTTTCCTACAGCGGGTACATACTCAGAAACGGTCAGGTGGCGGCTATCACGGAAGCCGATTATACGCGGATATCCGGAGCTGCCAGAGACATGGGTGAAGATGCCCTGAGAGTGATTGCCGTGGCTTACCGGGAATTTGCTCAGAAACAGCATAAATTATCTGACAACGATATACAGAATGGCCTGGTGTTTATCGGTCTGGTCGGTATGGAAGACCCGCCGCGAAACGAAGCCAGAAAGGCAATCGCCTTATGCAAGAAGGCGGGTATCAGAGTAAAAATGATAACCGGCGATAACAGGATAACAGCGGAATCGGTGGCACGCCAGATTAATCTCACTCCCGGAAAAGCCGTAACAGGGGCCGAGCTTGAAAAAATGAGCGATGAAGAGCTGAACGCTGAAATCGGAAGTATCTCGGTCTTCTCCCGTATCGAGCCGCTGCACAAGCTGAGGATAGTGAACGCACTGAAAGCCAGCGGGGAAATCGTGGCGATGACCGGCGACGGGGTAAACGATGCTCCGGCTCTAAAAGCGGCTGATATTGGAGTATCAATGGGTATAGCCGGAACGGATGTTGCCAGAGAAGCCAGTGATATGGTTTTAGCTGATGATAACTTTGCTTCCGTGGTATCTGCGGTGGATGAAGGCAGGGCTATTTTTAACCGGCTGAGAAACGTCCTTTTCTACACGTTAAATACGAATTTAAGCGAGCTCGTGACTCTTATACTGGCGCTGGTGTTCATCGGTCAGTCTCCACTGCTGGCGGTCCAGATTCTCTGGGTTAATCTGGTAACTGATACCGCCGGAGATATACCGCTGGGCGTGGAACCCAAGTCCGGGGATGAACTCGAACAACCGCCCCGCCAACGCGGTGTCGGGCTTATATATCCCGGTATGTTCGTACGGATAATGGTAATGGCTATCCTGATAGGTCTGGGGACATTCTTTATTTTTCGCTGGGCGGAGGCAAGAATGAACATCGAGGAAGCCCGGACACTGGCTTTCTGCGCCATAGTCGCTTTTGAATGGCTGATGGCTTTCAGTGCCCGTTCGGACGAACACACGGTATTCAGGCTGGGTGTTTTGCGGAACCGTGTCCTCGTTCTGTCTATCGGCTTCGCGGTGCTGTTGCAGATAGCGGTAGTTTACGTACCTTTCCTGCAGGTGGCTTTTAAAACGGTTCCTTTAACGCTGAGCGGTTGGGGTATCGTGATACTGGCTGCCGGAGGGCTGTTTGCTCTTGAAGAAATCCGCAAAGCCGTCTTCCCGAAACTTTACAGCCTTGGCAAGTACAGTCGGATTAAGGGTGATTAGAACTTCATCAGGCAGGCTGTAGAAACTGTTTCCTGCTCTGATAACTCCGGCTTCGAATAGTATTTATTCCTTTCCTTTCGATATAATAGCAGGGACTGGATAACCATAGAGGAGGTAAAAGTTGATAAGAGATCTAATAGTGCAGAACAGGTCCTGCCGCAGGTTTTACGAAGATGTTCCCATAGAACGTGAAACGCTGAGAGAGCTTGTTGACCTGGCGCGGTGCTCTGCATCCGCCGCCAACAGGCAGCCGCTGAAATATATGCTTTGCTGCGAGCCGGAGAAGAACGACGTTGTTTTTCAGCAGCTCGGTTTCGCCGGTCAGCTTAAGGACTGGCCCGGTCCGCCGGAAGGGGAGAGACCGACCGGATACATCATCATACTGCTGGACAGGGAAATAAGCCAGAACCCGGGCTGCGACCACGGGATAGCAGCCCAGAGCATCCTTCTCGGCGCCAGAGAGAAAGGTCTCGGCGGATGTATGCACGGGTCGGTGAGGAGAGAGGAGCTGGTAAAAGCCTTTAGCATCCCGCCGCGTTACGAGATAGTCCTGGTGATTTCTCTCGGTAAGCCGAAGGAAGAGGTGGTTCTGGAGACCGCCGAGCCCGGCGGGAGCCTAAATTACTGGCGGGACAGCAACGGCGTCCACCACGTACCCAAACGCTCCCTCGATGAAATTATCATAGGTTAGGGAGTATCGT
>CAZBAN010000006.1:0-8477 GCA_964489895.1 uncultured Dehalococcoidales bacterium
ACGTAAGGCAGTTGATCGCCCTTGCCGGGACCGACGGGATTTATGCCCCAATAGTTCGGATTACGCCTGAAAGTAATTGAGGTTGCCGGAACCCAGTCCTCCAGAATCCAGGGGCCTGTGCCCACGGCATTATGCCAGTCGTTAAGGTCGCCGTATGTCTCGACGATCTCGGGCGGATACATGTAACCATAGCCCCCGCCTTCGATGACCCACCACTGAGCCGTGATCGGCTGTACCGGTGTGGTGAAGGTCACCTCCCAGGGACCGGTCTTCTCGACCGTGAAGGCCGCGGCACAACGTGGCTGCAACACCTGTATCGCCCCATCAGGACTGTGGACATTCCTTTCATAAGCCCAGACAACGTCGTCGGCGGTCATTTCACGACCCCCTACCAAGTCCCCGGCTTCAGTACCGGTATCCTGATAGTGCACTCCCTGCCGTATGTTGAGTATCCAGACATCCGGACTGGGTTTCTCCACACTTTCAACCAGCTCTCCTCCCATCTGAGCCTCCGGACTGGCTACGGCATTGTTGGTAAACTCCCCGGTGCCGGCCGGACCTCTTGTCCAGTCGAACTTCAGAAGCTGCTCGTGAGACCACCACAGGATAAGACCACCGGTCATCATTTTGTTGGCAAAGCTGTCACAGCACAGCGGGTCGGAAAGCTCCCTCGTGTACAGGGAGCCGCCGTATTGCGGTTTATCCGAAACTTCAGCTACCTGTTCAACCTCTTCGGTTCCCCCGATTGATTTTTCGGTTATTATAACCTGAGCGGGACCTTCCTCTTCTTCAACCGCTTTTTCCTCTTTCGTTTCGCAAGACGCCATGAGCAGCGATAGGACCATGATACAGCTCACCAGCAACCATACAAACTTTTTTAACATCGAGGTTTAACCTCCTCACTTAATTGAAATATTTGGTATTAACCTTCACTACGAATTATCGTGTGTCAGGTTACTTCGGTTTTTCTTTAACTCATCACCTCCTTTTATCAGCCCCGTGGCTCCGGTTATTCAGGGGCTGTCTTCTTTAACATATTTCACATGCTATTTGAATAAGTATAAGGATTCTCGGCTCGTTGTCAAGCCTGAAGACTTATATTTTAAAAAATAGTCTCGTCAAGTCTCACGGCACCACCGGTAGGCGTTCTGGAACAGTTTTAACCAGGGAGAAGCCCGGAGGGTGTAATCGCCGATAGCGGATTTCCATCTGTCGGGCTTCCAGTCTTCAGGTATAAAGGGCCACTGCCAGAGTAAAAATGACCTCTCAGGGTGGGGCATCATTACCAGGTGACGACCGTCACGCGAGCAAAAAGACATTATGCCGGAAGGAGAACCGTTAGGATTGAAGCGATACCTGTCTGTCGGTACACCTTCGTCATCGACATAAGCTATGGGAGTTAAGCCCTGCTGCCTTGCTAACGTGAGTATCTCAGGGTCAGGGCAGTACAACCGACCCCCACCATGGTCGGTCCATACTCCCAGTATGGAGCCTTCCATGCCCTTCAGCATTATCGCCGGACTTTCATAAATCCTCACCATGCCCCAGTGGGACTCGAACCTCTCCGAGGTATTCTGGATAAACCTGGGCTGACTGGCTTCGGGAATACCCTGCCATGGCAAGATACCCAGAAACGCCATCAGTTGACAGCCGTTGCAGATTCCAAGCGAGAAAGTGTCCTCCCTATTGAAGAAACGCTCGAAAGCCTGGTGTAGTTTCGGATTGAATTTAATAATCCCCGCCCAGCCTTTAGCCGGGTCAAGGACATCCGCATAGGAGAAACCGCCTACAAAGACGACTCCCCGGAACCGGTCGAGAGATATTCTCTCTTCCAGCAAATCGGTCATGGTAACGTCCCAAGGCTCGAAACCAGCCCAGTAGAATGCGGATGTCATCTCCCTGTCACCGTTGCTGCCTTCTTCCCGTATGATAGCCACCAGAGGTTTATTATCGTTAAAAAGCGTTCCCGGAGAAACCTCTTCAGGCTCAAAAGTCAGATTATACCTGATACCGGAGTGATAACGATTTACCGCCTGCTCCTTAGCCATCAGGGGATTCATCTGCTCTTCTTCAAGCCGGTCACTGGTTGCTTCCCACCACGAAAGAAGCGTTTTTGTATCGACGTCGATTATGGTCTCGTCCCGGTGCTGGGCAACCACCTTCTTTTCTTTTTCAGTTTCTCCCAGGATTACAGAGGGGATGCCGGTTTTCGAAAGTATATCCTGTATCCTGCTTTCATTCTCCGGCAAATATTCAAGTACCAGTCCCAGCTCCTCAGAGAACAGCTGAGGTATTGCCTCCGCTTCATCAGGCAACCGGACCGATATGCCGCAGTTCCCTGCCAGCGCCATCTCAACCAGGGTCGTAACCAGACCGCCGTCGCTCCTGTCATGGCAGGCGAGCACGAGGTCTTCGTCTATCATCTTCTGCACGGCATTAAAAACGTCCATCAGAAGCTGTTGATTTTCCACATCGGGCGATTCATCGCCAATCTGACCGAGAGCCTGGGCAAGAGCCGAGCCGCCGAGGCGGTTCTTCCCTTCCGCAAGGTCGATGAAAATCAGCCTGCTCTCTCCGGCCCTTTTCAGGTCCGGGGTTACTTTCCTGGAAATATCCGGCATGGTAGCGTACCCGGATATCACCACTTCCCCGGGGGCTTTGACGTTTTCGTCATCAACCCTGGCAGCCATCGAGATACTGTCCTTACCGCCATCAACGGCAATTCCGAGCCGCGTAATCAAATCGGCTACTGCCGTTGCCGCGTCGTATATCCTGGCTCCTTCACCAGGGAGCTTGGCTGCCCACATCCAGTTGACCGAGCACTTGATATGGCTCAAGTCGCTAATCCGTGCCGAGACCATATTGGTCAGCATTTCGCCGACCGCCATCCTGGCACCGGCTTTCTCGTTTATGAGCATTTTTACGGGCTGTTCGCCGATGGCAATAGCCCCGCCGGTCAGCCCGAAATGGCTTTGAGCGACCACCGCCACGTCGGAAACCGGGAGCTGGAGAGGACCGCAGCACTGCTGCTGGGCGACGAGCCCGGTCACGCTCCTGTCTACCTTGCGTACCAGATAACCCTTCGAGCCGACGGACGGCAGGAGGAAAACCAGTCTTACAGCCTCCAGAGGAGACAGGTCTTCGGGCAGCCGGAGAGGTTCCAGCTTCCGGGGAATTCTGTCCAGTTTATAAGACTTCGGGGGCATTTCACCCAGGATTCTATCGAGGGGAAGGTCTACCGGCGTGGAGCCATCCTCATCGTCATAGACGACGACACGTCCGTCACCGGTGATTTCTCCAAGCACTTCGCAGTTAACCTTTTCTCTCCGGCAGATTGTCTGGAATTCCCCGATTCTATCCTGATTTATTAAGAACGCGGAACGCTCCTGGTACTCGGCACACCAGATATCGGCAACCGCCAGAGAAGGGTCGCCGAGATTAATACGCCGGATATATATCCTGCCGCCGGCGGGATCGATAAGCTCGGTGAGAACATTTGCCGGTCCCCCGGCACCCTGGTCGTGAACTGCAAGCAATGGATTATTATCTCCCATCTCGGCGCACGACCTTATTACCCGGTTGAGTTTATTTTCCATTTCGGCATTGCCGCGCTGTACCGCGTTAAAGTCAAGTTCGGCAATATTCTCGCCCTGAATCATGCTCGAAGCCGAGCCGCCGCCCATGCCGATTCTATACGCCGGTCCGCCGACCTGGACAATAAGCATGCCTTTTTCAGGCTTCTCTTTTTCCTTGCTGAGTTCATCTATCTGGCCTATACCGCCGGTAAACATAATCGGCTTGAGCCATGCCCTGCGTTCGTTATCCGGCAGTATCTGGTCAAATGTCCTGACAAAACCCTGTATCAGCGGTTCGCCGAACTTATTACCGTAATCCGAAGCACCGTTACTGGCTTCGATAAGTATCTCCAGTGGCGGAGCCAGCTCGAAAGGATAGGTCAAGCCATCGAGTTCACCGGGTAAAGAATGGTCAGGTATTTTGAGAGCCGCGGTACAGTAGCCGGCAGTCCCGGCGATAACCATGCTGCCCCTTCCGGTGGCGTGACCGTCACGAATTCTGCCGCCGGTACCGGTGGTTGCACCCTGGAACGGCTGGATACCGCTGGGGTAGTTGTGGGTCTCGGCGGTAAAGAGAATATGATAATAGCACTCCCTGGCAACGAAAGGAGAACTCTTTCCCGGGTACCGGGGTAATATCGTCCAGATTTTATAACCCCTGATTGCGCTGGAATCAT
Organism: uncultured Dehalococcoidales bacterium; assembly: GCA_964489895.1. GTDB lineage: Bacteria > Chloroflexota > Dehalococcoidia > Dehalococcoidales > UBA2162 > MGML01. The sequence continues at coordinate 4,253 of CAZBAN010000006.1, forward strand.
CGCTGAAAGCGATAATGCTGTTCGACGGGTTTTTCTGGATAGTAGACCTGATAATCTGGAGCAGTGTATCCGGCACTTCCCGCCCGTCCACGGTCATTCTCCCTTTAAAGAACCAGTGCCGCGAGTGCTCGCTGTTGTTATTACCGAGCATGAAAAGCTCGGCGTTGGTAGGGTCACGCTTCAGTTCACGGACAAACAGGTTCGAGTAAAATTCAATATCCCAATCGTCCATACCGAGCCCGTTTTCCCGGTTGTATTTCTTCAGGGCATCGACACCTTCTGCTATCAATGGGACAGTGAAGGCTTTTTCCGGGGCGATTCCGGCGACGAATGATTCCAACGGTTCCGGGTAGAGGTACTCGGTCATGCGGTCATGGTTTTCAGCGGTGAAACTCTCCCTGTCTGTCCCAGCCGGTACCAGGTACCGTCTCGAACACTCTATACGGGTGATTTTATCAAGTCCGCAGGCATGGCAGACGGCTACGGCATTGGTGGAATAGGCGGTCTCAAAATTCAGACGGGGCCCGAATTCAATAACATCCACGGTGGGGGCAAGGAAAGATTCTCTGCCGAAACTCTCCGCTTCGAACGTTTCAGCAAGCAACCATCTTAAAATTTCTAGTTCTTCGGCAGTAAGCGGGGCTGATACCTGGACATTAAAACAATACTCAAAATCTGAATTTACTTTACGATAGAAATGCTGAACTTCGCGCATTTTCTTATCGCCTGTCATCTCGCCCCGTCAATTGCATACTTATCGTCTCATGCATCGGTTATGAGTAGCGCCTGTTCAGGTACGTCGCGGGTTACAATTGATTATACTCTCACCCAAGCTACCCAATCAATACCCGCACTTCGAGTAATTTTCACAGTTATTCTGGAGTGTGTTCGTCAAGCCTGTAACCGTACTCGGGCAGTTCGCTGCCGTCAATATAGACAGTCCTGCCGTCTACCCGGACGCGCCCCCTGGCAATCAAATTATGGACGGCTAATGGATATATTTTCCAGTCGCCCTCCACTTTGAGCACTTCCTGAAGGTAGGAACAGATACGTTTCATCATCCCAAGCAGGTCTTCGTCAGCCTTTTCTTTAAACTCCTGGTATTTCTTTATCCCGCTGGCTGCGGCGAACCCGAGAACTCTTCGCAAGCCCTCCACCAGCTCTTCACCAATGCCAGCCTCCGCATTTTCAACAGTCTGTAAAATATTCAGAGGAGCAGACTGCACAAGAACGGGACCCTCATCCATATTCTTATCAACGATGAAAAGGGTTGACCTTACCGCTTCATCACCGGCAAGTATCGCCATTGCCGAAGCTATCCAGTGCAGGCCGACATAGCCTCTGGTAGTATCACCGGGGTGAACGTTGATCATTCTCGGATAGTACCTGTCCACCATCCAGTCGGTATTCAACTGGTCGAAACCTGCCAGGCATATAAGGTCGGGCTTTCCACCGATACTACCTTCTACTAAAGCGCACAAATCCTGCTCGTACTTAATTCTTTCCGGGGCGTTTCTGGGCACGTTTCCGGGTCCGTGCTTTTTTCTGGCTTCTCTGAGATAGGGTATATGACTCAGCTCGATTACCTTATGGTTGTTATCCCTGGCTATAGACGCTCCGCCGCACTCGGGCCTGTTGGTGAATACTGTATAATCGTGGTCCGGGTCTGCTGCCACTATCTCTCTATAATTGGTACCGGAGCCGGAGACAAAACAGACTATCTTCATCCTCTTGCCCGATTTAGCCGGGTCGTAAATCAATTCACCCATATATTTATTTTACCTCTGCCAGATATTCGGAAAATCCTGATTTGAGTTTAGCTTTCTTGTATCAGGGTGTCAATGCAGCTTTATTCGATTTTATGTGGCGATGAAGTTACCAGTCATCAATTCAATAATGAAATATATTATTTTCTAATAACCCTATCCCCCTGTGTCCCTTCAGGGAGAACCCTTCAGGGTGAATCCCCTTCCCCTTAAAAAGGGGAAGGGGGAAGAGTCTTATAAAGAGGGGCTGACGCCCCTCTTATATACCCCTTATCTCCTACATATATGAGGGGGGGCTTTGCCTCAAAGGTCATTCTGAGGAACGAAGTGACGAAGAATCTTATCTCATAAGAAATTGATGGAGATTCTTCGCTACGCTCAGAATGACACAAGGGGGTACTTTCAGAGCAACGCTGAGAGAGGGACAAAGGGGGTGAGGCTGTCCAGAATAAAAATTAGAGATTACTTATCATGCTATTCTGTAACCAGGTGAAAATTAAACCTCAGTACAAAATACTTGATTTGGGTAGTATTAAAACTGATATAATAAACCCCGATACATCAGTGTAAATTTTGCAGTCAAACAAATACAGAGGAGGAGAGAAATAAATGACTGAAAAGAACAAGCCAGCCCCTGTGGTACCCGGCTACAACGGTAAAATTATCAGAGTGAACCTGTCAAATGGGAACATATCAACCGAGTCACTCGACCCGCTGTTCTGCCGACGCTGGGTAGGCGGCGCCGGGTTCGTCGCCTACTACCTGTGGAAGGAACTGCCGGCGAATGTCGATGCACTGGGACCGGACAACAAGCTGGTCTTTGCCCTGGGCCCGATATCAGGCCTTAATCTGCCCGGTGCCGCCCGCCACTGCCTCGGCACCAAGTCACCGCTGGCAGGGTGCATTGTGAAGTCGGAGACAGGCGGTTTCTGGGCTGCCGAGTTCAAGCGCACCGGATATGACGCCCTTATCGTCGAGGGTAAAGCCGATAAACCAGTCTATCTTTATATAAGCGACACAGAGGTAAGCATAAAGGATGCCGGTCATCTCTGGGGTAAGTATACAAAAGAGACCCAGGATACTATACGGGCTGAACAAGGTGATGAAAGGATAGCGGCATGCCTCATCGGACCGGCCGGTGAAAACATGGTCAAGTACGCCTGTGTCATGTCCGGCCTGCACGACGCCCTCGGCAGGGGAGGGGCGGGTGCCGTAATGGGCTCCAAGAACCTGAAAGCCGTTGCCGTCAGAGGTCACCGACTGCCCAAGATAGCCGATAACAACCACCTCAAGGAAATAAGGCAGGAGATGGTATCACGTAAAAGCCCTTTATCCGAATACGGCACCGGCGGGTTGGATATGCCGATGATGGTGGAAACAGGCAATCTACCGGTACGTAATTTCCGCGACGGCTTTTTCACGGCAGAAAAAATCACAGGAGCCGTAATAAAAGACACCATCAGAGTCGGCATGGAAGGCTGTTACGCCTGCCCGATTCGATGCAAGAAAGTGGTTAAATTTGAAGAACCATATCCCTGTGACCCCGCTTACGGCGGACCGGAGTACGAGACTCTGGCATCGCTGGGCTCCAACTGCGGCATAGATGACATTAAAGCAATATGCAAAGGCAACGAAAGGTGCGGCGCTAACTCTCTGGACACGATTTCCACCGGCGGTACAATCGCCTTCGCCATGGAGTGTTTTGAAAGAGGTCTGCTGACCGAAAAAGATACCGGCGGCATCGACCTGCGGTTCGGTAATGCCGATGCCATGATTAAGGTTATAGACATGATTGCCCGGCGCGAGGGCATCGGCGAAATGCTGGCGGAAGGGACTGCCCGGCTGTCCAAGAAAATCGGGAAAGGCTCGGAGGAGTTTGCCATGCAGGCAAAAGGCGTGGAGGCAGGCATGCACGAGCCGAGGCTCAGGCTGCCTCTCGGTTTCGGCTGGATTGTCGGTCCTACCGGCGCCGACCACATGTTCTCCATTATGGACGCGAATAACGACATGATGATAACCAGCCTGCGCCCCCTTGGGATACTCCAGACCGTTCCCCAAGACGATCTGGGACCTCGCCGGGTGCCCATGCTGAAAGCCTCGCACTGCCGGCAGGTCTTCACTGATTCACTGTGCACCTGCATGATGGCCGGCTTAAATACCGATGCCGTTCTACCGGTGGTTACCGGATGGGATATGTCAGTAGCGGAGCAGATGCTGGTGGGCGAGAGAATCCTGACCACAGCCCGGCTATTCAACATCAAACAGGGCCTGACCGAAGCCGATGATAAACTACCGGAGCGCTACTATCAGGGTAAGACCGACGGTGCTCTATCCGACAAGCCCTTGAATAAAGAGAAGATGGAAAAGGCAAGGAAATACTACTATGTCCTGATGGGCTGGGACTCGCACGGCGTGCCGCTGCCGGAAAAGGTGGAGGAACTCTATATAGAGTAAGAAAT
>CAZBAN010000006.1:8577-11126 GCA_964489895.1 uncultured Dehalococcoidales bacterium
TAGCCGTATTCCCTGATGGCTTCCATCATAGCCCGCAGGTTCTCCAGCTTCGGATTTTCAGCAATGGTTCCGGCGGAGAGAACATAACCGCCACCCTTGCCACAACCTTCAATGAGTTTGACGGAGTATTCTTTGACTTCTGCGGGTGAGCCGGTTACAACCATCGAAATGGGCACGTTCCCCTGAATAGAGCAATTTTTACCCAGGATTTCTTTCGCTTTAAACATGTCCGTCTGGTCGAAATACCAGTGTACCGTGCCCTTGGGGAACACATTCACAGCCTCAAGGCGGGTATTATAGGCTCCCTCGGCAAACAGGCTCTGTATGAGCCCCTCTTCAATGAAAGCATCCATAACCTTCTTCATAGAAGGCCAGTAGAACGTATCGAACTGCTTCTGCGACATCCATCCGTCAGCGCCTTTATGCAGGGGGTAACTTACCATGGTCAGCCGCGGCATCATCGGTGAGTTCAGAATATTACTGATGTATACATCGGCAATTACGTCCAGAGCTTGCAACAGCTTATCCGGATAGCGGTACATATCCTTCATGATACCGGCTGTACCTCTGAGTGAATCCCCGATAATATCGAAAGGAGCCTTACAGAAAGCACCCATGCCCCCGGGAAATCCGTTGGCAGCCCTCAGCCCGGCGTATTTCATGGTAACTTCCATACTTTTCTGATATTCTTTGCCGACGTCGATGAATTTCTGCAGTGTATCCTGCATCTGAGGGCTCGAGAAAACGGCAAACTGGCCCACATGAACATTTTCTGTGATATTGGTAAAAGGCTGAAACATCCGGAACGGCTCGAGAGTCCCGAAGATACGGGGCATATATGTCCTCAGCCAGAAATCGGTCGGGTCAAGAATCAGGGCATCGTATTCATCGGCAGTCATATACTCGCCCTCGATAAACTGCCAGCTTGAAGCGTTTTCCGGAAGACCGCGTCCCGGCCAGTAATAGAGCTTATAATCGAGGAGTTCCAGTACCCTGCCTGGTAAACCGCCCATCGGAGCGGTAAATACCTCCAGCTCTTCCGAATACTGCTCGTTGAATTTCATATAGGCATCGATTGCTTTCTCAGGTTCATACATACTGGTATGCATGTTAAGCCCAACCATAGTGAGGGGAAGGCTTCCCACCGGCAGGTTGACCGGAACCCTGTCAGGCTCGGTTACATTATAGACGTCCACCATCCTCTGAGCCCTTATCCTGTAATTCTTTTCGGCTTCAGGGCTGATAAATTTGATGCCTTCCGTACTCAGATAATTATTGAGCCTATATTCCCGTTTCTCCTCGCGGGTCATCTGCGACCAGTTTTCCGGTAGTTCGACCGGCTGGACCGTACCCATATACATCGTCATGGTTGCTTCACTCCTATATATTTTAGTTGGGTGAATTTTCAAATTTCTATACGATATTTGAAGAAAATGATATCACTAATAAGGCGGACTGTTCAACAGTTTGATTTTTATTGAATCACTCTTGATTGGTTGTTACTTTTTCATCTCGCTTCTGGCTCCCTCCAAAACACTTTCCACGGAAGGAGCGGTGAAGACCAGGAAGGCTCCCACCAGGGTGAGGGCTCCGTAACCGAGCCAGGCGCCCTGGTAGCTTCCCCAGACATCATATACCCATCCTGCCAGAGGGGCACCGGTGATATTCCCTACCATCATCACACCGGAGGTAAAACCGAGAATCGTGCCGAAGCTCCCTCTGCCGAAATACTCTCTCAACAGGGTAATCCTGGTGGTCACGCTGCTGCCCCAGCCGAGGCTCAGGGCAATGATAAAGGGTACGAGAAGCCACATCTTATCCAGAGTAACAAACCCGAAAAGAAGTACTCCCACCGTCATTAAAACGAAGCTCGCGGTAAACACCTGTTTCCTGCCGTACCTGTCACCCAGCCATCCACCGTTAAGTCGCCCGATAATGCTGGTAACCGGCAGGACAAGAGCGACAACGCTGGCTGTCGTCCTGGTAACCCCGAGACTGCTAAGATAGGGCATCATGTGCGTGACCACGGCGCCTAAAACAAAAGCATGGCAGAGCGAAGCAACAGCCAGGTGCCAGAAAGCCCTGTTTTTCAATGCCTGCCTGGCGGTGATATCGTACCCGGCAGCGGCTGTCTGGTTTTGAATATCAGGCGTGTCCATAACGATTGTTTCGCCATCCGGCTGGTAGCCGTACTGTTCGGGTTTATGCCTGACTATGAACGAGAGGGGCATGACAATTACCAGCACACCGAAGCCGACAACCACCATCGCCGTCCGCCACTCCAGCTTATCTATCAGCAACGTCACCACGGGAATCATGAGACCACCGAGTCCAAATCCGCTGGCAACGATACCCATGGCGATACCCGCCTTTTTCTGGAACCAGTTAGCTATTGCCGTCATCAATACTGTTCCGCCACACAGACTCATTCCGATAGCAATCAAAGCGAATGCAGCGTAAAACATAGCCAGTGACTGGACTCTGCTGAGAACGAGGAAGCCAAGGCATACGAAAATACTGCCGGTAAAGACCATTTTCCTCGGTCCCCA
>CAZBAN010000006.1:11226-48748 GCA_964489895.1 uncultured Dehalococcoidales bacterium
TAAAAGATAAAGTACTCTATTATGAAATGGTTAGTCAATTACACAAGCAGGTAGTTCTATCAGGTCTCGGTAAAACGGAATACTCAGCACCTGTACCTGCCACAGCCGAATCCGGATAGCCGATGAACTATACTTCGGAGACCTGTCATTTCTGACTGCCTTATGCTACCATAAAATTCCTTCACTGCCAGGGAGATGGAAAGGTGTATACGCCCGAAATACACACGGATAAAGGTCAATCACTAGCCAGGATAACCTCCAACCTGCTCCATCCCTTCGTAATCCTGATACCGGTGCTGGCATTAGCCGCTTTTCAAACGGTGGAAGAGCCTTTTGAAATCTTCAAATGGACTGCACTATCTCGGCGGACCGAGAGATATGCTGATTATAATACTCGGGATTACGCTGGTCATGTTCGTACTAGCCTTCGTAAACCTGACACACCGCGTCAGTTTCCACCTCGCCATGATTACCGGTATGAGTTCCGCGCTGTGGTTTCTCATCGGGCCGGTATCGCTCGTTGCCCTGCCCCTTCTGTCTGTTCTGGGTCTTTCCCGGTACCGGCTGGGTATGCACACGCCGTTACAGCTTTTAAGCGGTTTTTGCATCGGGCTGGCTTTCAGCGCCGGGGTCTTCCTGAGTTTCGGACTTGCCGCCTGAGGCGAACCGGACTAATTCCTATTTCTTTATTTCTGCCCCAGGGTAATCATGAACCGTGCCTTATTGTCGTACGGACTCCCGTCAAGGTCTCCATATATATCCACCTTACTGAACCCGCATCCGGTCAGAAGGGCTGCCATCTCGGTGCCGCAATAGAGACGATGTGAGAATTTTCCTTCAATACGCTCACTATCTTTAAACACTATAAAGTGGTTCTGCATCCATCCCCAGTTCTGGTTCACCTTCCGCTCTACAAGCATCAATACCCCGTCCTGCTCATGCCAGTCTCTTTCCTGGAATATGCGGGCAAGCGTCTCCTTCCCGTGGGTCTGTATAATGCATTTCCCGCCGGGTTTGAGCGATGTATAGATATTCTCGATTACCTTTTTATCCTCTTCGGGGTCTTCGAAAAAGCTGAACGAGGTGTACATACTTATCACCAAGTCAAAGCAATCCTTACGCGAAAAAGTACGCATATCACCCCGAACAAACTCTATATCCAGATTTTCCTTTTCAGCCTGGTTTCTTGCTTTTTCCAGGTAGCTGACGGTCCGGTCGACGCCGGTGACCTGAAATCCGCGGCGGGCGAGTTCAAGTGAATGGCGTCCGATGCCGCAGCAGAGGTCGAGGAAGTGAGCTCCCGGTTCGGCTTTTGTCAGTTTAACGATTTCATCCACTTCGTCTTTCGTGCTCGCTATCCTTTCCTGCGTAAACATCAGGGGACCCCAGGTTTCCCAGAAGAAATCGTCTTCATGCCATGGTTTTGTTTCTTTCACCATGTACCTCCTTTTTTATATTATTTAGTAAAAGAAAAACCCGGGATTTTCTCTTCCCGGGCCTGGATGCTTCCTGTAGGTTTATCCTGTTATCTGTTCATGTACTGAAACTGGAAACACGCCAAGCCCGCCCGCCGATAATCATCGGAGGGACATAAATAATTGCCTGTGTGTTCCAGTTGCCTGCTTTCATTCTCTTTATATCACCCGATACCCTGGATTGGTTGAATTATAATAGTTATATTATCTACTGTCAATGTATTACGAAAAAGTACATCGTTTTGTTATGGTTGATATTTATTACTTACCCCCTTAGTCCCCCTCTCACGCAGCACCCTTTTTACGTGTTAAATATTCGAATGCGTGAGAGGGGGAAAGTATTTTAGAGAGGGGTTCATCCTGAGTCCGCCTCTGGCGGATGAAGGGTCAGGGGTGAGGTAATAAAATACCCACCAATATATAAAAATACCCGTAAAATCTTGGTTTTTTCACGGTTATAAGGCTATAATATGGGCGTGAGTAGCCCGGATAAGCTTATTACGGACTTTCAATATGAACTGATTGAGGACCATCATTCCTTCGGCAGCGGACGCTACGGATTGAAGTTGATGCTGCCGGTAGATATCAGTCCCGCATTCCCCTACCTTAACGCCGTAATGGATGATACTATCTATGACCATGAGAACAGCATCCTGATCGGCTCCAGTAACGGAAAACGGTATGCTTTCCGTCCACATGAAATCCAGCTCGGCATGGTTCCCGACCCTTCAGACGTCTCCGGCATTATCAAGGAGGTCGTGGAACTGGTAAACCGCGTCTGGAGTGAACGGGAAAGCATAGAGCCCAGCTTCAAAGAGCGCGAACTTCCACCCGTTTTCGAGATTTATCAACTACTCCCCCGGACTAACTGCAAGGAGTGCGGCTATCCCACCTGTCTAGCCTTCGCCGCAGGGATACGCAGCGGGGTGGTACGTCTCGAACAGTGCACAAAGCTATCAGAACCGGAGTATGCCGATAAAAAGGAGCAGATTACCGCCCTCCTATCATCCGGCTGACCGCGTACTGGGTTGACGATGAATAACCAGAAAGAACCGGCTGTAAAAGTACAGATTGACAAATCCGGCGAAAAGATGATTCCGACCTTCTGCTCGCTGTGCGGTCCCATGATGGGCTGTGGACTGAACTGCTACGTGAAAGACGGCAGGCTGGTCAGGGTGGAGGGCATGAAAGAGTCGCCCAGAAACAAAGGCAAATTATGCCCCAGGGCATTCGCTTCAATGCAGTGGCTTTACTCACCGCAGCGCTTAAAATACCCGTTGAAACGTACCGGTAAAAAGGGCGAGGGTAAATTCGAGAAGATTGGCTGGGACGAAGCCCTTGACATCATCGCTTCAAAGCTGCTGGAACAAAAGGAGAAATACGGACCGGAATCGCTGGCGATTCTCTCGCCGGCACGGAGAAGCTACAGCGACTACCTGTACAGGTTCCTGGTCGTTCACGGCAGCCCGAACTACTGTCACAGCGGGATATGCGCCGTCCAGCGTGCTTTCGGCTTCGCCTATACCCTGGGAACTCCCATGCTGATGCCTGATTATGACAGGGCAGACCTGATTATCATCTGGGGAGCGAACCCGGTCTACTCCGGCACGCCTCAGGGCGCTCTTGACGGAATCCTGAACGCCAGAGAAAGGGGTGCCAGACTGGTTGTAATCAAACCCCAGATGCAGCCGGATGCCGCCAAAGCGGATATATGGATGCCGGTCAGACCGGGAACGGACGGTGCCCTGACGCTGGCGATGCTGAACGTCGCTATCAACGAAAAGCTGTACGACGCAGACTTCATCGAAAAGTGGTGCTATGGTTTCGATAAACTTGTACCCCACATCCAGCAGTACACGCCGGAATGGGCGGAACTGATAACAGGCCTGCCTGCGGAGCAAATAAGAGAGGTCGCCAGGCTGTACGCCACCACGAAATCAGCCTGTATCAACACCGGCAACGGATTCGACCAGACGGTGGACTCCAATAACGCGGTACGCGCCGCTGCCATACTAATTGCCATCACCGGGCATTTCGACAGGCCCGGCGGGAATATCGTTCCCACGATGAACCCCAATACGCCGCGAGTCAAGACGGTGCATCTCAGGGAGAGGTATACCCGGGAGATGGTTGATAAGCTGGTCGGACCGGAGATACCCACCTGCTTCCAGCCGTTTATCGAGGGTGCGACCTCAGCCTACTACCACTGTTTCAACAGCGTGTTGACCGAAAAACCGTACCCTATCAGGGCGATAATAGCACCCGGCTCGCAGCCAACGATAATCACCAGGGGTACGAAAAGGGTAATAGAAGCGCTCGAGAAACTTGAGTTTTTCGTGGTCGTGGACGTAATGCAGAACGCGGCGATGCCCTGGGCGGATATAGTCATACCGGTCGCCACGATGTACGAGTCCGACCATCCATTCGAGGGCGGTATGGGCGACTGGCTGATGGCGCGGAACCAGGTAGTAGAGCGGATGGGCGACTATAAGTCCGATTATGAATTCTGGCTGGACCTCGCCGTTAAGATGGGCTACGGCGAGGACTTCTGGGACGGCAGTATCGAGAAATGCATGAACTACCAGCTTGAGAACTTCGGCATGACCATGGAGGAGCTAAGAGCCTACCCCAACGGCATCGTGTATGATAACGTACCTCCTGTTTTTGAGAAATACGACAGGATATTCTCAACACCGAGTCCGCGACTTTCCCACGCTCCCTACCTGCCTCAGGGAAAGGTAGCCATTTACAACACAACCTTCGAGGAGAATGGATACAATCCGCTGCCGGAATGGGTAGAACCGCCGGAAAGCCCTACCGCAACCCCGGAACTGCTGAACAAGTATCCGCTGGTCTTCTCCGACGCCCACACTTCCGAGGTATATAACGCCGGCTGGCTGCGCAACGTGCCTTACCTGCGGGAGATTCAGCCCGACCCCTGGCTCCATATCAACCCGAAGACAGCCAGAGAACGCGGCATCGAAGACGGCGACTGGGTGACAGTAGAGTCCCCGCACGGTTCAATGAGGGTAAGAGCCAGGTATTTTCCCGGAATAAGTCCCGACGTGGTTATGGGTCTCCAGGGCTGGTGGCAGGGCTGCGATGAGCTGGGTAAGCCGGGCTATCCTCTGCTGGATGGGGGCGCCAATACCAACTCGATGTACAGCACGGACCCGGATAAGGCTTTCGACCCTCTGGTAACGGGTATGCCCAAGCAGACGCTGGTCGAGGTAAGAAAAGCACCGGATGAGCAGGTAGACGAAGGAAAGGGATAATGACGGAGCAGTACGGGTTCTATTTCGACGCCGATAGATGTATCCAGTGCCACGCATGTGAATTAGCCTGCAAGAGCGTAAACGGTATCGAGCCGGGAGTCCGCTGGAGGAAGGTTGTTGAAATCTGGACGGGTGAGTTCCCGGACGTCTCCCGGACCTTTATCTCTCTTTCCTGTCTGCACTGTGCCGAGCCTGCCTGTGAAAAAGCATGCCCGACCGGGGCAATTTACAAGCGTGCTGAAGACGGGATTGTAGTTGTTGAAAGGGATAAGTGCAACGGATGCGGTGATTGTTTCACTGCCTGCCCTTACGGTGTCCCCCAGTTCGGCGCCGACGGTATCATGCAGAAGTGCGATTTCTGCCTGGGACGGGGGAAGGAGCCTGCCTGCACCGAGCCCTGTCCTGCCAACGCCCTCTTCTACGGGAAAATGGAAGAGTTGGAAAGGCTGGCAGCCGAAAAGGCGGCTGAGAAACTCGCCGGAGATACCGTCCCGTCTCTGTTCATACACAACAGCCGTAAAGCCAGTATCCCCGCAGAAAACCTCAAGGTTGGTTGACGATGTGGTTGTGGATATCACTAACAGTGTTACGAATAATACTACTGATACCGGGCCTGCGGCGCGTCAAAAAGGAGCGCATTATCGGACCGGAAGAGAGTATCGAAGACGAAGAAACGGTCCGGGCATACGATAAAATAAGCCGGTGGCCCCAGTTCAAGATGTTGAGAAAGCTGGCTATCCGCAGACTGAAAAAGCTGGAGCCCCGGGGATTACTGGCGGATATCGGCTGCGGTCCCGGCTATTTCACGCTGGACACAGCCAGGGCTTTTCCCCGACTGGACATCGTCGGCTTGGATATCTCAGAGGAGATGCTGCAAAAGGCGGAGAAAACCCTATCAGCACTTCCTTCCGGTAGTAAAATAACCTTCCGCCAGGGTGATATCCACGAATTACCGTTCAAGGATAACTCTCTCGATTTTGCCGTCAGCACGTTATCCATGCATCACTGGGCAGAGCCGGCGAAGGCTCTCGGTGAAATATACAGAGTCCTGAAACCGCAGGGGCAGTTCCTCATTTTTGATACGAGAAGAGACAGCCCCCGGCTTTTATACCATCTCTTAAAATTCGCCCAGAAATTTATTCTACCTCCCCGGCTAAAAGAGATAAACGAGCCTACCAGCTCCATTCTGGCGAGCTACACCCCCGCTGAAGTGACACAACTCCTTGCCGGGACGCCACTTAAAGAATGGACGGTCAAACCCGGCTTCTTCTGGCTGTTCGTTTTCGGGAGAAAATATGATGAGACTGATTGATACCCACTGCCACCTCGACGAGATAGAGAACCTTGACACCACCTTGAAGGAAGCCAGGGAGGTAGGGTTGGAAGGTGTTATAGCCGTGGGTACGGACTTTGAGTCCAACCAGAGAGTGCTCGAAATCTCGCAGCTATACGGGGACATGGTATATCCTGCCCTGGGACTGCACCCCCAGGAATTAACGGGTATGGATGAGGCTGAAGTAGACCGTACCATGCACCAGATAGAGGAAAATATCGAGCTAGCGGTTGCCATCGGGGAGGTTGGGCTTGATTACCATAAAAGGATAAGGGCTATAGCTTCAAAGGAACGTCAGCAGGCTGTCCTCCGAGATTTAATGCTCCTGGCGGTCAAGTACCGGAAGCCGGTCATCATTCACAGTCGGTATGCCTGGAAGGACGCATTAACGCTGGCGGGAGATACCGGGGTGAAAGAAGCGGTATTTCACTGGTTTACCGGACCCTCCAGCGTACTGCGCGACCTTTTAGCGCAGGGATACTACGTTTCCGCCACCCCGGCGGCGGAATACCACTCCGAGCACCGCCGGGCGGTAAGAGAAGCCCCGCTGGAGAGGCTGTTTCTGGAGACGGACTCACCGGTAGCCTACGGCAGGGAGTCCAGGTACAACGCCGCCCCTAAAGATGTATTGAGGTCGCTGAATGCAGCGGCGGAGATAAAAGGCATTGACAGCACCGCTCTAGCCCAACAGACCACCCTGAACGCGATAAACTTCTTCCGGCTAAAAGTTACGAGCCCTTGAGATTAGCGCCGTTCGAGGCGATGACATCCCGGTACCAGAAAGCCGAGTCTTTAAGGATACGCTTCCCGGTTGCGTAATCAACGTAAATAAGACCGAACCGCTGCTTGTAGCCTTCCGCCCACTCGAAGTTGTCCATAATAGACCAGACGAAATATCCCCGGGCAGGCACGCCGTCATCTATGGCACGTTCAAACTCGACGATGTAACGATTAAGGTAGTCAATACGCTGCGGGTCGTGCACTTTACCGTCAAGATGAACCCAGTCCATGTTAGCCATGCCGTTCTCGGTCATGATTATCGGAAGTTTATAGCGTTCATAGAGGAAGCGAGGACCCCAGTAAAGGGCTTCGGGTGTAATTGTCCAGCCCATGGTCGTGATGGCAGGTCCGTCAGCCCCTTTTACAACACCGGATTCGGCGCTGACGACATCCCCCCGGTAGATATTAACGCCGTAAAAGTCCAGCGGCTGGCAGATTGTCTTCATATCCCCGTCCGGGATTTCGGGCAGTTCGCTTTCGAACAGTTTCAGTCCGTCCTCTGGATAACGACCCAGCACCATCGGGTCGGCGAACCAGGTATTGCTGCCGCAGTCCTTTTCCACGATAGAGAACATCCGTTTTCGCGCCGCATCGATATCCTGATGGCTGTCCGTAGCCGGAATCATGGTTCTGCCCACCGGCGCGGCGCCGATAAGCGGTTTAGTCTTGGCACGGGCGCGTATTGCCTGCACCGCCTTGCCGTGAGCCAGAAGCGAGTTATGGGCGGCTATGAGAACGTCCCCGAAACCGAGCTGGAGACCGGGGGCATGCCTGCCGAGACGGTGCCCGGCATCGACAAAAACCTGAGGCTCATTAAGAGTCAACCAGTGAGAGACTCGGTCCGACAGTTTATCGACAATTACGCCGGTATATTCGGCGAACCAGTCCGAGCTGTCACCGTTGAGCCAGCCACCGCGGAGGTAAAGCGAATAGGGATAGTCCCAGTGAAACAGGGTCACCCAAGGCTGTACGCCGTTTTCCAGCAGGGCGTCAACCAGCCGGTCATAGAACTCCAGCCCCTTCTCGTTGACCTTTCCGGTGCCCTCCGGAATAACGCGCGGCCAGCAGATTGAGAGACGGTACGCTTTTAAACCGATTTCTCCCATCAAACGGGCGTCTTCTTTATAATGGTGATAATGGTCGCAGGAGACATCGCCGGTATTGCCTTCCCATATCGCCCCGGGTTGCCGGCAGAACGTATCCCAGACAGAAAGTCCCTTGCCGTTGTCATAAGCCGCTCCTTCAACCTGATAGCTTGCAGCGGCGGCACCCCAGATAAAATCTTTCGGAAAACTCATCGCTAACCTCCTTAAAGTCCTAACTATCTGCATTAACCACTGGAAGATTCTTGGACATCCAAAAAAACATCAGCCTCCGTTCGTTTTCCACCGGTATGTATTCTTCGCTGTCCACCACGAACCCCACCGATTCCCAGAACCGCTTCGACAGAAGCGAAGCCCCCAGTCTCAATGTTTCAATCCTGTCCCGTAATGCCCTTTTTTCAATCTCGGCGTAAATCAATTTGCCGATGCCCGTATACTGGTGGACAGGATTTATATAGAACCGGCGAAGGTGATTGTCCTCGAGGAGAGTGCCCGTCCCGAGGATTTCATTACCCTTTTCGGCGATTACACAGTAACCCGACAGGGCATCCTCCAGGATTCTCTTCCTGTTATGGTCTTCCAGGAACAGCGCCACGGCTTCCGCTGGGTAGACATCCCGGTAAGAAACTGCGACGGAATTCTGGACCAGTGCATAGACGGCTTCAAGGTCGCTTTCATGGAATTCTCTTACCCGTAAATCCTGTTCCATCTATTCCTGTATCGCCTTTAGACGGCTTGCCCGGCTTGAGATGGAAAAGTTGTCCAATAGCCTTGCCTGAACATCTTCAAGCTCCAGTCAGGCGAACGACTACTTGGGAGCTACAAATCTATACCCATCACCACGGTCGTTCAATATGATACTCGGGGGAGAATCGTTCAGCTTACTTCTCAGTCTGCGGATGTATGTCCTTATTATCTCGGTGTTCCCGTCCTCTCTCCCCAACACCTCGGTCACAAGCATATTGCTGCCCAAGGTCTGTCCGTCGTTTTTCATCAAAGCATAAAGTACCTTACATTCAGTGGGTGTGAGTTTTACTTTGTTTTCTCCAAGCTCAATTTCGTTTGAATTCAGGTGGAGTGTCAGTTTACCACGCGTTAACGAGTGGGCTTCCGCGCCTGCTGCAGCGGTGTTCACACGACGCAGCACGGAGTTAACCCTGGAAACAAGCTCTCTGGGCCTGAAAGGCTTGACAATATAATCATCAGCACCAAGTTCCAGACCTTCCACCTGGTCCTCCTCCCATCCCCTCACGGTGAGAATCAATACAGGCACATCCGAGAAAGAGCGTATCCGCTTTAGAACTTCGAAACCATTGATGCCGGGCAGATTGATATCAAGAATAACGACATCGTACGTTTGCGATTCTACCATCTCCACACCGGTAAGTCCTCCATAAGCGGATGAGATATCCGCATCAGGCCACCGGATCTGGATACAGAGTGATACAGCTTCCACAACTTCCGCATTATCTTCAATAATTAATACTTTCATCTCAATCTCCCTGGTTACTGAATTAAAAGGCACACAACCCTTGCCGAATGTATATTATAGCAAATGTATACGATAAACTGCTAATATGTCAATAAATTCACCTGTCCACTTACTTTCCTTTCATCTTTTTTCTCTCAAGTCACCCGATAAAAGGCAGCACTGATGAGCGTTTTACTCACCTTCTCAACGTCTATAGTATGCTGTATACTCAAGCCGGTAACTATAAACCGACATGGCTAGAGTTTGACAGCGAAAGCTGAAGATGGTATTCATTATCCTGAAAGACCGGTGAAATACCCGTCAGAATAAAGCAGAATCCGGGAGGTGCTTTGAAGAAAATTCGGAACAGCCCCGAAAGTCCGGAGACACAGACAGCGGAAGACAGAACCGAGGAACACTATCACGAACTCCTCGTCCTGAGCCGCGTCTCGGCAGCACTCAGTGGTCTATGGGACCTGGACGCCATTCTCAGGGTTGCCCTGGATAACGTCCTGAGCATTATGAACGGGACTATCGGCGGAATCCTGATTCTTGATGAACAGACCCAGACCCTCTCTTACCGCGTCCACCAGGGTCTAAGCGACAGATATGTGGAAGAAACGCGACTCGCACCGGGTGAGGGGATTGCCGGGAGGGTAGCCCAGAGCGGCAAGGCGATTATGGTAGAAGACGTATCCGCCGACCCGCGGACCGCTCATCCGGACGTGGTTAGCGATGAAGGCTTGAAGGCATTCATCAGTGTCCCGCTCCGGTCTAAAGATAAGGTTCTGGGGGTGATAAACGTAGCCAGTCGCATGCCCCATATTTTCACCAGTAACGATATGCATCTGCTGCATTCCATCGGCGACCAGCTTGGAGTAGCGATTGAGCAGGCAAGGCTCAACGAACGCCTGAGGAGAGCCCGGGAGAGACTGCGGAGGCTTGCCCGGCAAAACCTGGTAGCCGAAGAAGATGAACGCAGAAGGATTGCCCGCGAGCTTCATGATGAAACCAGCCAGTCTCTCTCCGGTCTGGCACTCCAGTTACAGGCGTTGGTTGATATGGCGGAGATGTCCGGCAACCAGGATACCGAGTTTATAAAAGGACTGAGAAAAGTACAGGCACTGACGGTCCAGGTACACCAGGAGGTGAGCAGACTTATTGCCGACCTGCGTCCGGCACTGCTGGACACACTGGGACTTATTCCCGCCGTCCGCCAGCACGCCGAAGCTGCCCTTACCCACCTGGGTATCAACGTTACCGTGGAAACCAAAGGCACGGAAAGACGTTTACCTCCGGAATTCGAGACAGGACTTTTCCGTTTCATCCAGGGAGCGGTGGGCAATATCGCACAGCACTCCAAGGCGGAAAACGCAACTATTACACTGGAATTCAGGGACAATGAGCTGATAATATGCGTTAAGGACGACGGGCAGGGATTCAATGTCTCAGAAATCACCGACGTTGAAGAAAGCGGACGCGGACGCGGTCTTTTCAGTATGAGAGAGAGGGTTGGCTTCCTCGGCGGGAGTAGCTGGGTTGAGTCAAATCCCGGACAGGGAACGGCTATCTGGGCAAGAGTACCGATAAGCCACGGTGAGTAAGATGCAAAAAATAAGGGTACTGGTAGTCGACGACCATACAATCGTGCGGGATGGAATTAGCGCGCTGCTGGCGTTATCCATGGATATAGAGGTAGTCGGTGAAGCAGCTAACGGGAGCGAGGCGCTGGAAATGGTTAAAAAGCTAAAACCTGACGTGGTCCTCATGGATATAGCCATGCCTATTATGGGCGGTCTCGAAGCCACCCGCCGTATATGCAAGGAATTCCAGACAAAGGTACTTATTCTCACCCAGTACGATGACAAGGAATATGTGTTTCCGGTTATTGAAGCGGGAGCTTCCGGTTTTATCAGCAAGGTAGCGGCTTCCTCGGAACTCGCCTCGGGTATTCGCTCCGTCTATCAGGGCGATTCATACCTTTCCCCATCGATAGCGAAGCTTCTCATCGAGGACTTCCAGCACGGGGACAGGCAGGGTAGCATCGACCCATACGAGCAGCTGACCTCCAGGGAGCGGGATGTTCTTAAACTGGTGGCTGAAGGATATACCACCCAGCAAATCGCCAGCATGCTCGTCATCAGCCCCAAGACCGTCGAGGGACACAGAACCAACCTTATGGCAAAACTCGGTATCCACAACCGCATTGAGCTGGTTAAATACGCCGTCCGCAAAGGCATCATCAATATCTAACTCTTAATTCCACCTCTGCAATCCATCCTGATTCTTAAACCGCCGGTATCCTGCCATCATGCGAACTGGGGGTTAATCAGCAAACATTCAGGGGGTTTTCCCAAGCACAATAAGGTAAACTCCCCATTCCACTCAAACAGTTACATACTTATACTTTTAACTTATTAGTGGCCGTTAACTATAACAACATCGGAAAGGGAGGTACGAGCCACGGTGCCGGAGGAGGGAGGATAATAATGGACAAAAAGACAAGAATCCTGATAGTGGATGACGACCCGGAATTCACAGAGGATTTAAAGGCAACCCTGGAAAAAGAGTCTTACTCGGTATCCATTGCCTTAGACCGTCAGGAGGCTGAAAACCTGGTACGTTCTGAGGAGCCGGATATGATTGTCCTGGGGACGATTATGCCCCGCGGAGATGCTTTCATTTTCCACAAGTGGATGAAACAGACACTGGGGTTTAGTAATCTGCCCATTATGGTTGTCAACGCTTCCCCGGACCAGCAGGTCATTAAAGGCTGGAGGATGGACGAGGGAATGCAGTGTGATGCCGAGGACTTCCTTGCCAGACCTGTTGCCTCAGAAGCGCTGGTGCCCCGTATCCAGATACTCCTGAGCCGGACGACCAAGAGGATAAGGGTTCTTATAGTTGACGACCATGCGGTCGTCAGAGACGGTATCCGGGCAGTACTCGCCCTGCAAAGGGATATGCAGGTCATCGGTGAGGCAGTCGACGGCAAGGACGGGCTGGAAAAAACCATCAAACTCAAGCCTGATGTGGTGGTGATGGACATCGTCATGCCGGTAATGAACGGGCTGGACGCCGCCAGAGAGATAACCAGCCAGAGTAAAACAACCAAAGTACTGATGCTGACGCAATACGACGACGAGGAGAATATTCTCGCCAGTCGCCAGGCAGGAGCCGTAGGCTTCATTCCCAAAGCCTCAGCCAGTTCACACCTGCTGACCGGTATAAGGTCGGTAGCCCGGGGCGACCAGTCATGGATAGAATCACTCACCAAATAAAAGGGTAATACCGGAAGAGAGTAAGCGTGGAAGCAATAACGATTACGCTCGATGAGGTAGAAGTAAGCGGATATCCGGGAATGACCATCCTGGACCTTGCCCGTGAATCGGGCGTAACCATTCCCACACTGTGCAACGACCCCCATCTCACGCCGAGTGGTGCCTGCCGAATTTGCCTTGTAGAAGAAGAAAACTCCGGCGCGCTGCTTGCCTCATGCGTAACCCCGATTAGAGCGGGAATGGTAATCAATACTCATTCTCCACGGGTAATCGAACGCCGGAAATTGATTCTCGAGTTTATGCTCGCCAGCCATCCCGATTCCTGCCTTGTCTGCGATAAAGGCAACCGCTGTGAATTACGTAAGCTGGCTTCCGAGATGGGCATCGGGCTGCTCGAACTGAAGAGGATACCACAGCCGAGTACAATCGTTGAAGTCAACCCCTTTATCGAAAGAGACCTCTCGAAGTGCATCCTGTGTGCCAAGTGTATCCGTGCAGACCAGGAACTCGTCGTCGAGGGTGCCATCGATTACATCGAACGCGGCTTCGCCTCAAAACCGGCGACGGTGAACGATATGCCCCTGGAGATGAGCGAGTGCACCTTCTGCGGCACCTGCATAGCAATGTGTCCCACGGGCGCTCTCACGGAAAAAGAAAAAACCTATCACGGAACAACTTCCGTCACCGTTGACACGATATGCCCTTACTGCGGCTGCGGCTGCGGTATCAGCCTCGAGGTAAAGGATAACCGGCTGGTGAGAGCAAAGCCCGTTCAGAGCAGTCCGGTGAACTACGGTACGCTCTGCGCAAGGGGCAGTTATGGATTCGACTTCGTCCACAGTCCGGAGAGACTGACCAGCCCCATGGTCAGGGAAGACGGCGAACTGCGGGAGGCATCCTGGGAGGAAGCGCTGGAGAAGACAGCGGCGGAGTTCAGCCGGATTAGAGAGGAATACGGTCCGGACAGCCTGGCTGTATTCGGCTCATCCAAATGTACCAACGAGGAGAACTATCTTCTACAAAGGTTCGCCAGGAGAGTGCTGGGAACGAATAGCATAGATAACGGCAGCCGTCTGTACAATGCCGCCAGCAGGGTCGGACTGGGTTCATCGGTCGGTTTTCCCTGCACGACAAACTCGTTGAACGAACTCGAAAAGTCGGACGTGATAATGGTCATCGGCGCTAACCCCTCCTCTTCGGCGCCGGCGGTAAGCTACGCCATAAAACGCGCTGTAAGAAACAAAAAGGCAAAACTACTGCTTGTTGACCCCCGGCGAACCAAACTCGCTTCGTCGGCATATCTCTGGCTGAAACCCCGTATCGGCACCGATGTAGCCCTCATCAACGGACTGGCGAAAGTAATTATCGACAATAAATCATACGACGAGGAATTCGTTGCCCGCCGGACGGATAATTTTGAAGAATACGCCGCTGGTCTCAACGCATATACCCCTGAATACGTTAAGAAAATGACCGGTATTTCTCCAGAAGAGCTCCAGCTTGCAGCGAGGCTTTTTATCGGAGACATTCACGCTTCAATCGTGTATGGCAACGGTATCACACAGAATTCCACCGGTACCGGCAATGTGATTGCACTGGCAAATCTGGCGCTGCTGACAGGAAATACCGGCCTTAGAGGAGGAGGTATATACGCGCTCCAGCGTGAAAATAACGGCCAGGGAGCCTGTGATATGGGCAGTCTGCCGGACTTTCTACCCGGCTACCAGAGTCTGGACGACAGCCAGGCGAGGAAGAGTTTCGAGGAAAGGTGGGGTGGGGAGCTACCGACTGAAGCGGGTCTGACAGCAATGGAAATGATAGATAAGGCAGAAGCCGGTAAGCTCAAGGGAATACTGATTACGGGAGAAAATCCTGTCTTGAGCTTCCCCAACCCTTCGCGGGTGAAAAAGGCTCTTTCTTCACTGGAGTTTATCGTCGTTTCAGACCTGTTCCTAACCGAGACAGCAGAGCTGGCGACTGTCGTCCTGCCCGCTGCCAGCTTTGCCGAGAAAGACGGTACATTTACCAATTTCGAGGGAAGACCGCAACGGGTGCGAAAAGCTATCGAACCCCCAGGTGAAAGCCTTCCAGACTGGCAGATTGTCCTCCGGCTGGCACAGAGCCTGGGGCAGCCGATGCCCTATGCTTCTCCCGAGCAGGTTATGGAGGAAATCGAGGAACTGGTCCCACTATACCAGACCCTAGCCTACAATGATCTGGAAAGAGACGACCTCGACCTGGGCGATTTACGCAGTGACCGGCTGGGAGCAAGGCGTCTTTACCAGGGGCTTTTCCCCAGTGGATTCGGGCGGTTTTCTCCCGTGGAATATATCCCGCCGGAAGCCACCGACGGAAAAGAATATCCTCTCACCCTTTTAACCGGCTCGATACTGCACCAGTTTGGCAGTGGCACCAGGAGTTCAAGGGCTTCGCGGCTGAAAAAATTCTCCCCGCAGGCATGGGTTGATATCAACGAGAGTGATGCTAAGAAGCTCGGATTCGCCGACGGAGAAAAGGTCAGGGTGGTATCACGCACAGGTGAGACAAACGCGGTTATCAGGATAAGCGAAGAGCTATCTCCGGGAATGCTCTTCATGCCCATATCCTTCCCTGAAAGCCCGGTAAACAGGCTGTTCGGCGATACTCCGGACGAAAAGACCGGAACGTCTTCACTTAAAACATGCGCCGTAAGGCTGGAAAGGAATGGCGATAATGGCCAAGACCAAGAAAGTCACCAAGGCTGAACTTAAAAAAGTAGACAGTATCATCGAAGAGTACGGTAAAGAGAGATGGGGACTGATTCCCTGTCTTCAGGATATTCAGGAGCTACTGGGATATATCCCCTCCGAGGTGATACCGCGCATCGCGGAAGGTCTCGGTCTTTTCCCCAGCCAGGTACAGGGAGTGGTCACATTCTACGAACAGCTTTACACCACTCCGAGAGGGAAAAACATCGTCAGGGTGTGCCGGGGGACCGCCTGCCATGTTCGTGGAGGTAAAACTATTCTGAACCTGGTCAAGCATCAGCTGGGTATCGAAGAAGGAGAGACCACGCCCGACCTTGAATTTACGCTGGAGACGGTCGCCTGTATCGGCGTCTGCGCCCTGGCTCCAAATATAGTGATAAACAAGGAAACTCACGGTCATATGAACCCTAAAAAAGTTGCCAGACTGTTCGAAAAGAAAGTTGAGAAATAATATGCAGCAACGTAAAACAATTTACGTCTGTCGGGGCACAGGGTGTGTTTCCGGAGGTGGAGACCTTGTCTACGAGTCTCTTAAAGCAGAGGTAGACCGGCTGAAACTGAAGAACGTCGAGGTTGAATTTACCGGCTGCCACGGTTTTTGCCAGCAGGGACCCAACGTGGTCGTCGAACCCGAAGGTATATTCTATACCCACGTGGAACCGGACGACGCCGCCGAGATAGCCACATCGCATCTACAGAATGGTATACCGGTGGAACGGCTTTTCTACAGAGACCCGACAACCGGCGAGGCAATACCAAACTACTCGGACATCCCGTTCTACAAGCTGCAGCAACGCGTCGTCCTGCGTAACTGCGGTCATATCAATCCGGAAAAGATTAACGATTACCTTGCCCGCGGCGGCTACCAGTCGCTGCGCAAGGTCCTTTTCACCATGACTCCCGAGCAGGTGATTGAAGAGATAAAAAAGTCCGGTCTGCGCGGGCGCGGCGGCGCCGGATTTTCCACCGGACAGAAATGGGAATTTGAACGAATTGAGACCGCCTCTCCGAAATACGCTATCTGCAACGCCGACGAGGGAGACCCCGGCGCTTTTATGGACCGCTCGATACTGGAAGCCGACCCCCACGCCGTTATCGAGGGGTTGACCATCGGCGCCTACGCCATGGGTGCCAGCCAGGGATACATATACGTACGCGCCGAGTACCCTCTGGCAGTACACCGGCTAAGAGTCGCCCTCAGGCAGGCGGGGGAAAACGGCTTCCTCGGAGACGATATACTGGGCTCGGGTTTCAGCTTCAACGTCCAGATAAAACTGGGAGCCGGAGCATTCGTCTGCGGTGAAGAGACCGCCCTGATGGCTTCTATTGAGAGCCGGCGCGGCATGCCCCGTCCCCGTCCTCCATATCCCGCCCACTCAGGACTGGACGAAAAGCCCACCACTATAAATAACGTTAAGACGCTCGCCACGGTACCGATTATCATCGAAAGAGGAGCCGACTGGTTCGCAAGCATCGGCACCGAGAAAAGCAAGGGCACGGCTGTATTCGCCCTCACCGGAAAAATCGCCAACAGCGGTCTGGTGGAGGTGCCGATGGGGACGCCGCTCTCGCATATCATCAATGATATCGGCGGCGGTATCCCCCGGGGCAAGCAGTTCAAGTCGGTGCAGACAGGCGGTCCTTCCGGGGGCTGTATACCAGCCCGCCTTATCGATTTGCCTGTCGATTATGAGTCGCTGGCAGGAGTCGGTTCGATTATGGGCTCGGGCGGTATGGTAGTCCTTGACGAGTCCACCTGCATGGTGGAAATAGCGCGGTATTTCCTCAGCTTTACCCAGGCAGAGTCCTGCGGAAAATGTACCCCCTGCCGACTCGGGACCAGGCAGATGCTGGAAATTCTGACCAGAATTACCGAGGGCAAAGGAGAGGAAGGTGATATCGATACCCTCCTCAGAATAGCCCAGACTGTCAAGGAGTGTTCACTGTGTAATCTGGGTATGACGGCGCCGAACCCGGTGATTTCCACCATCAATTATTTCCGTGAGGAGTACGAGGCACACATACTGGAGAAGAAGTGCCCGGCGGCTGTCTGTGACGCGCTAATGATATCTCCCTGCCAGCACACCTGCCCGGTGGGAATTAACATCCCCAAATACGTCGCCCATATCGCCGACGGTGAATACCAGGAGGCGATTGACACGATAAGAGAAAGAAATCCTTTCCCGGCTATCTGCGGTCGTATCTGCCATCACCCCTGTGAGCTCAGGTGCCGCCGCGGTGAACTGGACGACCCGGTGGCTATCCGCGAACTCAAACGTTTTGCTGCCGATTGGTACTACGAGAATGTACACGAAGACCCGGAACCATTCCCTGTGACGCACTCCCAGCGGGTTGCCGTGGTCGGAGCCGGACCTACCGGTCTTTCCTGCGCCTACTTCCTGGCTCAGTCCGGTTACCCGGTAACCGTATTCGAAGCGCTTCCCATCGGCGGCGGCATGCTTTCCGTAGCGATACCGGAATTCCGCCTGCCTCATGACGTTATCGAGAAGGAGATAGACTACATAGCCAAGAAAGGGGTTGATATAAGGTATAACACTCCCGTAAATACCAATTTCACCGTTGACAACCTCAAGAAAGATGGATACGAGGCTGTATTTATCGCTGCCGGCGCGCAAAGGAGTCAGCGCGTGGGCATACCGGGCGAGCTGGAGGACGTCTCCGGTTTTTACTACGGTCTGCGGTTCCTGAGGGACATAAAGCTCGGTAGACAGGTCAGGGTCGGACGCCGCACCGCCGTTATCGGAGGCGGGAACGTAGCCCTTGACTCAGCCCGTACCGCCCTGCGCCTGGGCGCCGAGGAAGTAAGTATCTACTACCGCCGGTCACGTGACGAGATGCCGGTAACCAATATCGAGTACGAACAGGCAATCGACGAGGGCATCAAGGTCAATTTCCTCATCACCCCCACCCGGATAGTCAGTGAGAACTGGGAGGTAACCGGTTTGCAGTGCAGCCGGATGAGCCTGGGTGAACCTGACGAGAGCGGCAGACGGCGACCGATACCAATCCCCGGTTCCGAGTTCTTCGCCGAATCCGACACCGTAATAGCCGCCGTAGGTCAGGCACCGGACCTTTCATTCCTCCCGGCTGACAGCGCTCTGGAGCGCACCCGGTGGGAGACTCTGGTGGTAGACAGCAATACCCTATCTACAAACGTCGAAGGAGTATTTGCCGGTGGTGATTTCGTCTCCGGACCGGGTATGGTTATAGAAGCTATAGCCGCCGGCAGGAGAGCAGCCGCGGCAATCGAAAAATACCTGGAAGGCGATACATCCAGGGTTGAGATGCACGACCTGAGGTCACCCGTTATCGAAGAGGCACCGGTACAGGAGATTGAGGAGTCCTGGGAAGAACAGCCCAGATTTGCCGTACCGATACTACCACCCGAGGAAAGAAAGACCAACTTCAGTGAGGTAGAGCTCAGCTTCACCGAGGAAAGAGCCAGGCAGGAAGCGAAGCGCTGTCTGAGGTGCGACCTGGAACAATAACCGTGTAGCACTGCTGTTCGCAGCGTGTCAGGAGGATTGACATGAAATCAATAACCAAGCAGAAACCGTTTGAGGAAATCCAGGAGTTACTGAGCGGTTTTGACAGATTGTTCATTGTAGGCTGCGGTACCTGCGCCACCATGACCCGGACAGGCGGTACCGAGCAGGTAATAGAGATGAAGGAACGCCTTCAGGAACTGGGTAAACGGGTCAGCGGTTATGCGGTAATTCCTATCGCCTGCGATGAAATGACTAAAGAAACTTTGAAGGAAAACAACCGGGCAATCGGGGACGCGAACTGTATCCTGGTGATGGCCTGCGCCCTGGGAGTGCACCGGGTAAGCCTGTATATAGACCGCCCGGTGATTCCGGCGCTGGATACACTGTTTATCGGAGTTGAAGACTCTCCCGGCGATTTCCGGGAGGTATGCGCCCAGTGCGGTCAGTGCATTATCGGTGAGACCGCCGGTATCTGCCCGATTACCACCTGCCATAAGGGGCTGGTCAACGGGCCGTGCGGCGGCACCAACAATGGTAAATGTGAGGTAGACCCGGAAAAGGACTGCGCCTGGACCCTCATCTACGAACGACTGAAAGAACAGGGCAGGTTAGACCTGATGCGCAAATATCATCCTCCTCATAATTTCCAGGTATCACCCAGGCCGAAAACACTGAAAATATCGTGACGGGGAGGTCAGGAAGATGACATCAAGCTTCAAAGAAGCACTCGACTCAGGCAAGTTCGTTGTTACCAGTGAAATTGCACCCCCGAAGGGTACAAATCTGGAGACCATGCTCCACCACATCGAACTGCTCAAAGACAGAGTGGACGCCCTCAATGTAACCGACCACCAGAGTTCGGTAATGCGGTTCCCTTCCATCGGGGGTTGTCTGGCTATCAAGGAACATGGTGGCGAACCTATCCTGCAGATGACCTGCCGCGACCGCAACCGTATGTCCCTTCAGGCCGAGTTATTGCTGGCATACACCAGGGGAATAAGAAACGTGCTCTGCCTTACCGGCGACGCCGTGCCGGTGGGAGACCACAAAGAAGCAAAAGGTGTTTTCGACCTTGATTCCGTCCAGCTTTTAAAGGCAGTCCACATACTTGAGTCCGGTCAGGATATGGGAGGCAGCGAACTCGACGGCGCTGTGGAATTCTGCGCCGGTGCCATAGTTACTCCGGAGGCAAACCCGATAGAGCCTCAGTTGATTAAGTTTGAGAAAAAGATTGAAGCCGGCGCGGTGTTTTTCCAGACCCAGGCAGTCTACGACATGGACAACTTCGCCAAATTCATGCAGTACGCCAGGCAGTTTCCCGTTAAAATACTCGCCGGTATCGTGCTGCTATCATCAGCCAGAATGGCAAGGTATATGACGGAAAACGTCCCGGGAATTTTCGTTCCCCAGAACCTGATAGATGAACTGTCGGATGCGCCCAAGGGCGAGGTCCTTGCCAAGGGTATAGAGATCGCCGGACGGATGATTGCAACTCTGAAAAGGAACTCCATCTGTGACGGCGTTCATATCATGGCTATCGGCAGGGAGGAAGTGGTACCCGATATTCTGGCTGCCGCCGGGCTTTAGTGCCGGCCCATGCCCTGGAGCAGACTCAGAATCAAGTTAAAAACCAAACAATAGAATGAGAAAAAGGGGAGTTTTAAAGAGGGGCTTTGCACCCCTCTTTAACTACATTAAGGGCGGCGGGCGGGAATAGATATATAAAGGGGTGGGGTAGTATATTGCTTGATTGACAGCCTGCTAATGTGCAAATATAATCTTACCCAATATAAGAGGAGAGCAGGAGAAAATGGCTGAAAAGAAATACGGGAAACACGTAATGCCGGCACCCATTTCAAAAGTACCGCTTGAGGGTTATGCCTGGGAGTCGCTATACGCGCACAAGGGTGAACTGGACGCCGATTGTACACTGGCTTTTCACTACATAACGGAGACTTTTGAAGAGGGACCTCCACACAAGCACAATGCGCAGCAGGTGATGGCTTTTCTCGGCAGCAACCTTGAAAATATACGCGATTTCGATGCGGAAATCGAGCTAGCGCTCGGAGATGAACTGGAGATACAAACAATCACCGAACCCTCGGTAGTCTCTATTCCGCCCGGGCTGCTGCACTGTCCGCTCAGGTTTAAAAGACTGGGTAAACCAGTGATATTTTTGGAAATTGCTTTTGAACGCTCATACCAGAGAGTAATTGACTCGGTAGGAGAAGAAGAGGAATACGAAAGCTCTTACAGCAAGAGTCTGAATCCTGAAAGCAAAGAAAACTAAAGTACTATAGATTTATTTTTATTTTCCCAGCAGTCCGGCTTCTTTCATAATATACCTGGTGATTTTTTACTACTAGGACTATCTAACCAGTGACTTTGCTGTGGAATATATAGTATTATTAGGTAAAATTTGATACACAAGCATCGAGTAAATCCGAGAAATGAGCGGGAGGGCTGGCATATGGCAAAATCTCACGATCATGGACAACTCGATCGAAGCATAGCACTGGAACTGGTACGTACCACTGAAGCAGCAGCGTTAGCTTCAGCACGATATCTTGGACTGGGCAACAAAGAAATGGTAGACCAGTCAGCGGTGGATGCCATGCGAAAAGTGCTGGGTACGATATCAATGAGCGGGATTGTGGTTATTGGAGAGGGAGAAAAAGACGAAGCCCCGATGCTGTATATCGGGGAAAAAATTGGTAACGGTGCCAGCCCGGCTGTCGACATCGCCGTTGACCCGGTAGACGGGACCAATTTAGTTTCCAAAGGTCTGCCCGGTGCTATCTCGGCAATCGTGCTCTCCGCCAGAGGCACAATGGACTTTCCAAGCCAGTTTGTTTACATGAATAAAATAGTGACCGGTGAAGACGCTAAAGACTGCATCAACATCGAAAAACCTGTCGCCGATAACCTTAAAAGTATCGCCAAAGCTAAGAAAAGGGATATTTCTGAAATAACCGTGGTTGTTCTCGATAGACCGCGGCACGAGCAGCTCCTGTCTGAAATTCGAGAAGCCGGTGCGAGGATAAAGCTCATAACTGACGGTGATATTTCCGCAGCCATACAGGCGGCGTTACCGGATACCGGCGTTGACGTTCTTATGGGTGTCGGTGGTACCCCCGAGGGCGTCATTTCTGCGGCGGCGATTAAATGTATCGGAGGAGAGATTCAGTGTAAAGTCTGGCCGCGCAATGACTCCGAGCGGGAAGCTGCCAGGGATGCCGGATTCGATATTAATAAAGTCTTTACCACCGACGACCTTGTTCAAAGTAACGACGTATTTCTTTCTATTACCGGAATCAGCAGCGGCGAACTGTTAACCGGCGTAAAGTATTTCAGCGGCAGCGCTCAAACGCAATCGCTGGTCATGCGTTCATTGTCCGGTACCGTTCGATGGATAGATTCAACCCATAATTTAACGCGTGTGGACAGCATTTAGTACTGCCCGACAGGTATTAACTTTCTTTACGTTTCTTCCCGCCACTCGATAACCCGGCTCGACCATACCCGGCTTACGGCAGCCTCGAGCACCTTCTGACGGAGGGCAGGTACGTCCATTACAGGCAGAGTCCGGTCTTCAAACATTTGTAGAAAAGGGCATTCTTTCCGAAGCAGTAAGACCGTCTGGCGGGGACCGCCGTACAGGATATAGTCCAGAGACTTTTCATATGGTTTCAGATGCTCCCGGGCATGACCGCATACCCTTACCAGAAACTCCCTTGCCTGGTTCTCACGGCGGCGCTGGAAACGCTGCTGCGAGGAGCCGCCTTTCCTGTGCCTACCGTGGACGAGACCCGTACCCACCTTACTCGAAACTAACTTTTCTCCCTGGCAGACTCCGACCGCATAAGTGCCGAGATGCACCAGCACCAGCCCGATAGTGAAATCCTCTGCCAGTACCAGACGCAGCGGCTCGGTGACGGTTCCGGAGAATACCACCTTCTCTTTTAACGGGAACGGGGGCACGACCAGGCACCGCCGCTGGCTGCCAAGGAAAAGGGCAGCACCGCTTTTTGAATCCGAGGCTGCCCGGATTATCTCATCGGGGAGAGCCGCAACACCCGTGTTCACCACTAGCTCTTCTATTCCCGCTACGGAGAGACCGGGCGGTATATATGCGGATACAGCGGAGGATTCCGGGATTTCTTCCACTTCATCCAGGAATGCCGCCATGCCGGTACGGTTTAGATAATATTCACTGGAAATTAAGGACACTTCTGAAACCACCTCGGGATACGCTACAGGCTGACCACGGTTACTCCGTCGCCCCCCTCTCCCTGTCTGCCGGGACGGAAAGACCTGACCAGAGGGTGGACGGCGAGCAGGTCCCTTACTATCTGGCGTACGGTGCCGGTGGCGATACCGTGAATTATCAGTACCTCGTTCCGGTTGGAAAGAGAGGCGTCGTCCAGATAACCGTCCAGCGCTACCTCGACCTCGTCCGCCCGTTTACCGCGCAGGTCGAGCTCTCCCGGAACGAAATGAATTTCCGGTCCGACCGTTTTTTCCGGCTTGACCGGACCGGCGCCGGGTTTTTCACCTGTTTTTTCCACGCTGTTTATTCCGACCTTTATCTTCACCTGTCCAGCCTGGACCTCCACCTCGCCCGTATCTTCATTGACGGAAAGCACCGTACCGCGCAAATTCACGCCTGCCAGGTAGACCGTATCACCGGCGGAGATTACTTCTTTTTCTCCGGTCGGGACCTGCTTCGAAGACCATTCTTCTCCCGCCAGGCGTGCTCTGGTATCCGCCAGCGTTTTTTCAGCCGTATTTATCGCTTCAGCCGTCTTCTTCTTTCGCAGTTCGGAACTTGCCCGGCGAATCTGCCGGTGAAGCTCGGCGGCTTCGCGGACTATCTCGTCTTTTGTCTCCTCGATAATCCGTTTCTCCGTTTCCCTGAGCTGGGCAAGCCTGTTTTCCAGCTCGGCATTTCTTTCTCTGACTTCCCGGCTCTCCTTTTCCAGCAGCCCTCTGACCTCTTCTATTTTCTGCTTTTCCTCCATAATATCTGAAAGAGCGGCGTTCAAATCGAGGTCGCCCTGCGAAAGCATACTTCTGGCTTCATCAATGATGCTGGACGGCACTCCAAGACGCCCGGCGGTCGCCAGGGCATTGCTGCCTCCCGGTATCCCCAGGGTCAAATTATAGGTCGGTGTTAGAGTCGCCGGGTCGAAGTCGAAGGAAGCATTCTGCATCCCCGGTGTCTGGTGGGCGAAGGCTTTGAGGTCGCCGTAATGCGTGGTCGCCGCCGTCAGTATCTTTTGAGACAGAAAATGGAGCAATATGGAGCGGGCAAGGGCGGAACCTTCCGCCGGGTCGGTGCTTGTGCCAAGCTCGTCAAGAAGCACCAGGCTTCTCGGTGTGGCATGCTTGATAACACGGACGATATTTCCCATGTGCCAGCTAAAGCTGGAAAGGGTCTGCTCGATACTCTGCTCGTCGCCGATATCGGCAAAAACGCCGTCAAAGACCGGCAGGCGCGTCTTCGGCGAAGCGGGGATAGGGATTCCCGCCTGCGCCATCAGGCTCATCAGGCCGATTGTTTTAAGGGCAACGGTTTTACCCCCGGTGTTGGGACCGGTAATTACCAGAGTGGAATAATCACCCCCGAGCTCAACTGAAAGAGGTACCGCCGTTTTCCCTAGTAAAGGGTGCCGGGCTTCAACGAGCCTGAGAAAAGGACCCGGCGACTCCTGGAAGCCGTCAAGTTCAGGGACGGAAGCCTTCACCGCCCGGGCGTACTTTGCCTTTGCCAGAGCTACATCCAACTCGGCAAGGCGAGAGATGCTTTCCGTGATTTCCGTCTCGTTTACTCCCACAGCCTGACTCAGTTCCCGGAGGATTCTTTCTACCTCGTACTTCTCTTCCGTCATCAGCTCTCGTATTGTATTCCCCATCTCAATCGTAGCCAACGGCTCGACAAATACGGTAGCCCCGGTATTGGAGATGTCGTGGGTTATACCCTCTATTTCCCTCCTCATCTCGTTCCTGACCGGTATTACGTACCTTCCCTCGCGTTCGGTTATGATAGGTTCCTGGATTATTTTCTGTACTCCGGGTTCCTTAATCAGATTTTCCAGTCGTTCCCGCAGGGTGTTGCGTGTTTGTCTGAGCTTTCTCCTGGCCGACGCCAGCTTTGCCGAAGCCCGGTCGAGCACCTCGCCTGCCGGTGAAATACACCGCGATATCTGCTTTTCCACGTCCGGAAGCGGCTTTATACCGCCGGCGATTTCCCAGAGCAGGGGTACTTCACCCGACACCCGGCTTATGCCGCCGTACGCCTGCCTCAGGACAGAAAGGGTCAGGTGAATTTCGACGAGATTTACCGGCTCGAGTATTTTCCCCAGAGCCGCCATACCGACCATCTCACGTATATCGGTAGCTTCGCCGATAGAAAACTCGCGGTCAACAGATAACAGGTACTGCGCTTCTTCGGACTGCTTCAGCAGCAGCGAAACCCGTTCGTAGTCGGCAAGCGGCACCAGTCCAAGTACAAGCTCGTAACCGACGGGAAACGAGGTGTATCCCGCCACCGTCTTCCTGACCTGCGGAAACTCCAGTAATTCCAGGCTCTTTTCGTCCATAAACAAGCCCCGTATAACTCCCTGATTATAACATGAGAAAACATCCTGTGCCGCCGGGTTGAGAGTATTTTAGAAAGGGGGCAAAGCCACTCTTAAATCACCTTAAGGGAGGTGGGCGGGAAAAGATATCAACAATGGGGGGCTATTTGAAAAACTCGCGGACAGCATGGGCTATCTGTTCAATCTGAGCGTCTTCGAGCTCGGGATACATCGGCAGGGAGAGTACCTGCTCCTGGGCAAGCTCGCTCTCCGGGAAATCGCCAGGTTTATATCCCAGAGACTTATATACTTCCTGGAGGTGAAGCGAGAGAGGGTAGTAAACAGAGGTTTCAATTTCCCGGCTGTCCAGATAATCCCCGAGTCCTTCCCGGTCTGTTTCCGGTCCGTTCAGCCGAACGGTATAGTAGGTAAAGACATGATAGCCGTAATCCGCCGTATAGGGGATTTCAATTCCTTTGATATCCTTTAGAAGCCTGCCGTAAAGCGAAGCCTTCTGACGTCGCCGCTCAATCCAGCCGTCCAGGTGCTTCAGTTTTACCGACAGCACGGCTGCCTGAAGGGAATCGAGCCGGCTGTTGAAACCGTGGACGGAGTAATAGTACTTTTTACTGCCGCCGTGGTTCCTGAGCAGGCTGACCTGTTCGGCAATCATCGGGTCACTGGTAACCACCATCCCGGCGTCACCGTAAGCCCCGAGCACCTTGGCGGGGAAGAAACTGAAACACCCGGCGTCTCCCAGAGAGCCTACCTTTTTATCATTACACTCCGCTCCGAACGCCTGGGCGCAGTCTTCAATCACTCTTAGACCGTGTCTGGCGGCAATCTCCAGAATAGAAGCCATATCGGCGGACTGACCGTAGAGGTGGACGGGTAAAATGGCTTTCGTTTTTCCGGTAATCTTCGGCTCAATCTGCTCCGGGTTTATATTGAAGGTCTTCGGGGCGATATCGGCGAACACCGGCCTGGCCCCGCAGCGGACAATCGCCTCGGCAGTGGATATAAAGGTAAAAGGGGTGGTGATAACTTCATCGCCGGGCTTGATCCCGCCGGCAAGGAGAGCCAGGTGGAGGGCATCGGTCCCGGAAGCAACCCCCACGGCGTACTTCACCCTGAGGTAGTCCTCCACCTCTTTCTCGAACTTTACGACCTCCTGCCCGAGGATAAACTGGCCTCCGGCGACAATCCTGCCGACCGCCTCGTCAATCTCCTCCTTGATGGAGGCATACTGCGCCTTCAGGTCTACCAGAGGGACTCTCACTTTTTATCTCCCGAAACCGGAGAGCACTTATTCCCCTCCAGTTTGTATTCGCTGCCGCACTCAGGACACTTTGCTTTATTCCCTTCCTCCTCGAGGTTGACTCCGCACCGGCAGACCCAGCCCTGGACACGTCCCGGGTTGCCGTAAACAAGAGCATAGTCGGGAACATCACCGGTAACGACCGACCCGGCGCCGATAAAGGCATACTCCCCGATTGTGTTTCCGCAGATTATAGTGGCGTTGGCGCCGATAGTGGCACCCTTTCTGACCAGCGTCGGTCTAAACTGGTCTCTCCGGGGGATATGGCTGCGGGGATTCACGACGTTGGTAAATACGGCGGAAGGACCACAGAAAACGTCGTCCTCCAGCGTCACCCCCTCGAAGACCGAAACATTATTCTCCAGCTTAACGTTGTTCCCTATTTTCACGCCCCTGCCGATAAACGTGTTCTGCCCCAGGACGCAGTTCTCGCCGATAGTAACGTCAGGCATGATGTGCGAATAGTGCCAGACTCTGGTGCCCTTACCTATCCGAGAGGGCTGTTCCACGATACTCGTTCCATGAATGAAGACATCGGCGTCGTCCGTGTTCAGCATAACGGTTCTCCCTCCTTCCTCGAGAGACTTCCGGCAGCATGACAGTACATTGAGGACCTGAAGTCCTTTATTGCCGTCCACCAGCGGTCTGCCGCGGTTTTTCATACATTCGAGGAAGTCGCGACATTCTATCTTTAACGGCTCTTCAGGAGAAATTTTTATAGCCTCAGCGTCTCCCGGATGGGGTATCGGTTTTCCCTCGACCCACTCTATCTCGTGATTGTAGAGGAAGAGCTTATCCTCGGTACCGGTATCATCGAAAAGCACCATCCTCTTACTGCCGACGACAACCAGTTTCTGTTCTTTATACGGGTGAAGCCAGCTCACGAATATATGGGCGCGGACTCCGTTCCCGAAGTCCATAGTCGTCAGAGTAACGTCGGCGATATCTTTATGCAGGTAATAACCGCCGTGAGCGGAGATTTTCAGGGGCATCTCGCCGTTCATAAGACGCAGAATTACCGAGACATCGTGAGGGGCAAAGCTCCACATGATATCTTCCTCAGTCCGAAATCTACCGAGATTCAATCTGTTGGAGTAGATGTACTGGATTTCACCGAGCTCCCCCTTCTCGACCATCTCGGTGAGTCTCGTCACCGCTGGATGGTACTCCAGCAAGTGCCCCGTTAATAATACACAGACTTTATCTTCAGCCAGCGCAACCAGCTCTCTGCCTTCTTCAACATCGAGAGCCAGAGGTTTTTCCACGAAAACGTCTTTACCGGCGAGGATGGCTTCCTTCGCCATCTTGTAATGGAGCGCCGCCGGGGTCGAGACGACAACCCCTTTTATTTCTTTATTCTGAAGTAAACGGGAATAATCGGATTCGGTGTCCGCCTGCGGATAGAATGAATGCAGCTCCTTCAGCGTACCGGGACTGGAATCACAGATGGTATGGAGAGCGCCGAGGTCGCTGAAATTCCGCACCAGGTTCCTGCCCCAGTAACCGCAGCCGGCGACGGCGACATTCCGCAGAGAACTCACTCCTACTCTCCCAACCTGACGATATTATCCCTGTCCAGTCCCCTGGTAACGCCCCTGCTGTCGAAGACCAGCCGGGACGATTCAACTATCTTATTAATATCATAGCGGTCGTGGGCTGTGGCTATCACCACGCAGTCCGCCGAGGACAGGCACTCATCAGTAACCTCCACCGATTCAAGAGTATCTTTACCGAGCTGCAATACCGGGATATAGGGGTCGTTGTAGGTCACGTCGGCGCCCTTTTCACGCAGCAACTGGGCAACCTTCACGGAAGGCGACTCCCTAATATCCGCCGTGTCTTTCTTGTAGGTAACACCCAGCACCAGGATTGCGGCGCCTCTCAGACTTTTACCCGAGGCGCTCAATGCTTCCATGATGCGGGAGGCGACATAGTAGGGCATCTGCTCGTTAACATCGGCTGCCAGCTCTATAAACCTGGTATGGAAGTCATATTCTTTAGCCTTGTTCGACAGATAATAAGGGTCTATGGGTATGCAGTGCCCGCCCACACCCGGTCCGGGATAGAAAGGCATGTATCCGAAAGGCTTGGTTGCGGCGGCATCGATTACTTCCCAGACGCTTATGCCTATTTTCTCGCAGAGCTGGGCAAGCTCGTTGACGAGAGCGATATTCACGTTGCGGAAGACGTTTTCGAATATCTTCGTCATTTCGGCGACTTCGGTCCCCGAAACTGCGACCACTTTATCGGCGACCTGACTGTACAGCAGCTCAGCCAGTCCGGCAGACGTTGAATCTATACCTCCAACCAGCTTCGGCGTATTCCTGATTCCGTACTTCTCGCTCCCGGGGTCTATTCTTTCCGGTGAATAAGCCAGGTAAAAGTCTTTCCCCGCTTTGAGTCCGGAACGTTCCAGAATGGGCAGCGCCAGCTCTCTGGTGGTGCCGGGGTAGGTGGTACTTTCCAGGACTACCAGCTGTCCCGGCTGTAAATGCCCGGACAGCACCTCGAGCTCGTGGGTGACGTGTGACAGGTCCGGCTGTTTGGAGCCGGTCACCGGAGTGGGCACACAGATACAGATAGCGTCAACTTCACGGCGCCTCTCACGGGATGTCGTTGCTTCCAGTATTTTACCGGTTACCAGCCTGGAAAGGCTTTCGCTGCTGACACTGGCGATATAGGACTCTCGGTTATTGACCAGGTCAGCCCTTTTCTGCTGAATGTCGAACCCCAGGACCCTGAACCCCGCTTCGGCGAAGGCAACGGCAAGGGGAAGACCCACGTAGCCTAGACCCACGATGCCGACAACGGCATTCTTCTCTTTTATCTTCTGTTCCAGTTCCGGCAATCTACACTCCCCGTTTCTAACTTACGTTAGATTATAAGCCTTCTTCATCCATTCGATGGTCTTAGGTATCCCCTCTTCCAGTGGGATCCTGGGGTCATGGTTCAGGTCTCTTCTAATCTTGGAAAAGTCCATACGTTTTACTCTGGTGGTAAACGGCTCCTCCTCCTTATAGGTGACCTTTGAGTCGTCCTTGCCCAGGCATTTCAGGATAAGGTCGGACAGGTATTTGATATCATGTTCCCATTCCTCTTTACCGCCGATGTTATAGACTTCACCCGGTATAAAGTTATCAACGATATTAGCCAGAGTCCGGCAGGTATCCTCGACATAGTCGAAGATACGTTTGTGACCCATGTGGACGGTATAAGGCTGGTCGGTAAGGGCTTTGTAGATGAAGTTGGGCACCACGCCGCGGTAAGGGCTGTAGTGCTCGTGCGGTCCGTAGGCGAGCGTTGGACGTACCCTTACTGTTTCCGTACCGAACATAGCCGCTGAATTCAACACCTGCAGCTCTCCCACCCACTTGGTCATGGCATAGTCATTCATCTGTTTGATGGGCACTTTCTCCATCACGTCTTCGCTCATCACTCCGTCATAGTCACCGTACACCTCGGCGCTGGAGAAGAATATCATACGGAATTTCTTATCTTCCTGTATCCTCAGCATATTCTTGGTACCGACGGTATTGGTGAGCCAGAGATTTTCATAGTAGTCCTCGCCGTTCCAGCGGCCGTACTCGGCGGCGAGGTGATAAACATAGTCGAAGGTATGGTCGGCGAATATCCTATCGAGCTGGCGGTGCTTGCCGACGTCACAGCGTATATAATTGGGACCTTCCGACTGACCCAGGTCACAGACCCACACCTCGTTCCCCCGTTTTTCCAGCTCGGGGACAAGGTTGGTACCGATGAAGCCACGCCCGCCGGTAACCAGTATCTTAGCCATCGAATCCTCCTGTCAAAATATCCACTATCCTTTCTCCCGCCCTGCCATCACCAAAAGGATTTTGCCAGTATCTCTCTATCTCGAACATCAGCCTGACATTCTCCAGTATATCATCAGATGCGGTACCGGCAATAACGTTGGCGCCGACCTCGAGCGTCTCAGGTCTTTCGGTATTGTCCCTGAGAGTAACACAGCGTACGCCGAGGATACAGGCTTCTTCCTGAATGCCACCGGAATCGGTCAGGACAAGCCGGGTGTTACTTTCAAGCATGAGAAAGTCGAAATAGTCCACCGGCTCGATAAGGGTAAGCCCCGGAGCTGCCAGACCGAACTCACTCATCCTTTTCCGGGAATGGGGGTGAACTGGATAGATTACAGGCTGATGGTAAAATTCAGCTACTTTGCGCAGTCCGTCCAGAATCGAGGAAAACCGCTCACGATTGTCCACGTTCTCCTGGCGGTGAAGGGTTACCAGGAAGTACTGGGCGGGTCTGACATTCAGAACATTGAAAATATTGCTCTGCCCCTGGGCGATGCTCAAGTTCTGATACACGGCATCGACAATGGTATTTCCGGTTACGTGTATCTTCTCTTCCGGGATTCCTTCACCCAGCAATATTGTTTTTGCTTTCTCGGTAGGAGCGAAGAGGTAGTCGGAACAGTGGTCAGTGAGAATCCGGTTTATTTCTTCCGGCATATTCCTGTCATAGCTTCTTAGACCCGCCTCGATATGTCCGACTTTTATATGGAGTTTAGCGGCGGCGAGAGCGCCGGCAAGGACTGAGTTGGTGTCGCCTTCAACAAGGACTACATCAGGAAACTCATCGAGCAATATCTTCTCGACACCGGATAAAATTGTTGCCGTTTGCTCTGCGTGAGAACTGGAGCCAGCCTCGATGTTATATTTTGGTTGAGGAAGACCCAGTTGCTCGAAGAAGATGGCATCCATGTCATACGAGTAATGCTGCCCGGTGTGAAGAACAAAGAAATCAATGTCCTTTGCCTCCAGCTGCCTTATCACCGGCGACATCTTGACAATCTCAGGGCGAGTCCCGAGAATAACGGCTATCTTCAGCGGCATTTTCACCTCTACTGGATTTGAATTGACTCATTATACCGCAAGGACTGAGTTAAAAAAAGAGAGGGGGAATCAAACGAAACAGAACGATAGCCAGGAAACTTAAAAGTTGACCCGGATAGTGATATAATATTGTTCCATAGTCCCAAGGAGATAACGAGCGGAGATGAAAAAGGCTAGAATCGGAATCCTTACCGGCGGCGGTGACTGTGCCGGTCTGAATTCCGCTGTTAAATGGGTAGTTAAATCGGCACTGGACAGCAGATTAGCCGGAGAGAGAGGTGTCGAGTATGAAGTACTGGGTATTCGTGATGGTTATCAGGGACTGGTTTTACCGGTACCAGAAACTTTTAGTGAAACCAGGCACATCTTTTACCTGGATGAAGAACTGGTAAGAACGTGGGACAGGCATGGCGGTACCAACCTTGGCTCGTCACGCACAAATCCTTACAATCCTGAAAACGACCTTTCCAAAACGGTACTGGAAAATATTGAGAACCTGGACCTAAACGCCCTGATAGTCATGGGCGGAGACGATACACTCGGGGTTGCCGGCAAACTGGCAGAAGAGGGGGTAAACGTCGTAGTAATTCCAAAAACGATAGACAAAGACATCCCCGGGACAGACTACACGCTGGGTTTTGAAACGGCACTAAACGTCATAACAGAGGAGTGTGACAGACTGAGAACCTATGCCGGTTCGCACAAGGTGTTGTTCGTGGTAGAGACAATGGGAAGACATGCCGGCTGGCTGGCACTCGAAGGCGGTGAATCGGTAGGAGCTTACATCATTCTGATACCGGAGTATGATTTCTCTATTGATAGAGTAAACAAGCTGGTCCTGGAAGGTGTTAAGGCAGGTAACCGGTATAATATAATCCTGGTAGCAGAGGGGGCAAAACCATCCGGTAAAACAACCTTCACCCAGCAAAAGGAAACAGACGCCTTTGGTAACGTATACCTGGGAGGAATCGGCAGCTATCTGGCGGAGGAAATAGAGAAAGGTACAGAACTCACGACCAGAAGTATGGCACTTGGCTACCTACAGCGCGGCGGTGCTCCCTGTGCCTATGACCGCAGGATGGGGAGGTACTTCGGTATTGCTGCCGTCGACCTGGTGGTAAATGAAGACTTCGGTAAAATGGTATGTTATAAAAACGGCAGAATCGACTCCGTCCCGATAAAAGATATCGCCGGTAAGACCAGGCTGGTGGATGTCGAGAAGCAATACGACACCGAGCGGTATAACGGACGACGTTCCATCATGAACGCCTGATAGAAAACCACATTGTATATGTTATAATATTCCCCGAACAACAGCATTGACAAACAGGAGCTTGGATATGGTTCCATCCAGCACTATTGACGATATGATAGAAACCGCCGTTTTCGGCTCCGATGCCGGCAATAAGGAGAAAGCGCGGCAGGAAATACGCGATATAGCCTCCTCAAAAGGAATTTATCTGGCGAGTATTCAGGGGCTGTATGAGGCGGCGGCGCAGGGCTTGTACAGCAACAAGACCGCCCCGGCTATCAATATCCGCGGTCTTACCTACCAGGTAGCCAGGACCATATTCAGGACAGCCCTTAAGTACAGGGTAGGAGCCCTGATTTTCGAGATAGCCCGTACGGAGATGGCATATACGGACCAGCCGCCGGACGAATACGTGGTCAGCGTAATGGCTGCCGCCATCAGGGAAGGATACAGCGGACCTCTGTTTATACAGGGAGACCATTTCCAGTTCAACAAGAAAAAATTCGATTCAGACCCGCAGGAAGAAGTTAAAACCATCGAGGAGATAACTAGAAACGCCATAGATTCCGGATTCCTGAACATAGATGTTGATTCTTCCACGCTGGTCGACCTCGACAGGCCAACCCTGGATGAACAGCAGAAGGACAACTATACGGTCGCCGCTGATATGACCGGGTTCATACGCAACCTGGAGCCGGAGGGAGTAACCATCTCCGTGGGCGGTGAAATCGGTGAAGTAGGAAAATCGAACACCACCGTCGAAGAGCTCAGAACATATATGAAAGGCTACCGTAACCTGCTGGGGAAGGATGTCAAGGGGATTTCCAAAATAAGCGTACAAACAGGTACAGCCCACGGCGGCATAGTATTGCCCGACGGCTCTATCGCCGACGTAAAGCTGGATTTCAATACCATAAAAGAGCTGGGTAAGGTGGCGCGAGAGGAATACGGCGTGGGCGGCATCGTGCAGCACGGAGCCTCCACCCTCCCCGACGAGATGTTCGAGCTGTTCCCCGAAGCCGGGACCCTGGAGGTACACCTGGCAACGGGATTCCAGAACATTATCTATGACAGCCCGTATTTCCCCGGAGAACTGCTGGACAAAATGTACTCCTACATATCAGAGAAATACGCCGACGAGAGAAAAGCCGGAGATACCGAGGAGCAGTTCCTGTACAAGA
Organism: uncultured Dehalococcoidales bacterium; assembly: GCA_964489895.1. Classification (GTDB taxonomy): domain Bacteria; phylum Chloroflexota; class Dehalococcoidia; order Dehalococcoidales; family UBA2162; genus MGML01. Next base: position 45,407 of record CAZBAN010000006.1, read on the forward strand.
CCAGAAAAAAGGCCTGGGGTGGGTATAAGAGTGAAACATGGCATCTACCGGAAGAAAACATCGCGAAAATAATCAACGAGCTGGATAATCAGTTCTCTATGCTTTTCCAGCGCCTGAACGTTACCGATACCGTTGACCTGGTAAACAAGTACGTGGTAAACGGCTAGCCCTCTATAATTACCAACCAAATGCAAACAGAACTAAAAGAAACCCATATTCGCACACACATAGCCTGTGTGCCTGTTCTTTCCCAACCAGCCGGTATTAACTCCCTGACACCACTCGAGTATGACATAAGTCATATCCAATCGTTATCCCCTGACCGTATAATTTCCATACGGTTATAAAAAGGGGGATAGGATGAATAAAAAATTACGAAACCTGAGTCTACTCGTCATCATTTTCGGCGTTGTCGCCCTGGCTATGGGCATAGTGTTCGTCCAGCAGGGCTTCGCCAGAGAAGCCTGGCTGGTACGGGCAACCGAACAGGAACAAATAGAGCTTCCAGGTGAGGAGGGAGTTATCGTAAACAGCGCCGAAACAGCCGAAGCTGCCGCCGACGTGGTAAGGGAACACCGCCGCAGCATAGCTCCTACCTACGGTGACCTGCTGGGAGGAGAGAAGTACAATCCTTCTGACCTTAGCCAGTTGAGCTATGCGCAGGCAATGAACATCGAGAACTACCTGTATCTGGCGGTAACAGCCTTCGGTGTATTCACGGTGGTTAAGGCAGCGGGCGCTTTTATGATAGTTATGGGTCTCGCCCTGGGTACTACCGGATACGCGCTGTGGGATACAGCCAGAAAATAGCCAGGAAAAATTTTACCCGCCAACTTAACGAAAGCAGCTAACGGAGGTAAGCTAAAGTGGCTGAGATAAAAGTAGACTGCATCGGAGAAACCTGCCCGGTCCCTCTGGTTGAAACGCGTAAAGCTCTGAGAAAGGCAAAAGAAGGCGATATAGTCGAGGTTACCGGCACCCACCCTTCTTCAAAGAAAGAGATACCCATGGCCGTAAAGGCGCTTGGTCTAAAACTCCTCGGTGTAGAAGAGACCGGCGACACCTGGAAAATACGGATACAGAGGTAAAGAGGAGGCGACAATGGCTGGAAAGGCGACAATAATAGTCCACAGCGGCGACATGGACAAACTATATAGCGCCCTTATCATCGGCAACGGAGCGCTGGCAATGGGAATGGATGTCTCGCTCTTTTTCACTTTCTGGGGGCTCCAGCGACTCAAGAAAGGGGGGCTTGAAAAAGGACCCCTCTCCAAGATGAACATGCTGGGTCTCGGTAAGTGGATGGTCAAGAAGAAGATGAAGAAACAAAAAGTCGCCTCGCTGGAGAGAATGATACAGGATTTTAAAGAACTCGGCGGGAAAATTCTCGCCTGCGATATGACGATGGACATAATGGGAATAAAACCGGAGGACCTGCGTCAGGACCTGATAGGGGACTACTGCGGTGTGGGGACATACCTGGAGGAGGCGAGAGACTCGCAGATAACCCTCTTCATATAAAGGAGAGAGAGATGTTAACGGATAAACAGGTATATCTTGATAATTCGGCGGCTACCCGGCTGGACGAAAGGGTGCTTGAAGCCATGAAACCCTATTTCTTCGACGACTACGCCGTGGCTACATCGGAGTTCGCTTATTCCCAGGGAATAGAAGCCAGTGAAGCCCTGAACGCCGCCAGAGAGAAGCTTGCCAGCGCCCTCGGAGCAGAGCCGGAAGAGTTTATCTTCACCTCGGGAGACACCGAGTCATCCAACATCGCCCTGAAGGGAGCGGTACTGGGCAGCAAAAAGGGCAGGCACCTGATAATATCGAAAATCGAGGACTTCCCGGTACTCAACAGCGCCAGAGCCCTCGAAAGGCAGGGCTATGAGGTCACCTACCTGGACGTGGACGGAGACGGATTCATCAACCTCGATAATCTCAGAGATGCCATCAGGGAGGATACTATCCTGGTCTCCATCCAGCACGCCAACCAGGAGATTGGCACCGTCCAGGACATAGAAAGTATCGGTAAAATCTGCCGTGAGAAAGGCGTGCTGTTTCATACCGACGCCACGCACACCTTCTCCAGGATTCCCATCGACGTCAAGAAGGTGCCTTTAGACCTGATTACGGTGGCGGCGCACACCATTCACGGACCCAAAGGTATCGGCGGGTTGTACGTCCGGAAGGGAACAAAGATAGGCAAGTGGATGGACGGGGGGTTCCAGGAGTTCGATATCCGTGCCGGTCTGGAAAACATACCCGGTGCCGTTGGTTTCGCCAGAGCCGTGGAACTGGTCACCGAAGAGGAGACCGAAAAACTGAAGGCGATGAGAGACCGTATAATCGACCGCATCCTTGCCGGGATACCCGATACCACGCTGAACGGTCACCGCGAGAAGAGACTCCCCCAGAACGCCAACATTTCGTTCCACTACATAGAAGGCGAATCGATAACCCTGCACCTGGACATGAACGGCTATGCCGTAAGCACCGGCTCCGCCTGCTTCAGTCGTTCGCTGGAGGGAAGCCACGTGATTTTCGGCATTGGCGGCGACCACGAGAGGGCGCACGGCTCGATTCGCTTCACCCTGGGGCGTTACAACAAGATGGAAGAGGTCGACTCTCTGGTGGAGACACTTGCCGGGATAGTAAAGGAGCTGAGAAGTTTCAGCCCTTTAGCCCGGGAACATACAGAAAAGGAGGGTAAAAAATGAAATCACCGTACAGTGAAACAGTGCTGGAACACTTCCGCCACCCCCATAACGTGGGCGCGATAGAGAACGCCGATGGAAAAGCGCAGGAGGGCAGTCCCGCCTGCGGCGATATGGTATCCGTTTATATAAGCGTTGACCCGGAGACAAAAGTTATCTCGGATGTAAAATTCGAGTCTTACGGCTGCGCTTCGAACATCGCCACCGGCTCAATCATTACCGAGCTGGCAAAGGGCAAGACAATCGACGAAGCCAAGAAAATCACCTGGAAGGAAGCGGCGGACGCCCTCGGGGGACTGCCGAAGATAAAAGCCCACTGCTCGGTACTCGCCATAGAGGGCTTACGCTCGGCAATCGAGAACTACGAAGAGCGACACGGGCTGGTCAAGGAGAGAAAGCCGACTACCATAGAGACGGTACGCAACCGCCTGAAGAAGGTTATGAATCCCATGGCGGGTCTCGACCTGGTGCGTACCAACCTGATTGAAGGAATCACGGTGAAAAACGGGACCGTCCGGGTGGCAATCAGTCTGCCGCCTGACCACCAGTTTGCCCCGGCGATAAAGGAAGAGATAATAGAGAAGATAGAACCGCTCTGGGACGTGAACGAAGTGGTGGTGGAATT
>CAZBAN010000007.1:0-11744 GCA_964489895.1 uncultured Dehalococcoidales bacterium
GCCCTCGATTTCATCGGGGCTCAGAATGACATGAGGGCAGATTCATAAAACTGCTATTCTTTTTGAGAGACAAGTCCCTTCTGGATAGCGTATGCGGCAGCCTGGCTCCGGTTTGCCAGGTGCAGCTTCTCCATAATATTCTGGAGATGGGTTTTTACCGTGTTTTCGGAGATAAACAGGGCATCACCAATTTCACGGTTGGTCGCCCCCTTTGCCACCAGTTCCAGCACTTCTCCCTCTCTGGGGCTTAACTCGGAATTTACTTCCTCTACAGGTTTCCTCTGCACTCCCGCGGTGAGGTCCTGAAACTCGGTAAGCAGTTTCGAAGCCATATGAGGCGAGACAATCGCTTCACCCTGTGCTACGTGGTGTATAGCCTGGATGAGTTCTTCCGGCTCGGCATTCTTCAGGAGATACCCTCTGGCGCCATATTTCACGGAGGCAAAGAGGTCTTCCTCCATTTCAGAGACGGTGAGAACAAGTACGTTGACTTCGGGCATTTCCGCCTGGAGAGCCTGAATAGCTTCAAGCCCGGTACAACGCGGCATATTGAGGTCCATCAGTATCACATCCGGTTTCAGCTCTCTGGTCTTTTCTATCCCCTCAATCCCGTCTGATGCCTCCCCCACTACCTTCAGGTCATCGTGGCCAGCCATTACGGCGGCAAGGCCACGGCGAAACAGGGTATGGTCATCAACTATCAGTACTTTGATTGTTTCCACTTCACAACCTCACTTTCTCTATGGGCAAACTGACCATTAACGCCGTCCCCTCTCCCGGGCTGGTGGATATGTTTAACTCACCCCCAAGCGTCTCTGCCCTTTCCTTAATAATATTGAGTCCGTGGTAGCCGGGTGGGGATTCCTCAAGGTCGTCAAGTGTAAAGCCCTGACCGTTGTCCTTCACCAACATCTCCACCGCCTCCTTGGTATTCTCCAGCTTTACTTCGACCTCGGTGGCAAAAGAATGCCTCCTGACATTGGTTAGCGACTCCTGAGCGATACGCAGCAACTGGAGCTCGGCAACGGGAGAAAGCTTGGGGAACGGTCTGGGGTAATCAAAAGTGACCTTGATGCCGTTGTTATTACCGAATTCGGTGATGTAGTGCCCCATAGCGGATATTATGGGAATATTCCTTATTTCGGAACTTAACTGGTCGATTGATTCCCTGATATCGTCATATGTATCCTGGACTATTTTTTGAATATCATTGAGTTCGGTAAGTGTCTGTACCGTGTTTTTACTGGAAACGGAATCCTTTATCAGCTTTGTTTTCATATTAAGGTAGCCCAGCGACTGCGCAACCCCATCATGTATTTCCCGCGCAATCCTCCGGCGCTCCTCGATAATTGCCTCTCTCTCTATACGCCTGCGGATATTCAGATTAATGCGGTAGGGAACGACCGCAGCCACAAAGCTGAACAGAGTATAAACAACCAGCAGGGTTAGATTATGCCCCTGCATAATCCACGCCCACATTCCAGAGAGCTGGCTGAGTGCTAAATGAGTAACCGATAGTACAATAGAAGCAATAGCAGCCAGAGAAAGAGCAACCCTCTCTTCAAAAAGAAGAGCCGCCGTCATGATAGGAGTCAGGGAATACAGCAGGAAGACGCTGTTCAGGCCGGCTGTGTAGACAACAAGCACGAGGCAGAGTATGAAGTCGCCTCCCAGTATCAGATAGGTCATCGTGCTCCTCTCACGCCAGCTCAGAGGTGAGAAGACCCTCAAGACAGTGTAAATACCAAGCACACCCAGGATAATGTTAAGCTGCAGGGCAGGCATCACCGTTTCTATCAATACCGACGAGCCGACCTGGGTGAACATTACCGCCAGAGCATAAGCCAGGAAACGGTATACAGCCAGGAACTGGTATGCTTCCTTTTCGTACCTGCTTGGCATACTACTCTCCGTTACTAAAGTATGACATTATATTTAATATGTCAAATAAAATAAATAACCTAAAGGTACCACTCCCAGATTGCCTGTCCCCAGAGCAGTGTAACCAGAGCCGCAACAACGGTAAAAGTTGCCGCCGGCAGCGGGTCTTTACGTCCCTTAATCTTAAGGGCAAGCAACACTCCGGCAATCAGACCACCGCCTATCCATGACAGCATCAAGACCATAATCACCAGAGGGTAACCCACCATTAACCCTACCAGCGCTGCCAGTTTGATATCGCCCATCCCCATACCCTTAGGATATAATATATATGGAAGCGACATTATCACCAGTCCCAGGACTCCTCCGGTGAGCGCAATCACCGCCCGGCCAACATAATCCCCTGCTACCGAATTTACTGCCTGACTGATACTTCCCGCACCGAATACGTCAATTTCCGCCACTTCCGGACGAAAAAAGGCAAAAGCAAAGGCAATCACCATTCCGGGATAGACAACCTTGTTCAGAACAAGCTGGTTTTCCAGGTCGGTAACGAAGATTATGATTAGCAGACTGGCATAAATGATGAACACAGCCAGCTCCAGGGTAAATCCGAACTGCCAGTAGAAAAAGGCAAACAGGAACGCGGTTACCGCTTCAACTATGGGCAGTCTGAGCGGGATACGAGCCTGGCAATAGCGGCACCGCCCCCGCAACAAAATATAACTGAACACAGGCACAAGGTCCATGACCGCCAGTTTATGATTGCAGGACTCGCAGCGGGAAGCAGGGAAAACAATAGACTCCCCTCTGGGCAACCTGTCTATACAAACATTAATAAAGCTGCCAACAAACAAACCCAATAAAATAAATACTACTATAAACATTGTATATCACCAGAGCTTATGATACCCCAGAGAAAACGGATAAGTAAATAATACGAGGCGTGAATGATGTAGTACAGATGGCTTGATAATATCAAAAAACGATTCTTCTCATCTGGCTTCAGGAGTCCTGCGGGCCGGCTTCGGGTCTGCCTAGCCCGCCCCCGTATCATTCTCTTTTTTGTCCGTCATCCGGCGGTTTCTTATGCAACCAGGGGGGAATTTGCCCTCGGTCTCCGGTTCCGCTACGGGCTTTATCTCTGCTGTTTCAGGCGTGATTGTTTTCTGTTCCATTGTTTCCAGCAGACGTGCCAGAACCCTGTTTTGCTCGGCGGCGCCTTTCTTCAGTTCCTGAGACGCTTCACTCAAACCCTGAATAGCACCGGTGTGGCTCTTAAGGTGTTCGGCATACTCGGATATAGCGGAGGCGAAGTTGAGCATCGCATTCTCCATATTCACGAAACCTTTTTCCGTGCTCTCCATTCTCTGTTCCAGAGCCTGGGTAGCAGCTTCATTTTCTCTGATGACCGGAGAGAAGATACTTCTATGTATCATCTGCCTGCCCCGGGTCAGCTCGCTGGAGTACAGATAAAGTGCAAGGAGACACAGCGCAATACTTATGAAAATAACACCCTGCTGACTCTGGAAGAAGAGTAGCGGATAGCCGAGGTACTGGATATGCTTGCTTATATGCCCTTTTATATCCTGAGGCCGTACCGTAAACGGGTCTTCCCCGGTATTATCACCCTTGGTGCGGAATGTCACACCGTACTCGGACTCATTGACCTGAAGCACGCGGTGAGCCACTACCTGCGGGTAGTTATAGAAATCCCGTACCGACTGGGGGATGGTGAAAACGATAATATCACCCTCTTCGATATCGGAAACGGCTATGTCTTCAATAATTATCAGGTCTCCGGCGTGGAGTTCCGGCTCCATGCTGACGCCGAAAATGGCTATGAACGGCATCTCTCCCCTGATTGAGAGAAAGCCGATAATACAGACAGCCACAATGAAGCCCAGTGTTATGGACCGCTTTATAATACTCGGAAAACGAATCCCTGCGGCCATCCGGACGGCTGTTCTCGTAAACGACCCCGTAAGCATCGCCGCCTGCTTCACTATGACGATGACCGCCCTGCAGATTCCCACGAATATCCAGACAATCATTACTGCAAAGGAGACCAGAGATGTAATGGCACGTCTGACTATGTCCGATATTCTACCGGTTATCCAGAAGGCTATTCTTTTTATCGGCACCGCTATCTTTTTCATAATTTACCTCTGGAGTACCTCGCAATATATCTCCGGAGCTACTGACCATTCGGTATCCCAGTCGGAAACATTACGGCTGGTCAGGGTATAGTCACCGCCGGTAACAGAAAGGGTATGACTGCCACCACTACCTCCAATCAGCTGGAAAGTAGCCATCCCGTTCTGTATGGTCAGAACCTGGTAATCCGGCGTTTGACCTGCCTCAACCGAGTCCTCAAGGTAGAGTTCAATACTGAGCGACTGGTAGGCGCTGGTCAGATTATCGGTGTTGGTCAGATATACCTTCACAGCCAGGTCATCTGAATAATCGGAATACGTTGCTATATCAAACAGGTCGCCTGTCGGCACACTGCCGGTGAGTAGAGGTGCGGTAAAACTAACCACAGCAAATACTTGAGTGCATCTCGTATATTCATCGACATTCGGAGTCCTCAGTACGACACCAATCTGTAGGTTGTCTATCTCATTCCAGGTCCAGGGCTGACCTGTGGAAAGATTGGTGTTCCACTGATATAAGTAGGCTGCATAACCGGAGGTGACGGTCTGCTCCGCGCCGTTATGTGTACTGCCGTTCGTCTTGATACGTACATAAGCACTCGATTGTGTAATATTATCAGTCATAGCCTTGCATACCATATATACCCTGACATAATTTATTGTTCCCCCGACCTCCTGGGTAGAATGGTTGGTGATACTGTAAAGGTCTCCCTGCCAGCTGGAATCAGCGGATTGGATATAACTGGTATCACCGTCGGAACTCGTCTCATCGACTTTGTCCCAGTGCTCTCCCGCTGTCGGATACTGGACGGCAATAGCAGTCTCGTCACCAACAGAATCAGGATAAAAATTAAATGTTTCTGTCTGCGTCGCTAAGACAGAATTCCAATCAGGCTGGCTTGCTGTAGCATTGCCGGTATCGAGGTCGCCTGCAGGGTCGGCAATACCAATAGTACCCGATGACGTAGTGTAGGCATGAGCGAAAGACATGCTGGTAAATACCAGCACCAGCACAAAGGCTGCTGACAGGGTAAGCCTTTTCTTAAGTTTATTATCTGTTTTTTTCTCCACGCTCATTACCATTTAATCTCCCGCAGGACTACCTGTAGGCAATTTCGCAATAGATTTGAGGAGTCAGGGTCCATCCGGTACCCCACTCCGAAGTATTATCCGAGACCAGGCAGTAACCTCCACCGATAATCTCGACCGTATAAGATAGTTCAGCACTCGTATACGTTATAGTAGCATCAGAGAGTGTCGGTGTGCTATCTCCGGGTCCGGAGAAATATGCCTTGTACTGAATCCAACGGTCACCGTCATGAACGGGATTGATTGCCGTTACGCTTTCCGTATAGAAATCAGAGGTGCTCGTGGGCCCGTACCAGGTAGCCGAACTAAGCCCTGCCTGGGTCGCTGCCGTCCTCAACTGGAATTGTATATCCGTTGCCGCTGGTTCGTTTATGGTGAAGTATATCGTAAGCCAGTTCCAGTCAAGGTCGTCACCGGTATCAAAAGCTGACGAGGTCAGGTCTCCGGACGTGTATAACGTGGTGAAGTCCGCCGTTATATCGTCGAGTACAGGCGTGCTACCTCCGTCTGAAGTAAAGAGCATATGATAGTACAGATTCGGACCGCTCCAGCTCAGAGTGGAAAGGTCAATCGTGTGCGCACCCGCCGACATAGTATCCCAGCCATCGAGGACGCCGGAGGAATTATACCAGTTGGTGTCGTCCTGCGAAAACTGGACCTGCAAACCGGTCCCGGACGGAATTGCCGAGACGTTATAGTCAAAATTGTCTACCGTGTAAACAGTATCTCCGTTAAGCAGGTTAATCGAGGTCACGGTTCCGTTCGTATAATAGGTAGAATAGTTTACCTCGATATAGACCTGAGTACAGGCGGAAGTGACATCGGAAGTGTCTGCCTTCAGTTCAACTCCGACCTGAAGAGCGTCTATTTCAGACCATGTCCAGGGCTGGCCGGTGGCAGGGTTGGTTGTCCACTGTTTTGATTTAAGGACAAAGGTATCACTGCCGGTATTCTCTTCGGTCCCCTGGTCAACCGTGGTGCCGGACTTCACGACCGCCCGGGCGTAGGCGTTACCAACCAGACTGCCTATCCTGAGAGCCGAGAACCCGCACTGGTCGGCAAGGGTATTGTCAACGTCACCGGCATCACCTTCCAGCTCCGTCCTGAACGTAACCTGGTCGTCGGCGTTTAACTCAAGGACTGCGTGAGCATTGAGGCTTGCCTGCCAGGTATCCTGGCTTCCCTGGGCGCCTCTAAGATAATTACCATGCCCGCCGATGTCATTCTCGACTGCGCCGACAAACCAGTCGCCGGCAAAGGTCAGCCTGGTACCGGTCGTCTTATTCGGGTCCTCGGCTAAGCCATTACCGAGGAAGAGATAGTCATCATCCTGCTCAACCTCGACGGTCGTTACAGTAGGCAGGGTAAAAGCGGCAGCGTTTCTCTGCACTTCGTCTCTGGCCCAGTTAAGTGTCTGTGTAGTGCCGACATCCTGACCGCCGGAGCTATCATAGGTAATTACCGTTTCCGCGCTCGACGGCAGCTCCACTATCTCGATACTGGAGGAGCTGACCGTTCTGGTTACGGTCGAGTCTATATCCGCCGCTCCCCGCTGCGCCTGAATAATAAGGTCCTGGTTGGCGATGGTATTATCGACAATAAACACTGCGTGCAGCGTATTGGGAGTGGCGGTGCTGTTCCTCATGTAGCAGTAGGAATAGCTCTGAGGTACGGCAGAACCGGCCAGTGTGGCACGGGCTATTCTCTGTGTCCTGCTAGAAGCACCACTGGTAAAGGTAACGTTATACTTTACCAGATACCGGGCAACCTTCTTCAGGGTGAAGGTATAGTCGTTGACCGCCGATTTCTGGATTACGGTGTTGTCAGTTTCATGTACCTGGTCAGCCCAGGTAACCTCGTTACCCGACCAGGTCGTGCCGGAGTAAGCCCCGTTATCGCTGTCATCGGTGTATTTCAGATATGCCACATTGGCGGAATCCGGTAGCCTGACGATACAGAGTGACGTCTTGGAGTTAGACAGGACATCTGAAGACGCCACGCCGTAAGGACGCCACTGGACAACCACGGTATCATCGGCGGAGGCGTTTACTATACAGGCGCCGCCGGTATAGGCTTCATCATTATTATCATTCCTGGAGTATCCATGTCCCTCGCTACCCTCTACGGCGGTACCTTCCAAGGTAATCTGCGACATTATACCGTGACGGGTGTTGGATGTGGAGGTCGACCTTACCTCGTACATTATCAGGTACCAGCCATCGGCGGTTAAGTCGGTGGTGGTATCGGCAGTATGGTTATAGCTGCCGTCGCTTCTAACTTCGCTGTTGAAAGGAACATCAGTCCATACACCCTGAGCCCCGATAGTATGCGTGTTGTTGGTATCCTGCCAGATGCCGACATCCCCTACGTCGGAGGTCATGGCGAAGCGGAAGTAAGCGGTAACATCACTTATAGACCCCGAACCGGTACTGGCCGGCATATTATACAGGTCACGCTGATAGCTGTTAGAGTTGGTGGAAACATATGTTGACCAGTCGTCGCTGGTCACGTCATCCACTTTATCATAATGTGCTCCCGTAGCCGGATACTGGATGGTGATACTGGTATCATCACCGGCGGCGTTCGGTCTCAGCGTTTCACTCCCGCCGCCGGCACCGGCAGATATTTTGACCTGCCCGCCGGAAACAGTAACATTGGCTGAGGAAGCAATTTTTGTTTCATCATTATAGGTATCATTTTCACTATCGGCATAATCGTCCAGCAGCACATCGCCCGGACTTACAGCAACCACCTGGTTAAGAGTACCCCCCTGAAAATCGCCCTGACTCGTCTGTGTCCAGTCATCGGATACCGGCACCAGGTCAGAGAAATTCAGCGAAGCCTCCCCGTTTTGGAGAGTAAGCAATGCGTAATTGGGCGTCTCCCCTGCTTCTACCGAACCCGCCATATAGAGTTTCATATTAAGATAGGAATAGGCTCTGGTAAGATTGGCGGTATTGGTAAGATAAAATTTAGCCAGCAGGTCACCGGTGTAATCTACATCCGGAACAATATTAAACAGGTTGCCGGTAGGAACTTCTCCGCATATTAATCCGGACATATCCTCTTCGATTCCGACACCGTAAAAGGTTGCCGGAGCATTTTGATTGTTGTAAGACGTTTCGATCCATTCGGCAGTCCTTATTTCACTTGAAATCCGGACTTCATCGATAATGCCATCGAAGTATATCGCTCTGTCAGGTCTTAAGTCGCCTAGGGTGAATATATTGGTCCAGGTAACGTCGGCATCATTAGTGAAGGAGAGTTTTTCGACGCCGTTCACGTATACCTTGGATGTAGAACCGCTGGTGGCTATGGCAGCTATGTAAAACTTGTTTGTCGTATCCAGTCCCGCCCCGGAGGTCTCCCTCCAGCCGCCGGTACTCGCAGTACTCTCGTAAGCCCAGAACCTTACCTCGGTCCCCCTGGCGGTAAGCCATAACGGGTAACCCTGCCCCGATACGGCGGAAGCCATCATGGTAAACCCATAGGTGTCATAGTCACCGCTGCCGGTAAGGGTGTCCGCCTTTATCCAGCACTCGGCGGTATAATTTGCTCCGATACCCAGGTCTCCGCAGCTAATCCGGTCCGAACTGAAATCCTGCGCCTCCGCTATTTTGCCGTTAGCCGATTCAAGCGGATTATTGGCGCTTCCCTTTGTCCCATCATGGTCATTTGAAGTGCTGTCCGTGATAGTAGAAGTCGTGGTGTCCACCATATGCTGGACCATTTCGAAGCCGGTATTCCAGACACCGGTGATATTCTGCTGGTCGGTAGCCCCGGAATTTCCGTAATACATATATATAACGGTATCGGTCGATGAAGAAAGACTCGGTATCCGTACCCAGGCCGCCAGTTCCCCGGTATCGCCATCGAATTTCTCTATCTCGTGGTCGAGTTGTGTGGAGCCATCCGACTGGGTAAATTTAATATCGTACCCGCTGTCCAGAGCATCATTCATTAAATCGGAATCGGTTATGCTGATAAGGACCGAAAAATCAGTCAGGTTATCCTCCACCTTGGTATGGTCTATTGTTATCTGTTTTCTATATAACCAATCCGGCGGCACCGGCATGATAGAATTCCAATCGGGCTGGGTCGACGTGCTGTTGACGGTAGATACATTCCCGGTAGGTTCGACGATATCGATAGACGTCTCGCCGGAAACCCACGTATAGGCAAACGAGCCGCTGGTAAAAACCAGCGCTGCCACTAAAGCCACCGAAAAAAGCAGTTTGTTTTTCATATTGCCAGTTACCTTTGAATGATTTCCATCCAGAGCTGCGGCTGATAGCTTCCATCGCTATACGATTTGTATGGAAATAGTCTGAAACTACCTCCGCTCAGTACTACCTTGTAGGGTCCGTTACCGGTGCCGTTCTCCCATGTAAAGAGCACTTCCGAATTCTGAAGGGTCAGCACCTGGACAATCCCCTGCTCATCAGCAGTTACATTGTCGCTGTCCCAGAACTCCAGCTTCATATTTATGTGCTCGTATTCCCGTTCAAGCGCCGCGGCATTGGTAATGTAGACCCGTATTGTCAGATCACCAGTGAAACTCGAACTGGGATAGATAGAGAACAGAGAGCCGGTAGACCAGGTACCGGAATAGTCGCCGAAGACTATCGGCACTGAAACCGTTAAGTTCTCGGTCACGGTGGCAAAATCCTCGCCTATACTGGTAACAGTAATGGTGGCTGTCGTTGTCTGCTGAGCAGAAGCGAACGCACCACCGGTGGTTACAAGTACTGCCACTATAGCTAGTATTAAAAGTTTCTTCACTGTTCCTTACTCCCGAATATTCACTGGTTTTTTCCTGTATTCCGCTTGTTTAGGTTTCCTCTTTTCTTAATGGGGCTCCCTTGGATTAAGGGAGCCCCATCATCCGGCTCCCAGGCGGTTTAATTACGGATGGTCGCCAGCCTGAACCACCTGAGCATATAACAGAGGACTTTCTGGTGTTATCCAGCCGTTGTTAAAAGTTTTGTAGCTGCCACCATCGCAGTAAATATAGAAATTACCTGCCCCTGACCAGTCGCCATACTCGATTTCGATACTGGCACCCGGAGTGTCGAGACTGATAATCTCAGTAGGTGTGCCTACACCGAGAACTGAGGCTCCTGTGGAATCCGTAAGCTGAATTCTCATCATCCATGAAGAGTAATCCATCTCAAGCTCGTCAGCATTGGTGAGGTAGACGTTCAACACAAGGTCACCGGTATAGTTGGCATCCGGATCAACATCGAACAGTAATGCTGAACCTATTGTTCCCCTGTGCTTACCGAGTATCGTGTAGTCAAGACTAGCAGTACCTGTAGTGTTTTCGGCAACGGTGCAAAAATCGGTACTGCCGCCGGTTACGGTTATTGTCGCCGTGGTTGTGGTAGCGGTATAGGCGAATATGGCACCGGTAATAACGAGAGCGAGCAGTAAAGAGCCCAGCAAAACGAACGGTTTCATGCTTTTCCGGGCGGATTTCCGCACGTCTCCTTCAGCAGGTTCGACCTCTTTATTGTTTTTTCCGAATTTTTTGTTTAACATTTTTTCTCCTTTTTTTGATTGACAATTGTTTGTCGTTAGTATTAGACTTTTTCATCCCGTTAAGGTGGCTGGTTCTCGCGCTGTACTATTAGCTCCGGAGTTCCTGCCGCCTTCTTGTATTCCGTTTCACATCTTCGCACCTCCTTTGTCCTGTATCTTAACTCTCGGAAAGAGACTTAAAGCGTTCCCTTAAACTCTCTTTGAAAGCATCGAATTCTTCTTTGGTGATATACTCTTCAGACGCCTTACCGCGTCTGGTCCTGGTAATCGCCGAAGATAAACCTTTCTGGGCTGCCTCGATTACATCGCGACTGTGCTCATTGGCTACCAGTTTTTTCCTGATTACGGTGAGATGTTGATTGATGGTATCCTCACTGATTTGGAGGGCTGACGAAATATCTTCAAAAGTATCTCCATCAGCAATATGACGTAAAATATCACTTTCACGAGGAGAAAGATTCGCCAGAAGATTATCCACTTCCTTGTTCAGCAGGGCGAAATTATCAAATTCATCAATAATACGGGGGGCAATCCCGGGCCTGAGCAAAGCCTGGATAATAGGTACCGCTCCGGCGGCTACATCCCTGATTAACCTGACAAGGTAATCGGGGTCGATGTCTTTGGTCACGCAGGCGCTGGCTCCGCACTCCAGAGCCCCATAAAGCTGCTCCTCATTATCAGCATCCATGACTAAAATCACAGAAACCAGCGGCAGGTCCTGCTGGATGCTGCGGGCAAGGTTTATCCCGGTTAACTCACTGTTGTTAGCATTTAGTACAGCTATCCGCGGAGGGTTATTGATTATAAAATCAAGCGCCTCCTGGTTGTTGGTCGTCTCGCCGATAACGTCGAGGTCCTCTTCCCCGGAAAGCGTGAAATGAATACCTTCCCTGAAGAGAACCTGCCAGTCGGCCAGAAATACGGTTATCTTTTCCATATTCTTTTTGCCCCCTAATCATTCGAAGTTACTTCTATGATTCAATGTAACACACGGATATAAAGACAGGCATAAAAATGATAAATATTTCATAAAGGTATCATAAAGATTTCATAAAGGTTTTCAGCCTCTCTTAAAGA
>CAZBAN010000007.1:11844-13769 GCA_964489895.1 uncultured Dehalococcoidales bacterium
TTTTTATAATCAGCCTGTACGTAAGTTATGATTTTATGTAAAGGAGTGTGGAATGGGTACAGAATCAGTTACTTTAGAACTGCTTAATCCCCGCGGCGAGATAGAACCACCGCCAGTATTCACCCCTGCACCCCGTGTTAATGGCCTGGCAGGCAGGAGAATCGGGCTTTACTCTAATGGGAAACAAGGCGTGGACAACCTCTACACCGTTATCGAAGAGCTGCTGAAGGAAAAATATCCCGATGTAACAATGACCCGGCTGACCGGGGCTTTTGAAATCAGGGGCGATGAAGCCAGCACCTGGGCATCCGAACTGGATACATTTATCTACGCTGTGGGAGACTGAGGGTCCTGCACATTCGCCGGCGTGGCCGGCACGATAAAACTGGAAAAACTCGGTAAACCCGGGGTATTCATTGCCTGCGACACTTTTGCCGAAGCTGCAAAGTCAGCCTCCAGTGACAACGCTATGCCCACCGTCCGTTTCCGCACGGTTAAGTCAGCAGAGTTCTACCGGCTGAGAGGAAGCGTTGAAGAGGTCAGACCTGTAGCAGAAGGAGTGATAGACGACCTGATTGAGGCTCTGACTGCTCCATTAACCGCTGAAGAGACAAGCCCCGGACAGCCCGGGAAAGAAACGGCAGAATCATACCCCGTCACCGTTACCGGTGAGTCCTATGAGATTGCGGCGGAGGAATTCAACCGGATATACCTTAAAAATCGCTGGGGCGACGGTTTACCACTGGTACCACCTACTCGCGAGCGAGTTCACTGGATGCTCTCAGGAACGAGTCGTTCTCCTCAGGAAGCTATCGGCAAGGTCAGCCCGAAACAGGGAGTCGCCACGGTTGAAAAGGTTGCCATCAATGCAGTTATGGCTGGAGCCAGACCGGAGTACCTGCCGGTTATAATCGCCATAATGGAAGCCCTCACCGATGATAGATTCGATGACAGACACATCCTCCTTTCAGCGGGCTCATTTACTCTATTGATAGTGGTAAGCGGTCCGATCGTGAAAGAAATCGACATGCGGTCCGGTATAGGCTTTATGGGACACGGCTGGAGAGCCAACAACACAATCGGGCGTGCCATAAGGTTAGCCACACTCAACATAGGCCACATTTGGCCGGCGCTGAATGATATGGCGTTGACCGGTCGCATATCGCCACACACATTTTTCACCATCGCCGAAAACACGGATTTGAGTCCCTGGGAACCGTACCACGCCAACCGGGGTTTCAAAGCGGATGACAGTTGTGTGACGGTTGCATCGATGCACGGTCACAGCCCGGAGCAGAAATTCTACGGAGGGATGATAGGGACCTGGAACGCCAACGATATCCTGAACAGGATAGTCGAAAGCATTATTAGAAGCGACCGCCCGATGTTCCCCCAGTGGGGAAGCAAGGGAGTTGGAGACATACCAGGCTCAGGAGGAGGAGGGAGAAACCATATGATTATTCTCTTTCCTGAACTGGTCTCCGAGTATAAAAAGATGGGCTATGACCAGGAAAGCCTGCAGAACGAGATTTACGAACGCACCTTGGTACCCTACGAAGAGTTAAGCCCGGAAGATATAAAAGGTATACAAACGGGAATGGAAACGGGCGTCGTACCTCCGGAACGAAAAACCGTGTTCGAAGCTGCCCTTAAACCCGGCGGGAAAGTACCGGTTATGGTATCGCCGGACAACGTTAATCTCTTCGTTGCCGGCGGCGCACCGGGCTGCGCTTTCTCATTCAGCTACTATCGAATTCCTCCGTATAACTATACAGCACTCATGACGAGAAAGATAACCGGAGCTACACTGACCAGAGCGGGGGCTACCGGTTCCTAGAAAAGCATCCTGCAGGTAAAATAATATATAATTATATCAGGTTGAGTGTTTATTAAAGGAGCTGCGAAATGCCTGATTGGGATGCTGT
>CAZBAN010000007.1:13869-24401 GCA_964489895.1 uncultured Dehalococcoidales bacterium
CGGCGGGACTGTACCTGGGCCGGGGTAACTGGCGGACTCTTCTCCTGGAGAAGGAAGCCTACGGCGGCTACTTGATGAATATCAAGACGATAGAAAACTACCCCGACTTTTCCGAACCGGTGATAGGTTCCGTGCTCGGTATGGAGATGATGAACCAGGTAAAGAAGCACGGACTCGAGTTGACGAGGGCAAACGTAAATGCGGTACAGGGTTCATCAAGCAACAAGTGGGTAACATGTGCCGACGGCGATATCAGGAGCAACACGCCCCGCCAGGTATCCGATGCAGTGGGTGACGGAGCGGCTGCCGGTATGGCTGCCCAGAGATATCTGCAGAAGCTGGCATAATTCAGGATTTAGATATTTGTATTTAGTGCTTTCGCATAAGGGGGAATCCCCTACCCGCGCCCCAGATACTTTTGTTCCCTGGGCATCTGTATCATCTCAAGGACATTCACGTCCGGCGGCAGACAAGCCATATATACGGCTGCCGCCGCAATTTCCTCCGGTTTCATCGACGGCTCCGGCTGAGGTGGCGGTCCAGGAGGAGGTGACACGCCAGGAGGCGGTGGTGGATAAGGAGTATCACGCATAGTGTTGCCCGGATGCAGGATGCCGCAGTTAATCCCGTACTCCCGTCCTTCGAGAGCCGTAGTCTGCGTCAGCCCGACCAGACCGAATTTGGCAGAACTGTAGGGAGCATTGAAATTTCGCACCCTCTGGGCGGAAATGCTGCCGATATTGATTATCCGTCCCCCACTCTGCTCCTTCATAATGCGGAATGCGGCACGGGTACATAGAAAGGGCGCCCGGAGATTGGTGGCAATTACGGCATCCCAGTCTTCAGTCGAAAGTTTATCAATCGGTCCGCCGCTGAAGATACCCGCATCATTGACCAGGATGTCCAGCCTGCCGAAGCGCTCCATTGTCCTGGCAAATAGAGCTTCGATTTGTTTTTCCTCTTTTACGTCGGTCTGAACCGCCTCTACCTGAACACCGAGATCGAGGATGGTCTTTTCAGTCTCTTTCATGGCTTCAACATCCCTGTCAGCCAGCACCAGGTTCGCACCCTGCTGCGCCAGAGCGATAGCGATAGCCTTTCCGATTGTGTGGGCTGAACCCGTTACCAGCGCCACTTTATTTTCTAATTTGCCCACTAGATACCTCCTTTAACCAGTATTCCAGTCAATTTTCAGGCTCATTATGAACAAGACTGATGTTATAGAATAGCCTCCTGTATGTCAAGAAAATACCCTGTTGGGTAGCGTATCATTTTGGGGTGAAATTGATTGAATGATTGGTATAGCCATAGGGGTATTGACTTCATGAAGTTATTATTAAATAATCTTGAGTATCATGCCTAAAAATAACAACTATGGCTTTATTGATGGTCAGAACTTTTTTAAATCGAAGCAAGAACTCGAAAAGGAGCTTGAGGCACTTGAGGTAGAATTAGATTTAAATGAATTCCGCATCTACCTTAAAGAAAAACACGATGTGAATGTCGCCTATTATTTTATTGGTTATCTACCAGAATACGAAATACTTTATACTTCGTTAAGAAAGCAAGGGTATGACTTAATATTTAAAGAAGTTGCTGTTCAGGGTGGTAAGATTAAGGGCAACGTAGACGTGAACCTTACATTACAGGCTATGAAGGAAATAGACAAATATGAAGGGGCAGTAATAGTTGCTAGTGATGGTGATTATGCTGATTTAGCAAAATATTTAATCTCTGAGGGGAAACTCAAATGCCTGATTTCTTGTAGCAGGGGTGGCTCTTCCTACTTACTAAGGAAATTACATGATAGAACAAGAATATTTTATCTAGATGATATCATGAGAGACCTATATAAAAGAAAAGAGACTTCATAGAGACAAAACCCTATGTCGCCCCTTTCCATGGTGATACAAATATATTATAACACCATTGTCAATACCCCATCAAACGACTAATGTCACAATATCCTCATATGTCCAAACACGATTAGTAACTCCTGCCGCCATAGCTGGAGATAGAGATATGAAAAGACTTCACTGTAATGGCAGTTTTACCCTTTGAGGCACCTGTCAATATCAGCGGCGGCGCGTTTGCCGGCGCCCATGGCGCTGATTACCGTGGCGGCACCGGTGACGATATCCCCGCCAGCCCACACTTTATCCTTCACCGTCCTGCCAGTTTCCTCATCAGCCACCACCGTTCCCCGTCCCGTCGTCTCCAGCCCTTTCGTGGTACTGGCAATAAGAGGGTTGGGAGTGGTACCGAGGGCAACCACCGCCACATCGACATCGATAATAAACTCGCTGCCTTCTTTGACAATCGGCCGCCTCCGCCCGCTGTCGTCGGGCTCACCCAGCTCCATCCGGTAGCACTCAATCGAGACCAGGCGGTTCTGTTCATCGCCTATGAACCGCTTCGGGTTGGTCAGCAGCCTGAAGTCGATACCTTCCTCCTGGGCATTCTCCACCTCTTCACGCCGCGCCGGCATCTCTGCCTCCGAACGACGGTAGATAATATAGACCTTCTCGGCTCCCAGCCTGAGGGCGCACCGGGCGGAGTCCATCGCCACGTTACCGCCGCCGATTACCGCCACTCTCCTGCCCAGCTTAACCGGCGTATCGTATTCAGGGAACAGATATGCCTTCATCAGGTTGACGCGGGTGAGAAACTCATTGGCGGAATATACGCCGTTAAGGTTCTCTCCGGGAATATTCAGAAACATCGGTAGTCCGGCGCCGGTGCCCAGGAAAACGGCATGGTAGCCGTCAGCCAGCAACTCATCCAGGGTTGAAATCCTCCCTATCACCGAGTCCAGCTTGACTTCTACTCCTAGAGATGAAACGAAGTCAACCTCAGCCTGGACAATCTCTTTGGGAAGCCTGAACTCGGGGATACCATACATCAGCACCCCGCCGGCGACGTGAAGCGCCTCGAATATGGTAACACTGTGTCCCGCCCTGGCGAGGTCGGCTGCAGCAGTAAGCCCGGCAGGACCGGAGCCTACCACAGCTACCTTTTTGCCGGTCGGCGGCGGAGGGTCGGGTTTCTGTTCATTTTCACCCTTGTTTCTCCGCTCCCAGTCGGCGACATACCTCTCCAGGCGGCCGATTGCTATCGGTGCGCCCATCTTGTTCAGGGAACAGACCTCCTCGCACTGCGTCTCCTGGGGACAGACCCGCCCGCAGACGCCGGGCAGGGCGTTTTTACTCTTGAGTATCCTCACCGCTTCCGGCATATCACCTTCACGGAGCGCTTTGATGAAGTCGGGTATGTCCACGTTCACCGGGCAGCCTGCGACGCAGTTGCGTTTCGGACACTGGATGCAGCGTTCCGCCTCCGCCTGCGCCAGTTCCGGAGTGTAGCCCAGGGCCACCTCATTAAAGTTCTTAGCCCTGATTTCAGGCTCCTGCCTCGGCATTTCATGTCGGTTTAAGTCAACTTTCGCCATATAATATTTCCCCGCTATACCTTGACCCAGTTCTGGCACTCGAACATCTGCAGCGACTGTAGTTCCTCACCAAGGTACTGGCTCTGCCGTGCCAGGAGCAGGTCCCAGTCAACCTCGTGTCCGTCGAACTCGGGTCCGTCGACACAGGCGAACTTTGTCTCATTGCCAACCGATACCCGGCAGCAGCCGCACATCCCGGTACCGTCGACCATTATCGGGCTGAGGTGGACAATCGTCTTTATTCCCAGAGGTCTGGTAATTTCGGCAACACTTTTCATCATAAAGGTACAGCCAATAGCAATAATAAGGTCGGGCTTATCGTTACCTCCGATATAGTCATTTATCTTCTGCGAAACCCATTCCTGGTAGGAAGGCGAGTCCTCGCCGGAGACAGTTACCAGTTCATCGCAGGCTTCAGCAAGCCTGTCCTGCCAGTAGAGCAGGTTATTGCTTCTGCCCTCGATAATGGAAATTACCCTGTTCCCCGCCTTTTTCATCGCCCGGGCAATCGGCATGATGCCGCCGATACCGAAACAGCCGCCGATACAGACCACGGTACCCACCTTCTCGATTTCCGTGGGCATGCCGAGGGGACCGACGAAGTTGGCGATATAATCGCCCGTTTTCAGCGCCGCCATCTTGCTGGTGGTCGTCCCCACCTGCATAAAGATGACGGTGATGCTCCCCTCTTCCTCATCGGAATCGGCAATCGTCATCGGGATACGCTCTCCGTATTCGTCGACCCTGATGACGACGAACTGCCCCGGCAGCGCTTTCCTGGCAACCTCGGGCGCTTCAATCTTTATCAATTGTATATTGGGAACTAAATCCTCTTTCAGCAGAATTTTATACAATTAGCTTACCCCTTAAAGGCTGTTCTATTTTTCCAGTTTAACGGCGCATCCCCGGTATTCCCGCAATCCGGTATCCGGGTCTGCAACCGGATTCAGTATACTGCGAACGAAATGAAGAGGAATGCTCACGACTCCCGCCGGCAGAGTATTTTCCACCTTTACCGTGACCGGCAGCTCTCCCCAACGCGAGACCAGCCGCACCTCCTCTCCGTCGTTAATCTTCATTCCGGCGGCGTCCTCTGGACTCATCGTGACCTGCGGTCCACCCTCCAGGGTGCTGAACTCGCCCAGCCCGACATCCATTGCCGCAGCGTTGAAATAGTACAGGCTGGGAACGGTTATCAGCACCAGAGGATAGTCCGAATCCGTCACCCCTGCATGAGCTTCATAGCTCAACTCCGTAAATCCGGGCTTTTCTCCGCTACTGCCGTAAACAGATACGTGCTTCTTAATCTCGGTCGTGATACCCTTCGCCCCTCTGAAGCCGAATCCTTTACCCTTCAGCCGGCGGGCAATCCGGCAGATTATCCACCAGTCGGGCATTGAACCGGCAACCGGCTCAATCGCTTTATGCACCTGCTGAATGCGACCTTCCATATTGGTGAAAGTGCCGTCCTTCTCGACGAGACTGGCTGACGGCAGGACGATATCAGCCGCACTGGTAACCGAAGACGGGAACATACTCTGTACCAGCAGGAACTCCAGTTTATCAAGCTTACCGTGCAGCTCAGGGTCGTCACCGATAATATAAGCCGCCTTAATCTGCCCTTTCTCGATTGCCGCAAGCATACCGTCGAAGGACATGCCCGGCTTTTCCACCGCCTGATAACCGGGAAGATAATCGGGAATCACTCCCATATCGCAGGCTCCCCGGACGTTATTCGAGCCGGTAACGGGATTCACGCCCGCTGACGGCTTCCCCGTGTTTCCGGTAAGCAGCGCCAGATTATTCAGTGCGGATAGGCTCCGGTCACCGTGAGACTGCCAGGTAATACCCTCTCCGTACAGTATGCAGCCGGGTCTGGCGGCGGCATACAACCGCGCCGCCTCTATTATCTGCTCCGCGGGGACTCCGGTAACATCGACAACGTTTTTCAGGTCGATGCTTTTCAGTGATTTCTTCAGCGAATCAAACCCGTCACCGCTTTCAGCTATTGAAACCCTGTCTTCCAGCTTCTCGTCTATAATCACCTTCATTATCCCGCCGAGCAGAACAAGGTCGGTACCGGGGCGGTACTGAAGCCATATGTCGGCCAGGCGGCACAGCCCGCTGCGGTAAGGGCTGGCGACGACAAGTTTTCCTCCGCCGTCAATTGCCCGTTTTATCTCAACGCCGATTACCGGCTGGGACACGGTCGGGTCGGTCCCGATAGCCAGGATACAGCCGGCATCCGCAACTCCGGATATGAAATCCGGCGTCGCTCCCTTAGCGGGAAGGGATGATCGTCCGAGCCGGGCGGAGTGGTCGATATTATTCGTGCCCAGTACATTGCGCGCCAGCTTCTGGAGTAAATAGTTATCTTCGTTGGTCGTTTCCGCACAGCAGATGACGGCTATCTCGTCCCCTTTATACTTGCCGAGCCGTTCGGCGGCAAGGTCAAGCGCTTCGTCCCAGCTAGCTTCAACAAGCTCGCCGTCACGTTTGACCATCGGGGTTTTAAGCCGCTTGAGGTGGTTGGCAATCCCGGTAATACCGAAGCGCCCCCTGACGCATGCCTGTCCCTTGTTCAACCCATCGGCAGAAGGGACTAAACCGATTACCCTGCCATCCCTGACCTCCAGCTCGAGCTGACATCCGACTCCACAGTAGGGACAGGTGGTAACAACGGTCTTTTCGGGTAGACCTTCCCATTTACGCCGCCTGTCCGAAAGAGCCCCGGTGGGGCAGATATCTATACAGGCACCGCAAAAACGGCAACCCGCCTCCTGTAACGATTCGCCGAAGGCTGTCCCCACCAGCGCCTGCCGACTCCGGTAGGTAAAGGCTATCGCCCCGATTCCCCGCACTTCCTGGCAGACCCTGACACAGCGACCGCAGAGAATACACAGGTTATAATCACGCTCGAAGAAAGGGTCTCTCCGGTCGGGTGTTAGCTGCCGGTATTTATTCGGCAGCCTGACCTCGGTCAGTCCGACGTACTCAACCACTTTTTGAAGCTCGCAGTTACCGTTATTCGGGCAGAACTTACAGCCCGTGGTTACTCCCACCTTACGCATCGAGGTGCGGTAAGGGTCGCACTCACCATTGCGGTCGCAGGTAAGGCAGGTGCTGGGATGCTTCGCCAGCATCAGTTCCAGAAAGCCTTTCCTCAATTCCTGGAGCTGCAGGGTACTGGTGTGGACTACCATCCCATCGGTAGCCGGAGTGGTGCAGGCAGTGGGAATACCTCTCATCGCTTCTATTTCGACGATACACATACGGCAGCCGCCGTAAGGAGTTAAATATGAATGATAGCACAACGTGGGGATATACACGCCCGCTGCCTCGGCAGCTTTAAGCACGGTAAGTCCGCTGTCAACGGTAATCTTTTTATCGTCGATTGTCAGTGTTATCTTACTCATTACGTCTCAAGCAACCTGTTTCCCGCCCTTATCTCTCCTCCAGGTCACACCGCAGGCAGCGCCCCGTTTCCTCCCCGGCGCATTCTTCATCGAAGCCAAGCACCACCTGGGCGAAGCCCTTGAGTCTCTCCTCTACGGGTAACATTCTCAATTCAGGCCTGTATTTGTCCGCCTCGATTTCATCCGGGTTCAGCGGCGGCAGTTCCCCTTCATGCAGCGTCAGCACTTCTTCGATATTGCCTTCGCCACCCAGGTAAATATCCATGGATACAGCCGCCTGCCTTCCGGCAGCTATCGCCTCGATTACCGATGCCGGTCCGCTGACAACGTCGCCTCCGGCATATACTCCTTCACGCGAAGTAGCCAGGGTATATTTGTCCGCGCTGATTCTGCTGCCGCGTTCCGTTTCCAGACCGTATTTATCGGGAACCACGGACTCCTGCCCGAGGGCTTTTATCATCAGGTCGCACTCGGTGGTGAACTCGCTTCCTTCCATCGGCACGGGCCTGGGCCTGCCGCTTTCATCGACCTTACCCAGCTCCATGCGAATCAACCTTACCTTCAACCCGTTGTCCGAGCCGGTAACTCCGGTGGGCGTGGTCAGGTATTCTATCTTTACTCCCTCCTCAAGGGCTTCATCTATCTCTTCCTCGCTTGCCGGCATCTCTTTACGCGTCCGGCGGTAGACAATCGTTACCTCTCCGGCTCCAAGGCGAAGGGCGGTGCGCGCCGCATCTAAAGCTACATTGCCGCCTCCGACCACCATCACCCTGTCCCCTACTTCCACCTTTTCACCCAGATTGACAGCCCTGAGAAAGTCAACACCGTCCAATACGCCGGGTGTGTTCTCTCCTTCAATGCCCATGACAACGCCGCGGTGGGCACCAACGCTGACGAAGACGGAATCATATCCCTGCCCGAAAAGCTCATCCAGCGATTCAACCGGGGTGTTCGTTTTTATCGTCACGCCGGCATTCTCGATTTCCTTAATTTCTTTATCCAGGACTTCCGGAGGCAGACGGTAGGCAGGTATACCAACCCGCATCATTCCGCCGGCAACCGGCAGAGCCTCGAAAACCGTTGCCTCGTGACCCAGCCTGGACATGTAGTACGCTGCGGTCAACCCTGCCGGTCCCGAGCCTATCACCGCCACCCTTTTACCGGTCGGCGGGGCTTTCTTAACATTCTTTTTCCACTGCCCGTCATCATTATCGGCGGCAAACCTTTTCAGTTCCTTGATGGCAATCGACTGCTCCAGTTGGCCGCGGCGGCACCTGGCTTCGCAGAAGTGAAGGCAAACATAACCGAGCACGGACGGGAACGGCACTTTCTCGCGAATTATAGCCAGCGCCTCGCCGTAATTGCCCCTGCCGATTGCCCGTATATACCTCGGCACGTCTATTCCTGCAGGACAGGCATTCTGGCAGGGGGACCTGACCAGTCCGCTGCACACTCCCGCCCGGCAGTAGCCTTTCTTGATATGCTCCTCGTACTCCTCCCTGAAGTAGCGGATGGTGGTCAGTACCGGATTGGGCGATGTCTGTCCCAGAGCACACAGCGAGCCGGACTTCATCAGGTTCGCCAGCCACTCAAGGTACTCGATATCGCCTTCCTGTCCTTCACCGTTGGTGATGCGTTCCAGCACGCTGAGCATTTCCTCACCGCCTTCGCGACAGGGAAGGCACTTGCCGCAGGACTCTGCCTGGGTAAATGAAATAAAGAAACGGGCAAGGTCTACCATGCAGGTATCTTCATCGCCGACTATCATACCCCCGGAGCCTACTATGGAACCAGCCTGGTCCAGCGACTCGTAGTCAACAGAAAGGTCAATCAGGCTGGCGGGAAGACAGCCGCCGGAAGGACCTCCCGTCAGCACCGCCTTGAATTTCTTATCGTTAACGATACCGCCGCCGATTTCATAAATGATATCTCCCAGCCGGATACCCAGAGGTACTTCAATAAGCCCGGTACGCGCCACCTTACCGGCAAGCGCGAAGGTCTTGGTGCCCCGGCTTTTCTCGGTGCCGTACCTGGAATACCAGCCGGCGTCTTTCTGCAGTATCGCCGAGACATTTGCCCATGTTTCCACGTTGTTTACATTGGTCGGTTTACCCCATACGCCGGACACCGCCGGGAAAGGAGGCCGGGAACGCGGCATCCCTCTCTTGCCCTCAATCGAGGCAATAAGCGCCGTCTCTTCACCGCAGACAAACGCTCCGGCGCCTTCCTTTATCTCTATCTCCAGGTTAAAACCGGAACCGAGAATATTTTCTCCCAGCAGGTTATTCTCTCTCATCTGAGCCAGCGCTGTCTTCAGGCGCTCGATAGCCAGGGGGTATTCGGCGCGGCAGTAAATATAAGCATAGTTGGCGCCGGTGGCATAGCAGCCGATTAAAATACCTTCGAGAACGGCGTGAGGGTCGCCCTCCAGCAGCGACCTGTCCATAAACGCTCCGGGGTCGCCCTCGTCGGCATTGCAGATGATGTATTTCTCGTCGCCCGGTGCTTCCAGGAGTCGCTCCCACTTGAAACCAGTGGAGGCACCGGCGCCGCCTCTGCCCCTGAGACCCGACTTGCTGATTTCAGCGATAATTTCTTCGCGGGTCATCTTGAGAGCTTTGATGAAACCGGTGTAGCCGTCATTGGCGATGTATTGATTTATATCGGCAGGGTCTATATGACCGCAGTTGCGTAAAGCCACCCGTACCTGGGGTTTCAGCACCGGCAACTCGAAAAGCTTGGGAATCCCGTCAACGATATCCTCGCCGATTGTACCGAGAGCCAGGTCAGGGCGGGGGTTATCGTTTATAAGGTAGTCTTCTAAAAGCTGAGGCACGATTTCCGGCGTAACTCCGGCATAGCTGATGCGGGGACGACCAGGCTTGATAATATCCACCAGAGGTTCGGCATAGCAGAGACCTATACAACCGACCTGGGTTATAACAGCCTCGATGCCCAGTCTCTCGAGTTCGCTGTTGATAGTATCCAGGACTGCCAGGGCTCCGGCTGCCCGACCGCATGTAGCCGTGCCGATAAGAATACGAGGTTTATCGTTCTTCTGTAATGTCTCCCAATCTGCTGTAGCTTTTTTCTGAATCTCAGCAAATGACATAGGTAGTTTTCCTCAGAATTGGGAAAGTATTTCTCTCGCTCTGGCGGGAGTCATTCTACCGTACACCGTTTTGTCTATCACCATCACCGGAGCTAGAGCACAGGAACCAAAGCAGGCTACTCTCTCAAGGCTGAATTTGTAATCGTCCGTGGTTGTCTTGCCTTCGGGTAAATCAAGTTCCTTCCTTATCGCATCCAGGATACGCCTTCCACCCTGAACGTAGCAGGCAGTCCCCTGACAGCATTTCACGGTGTGTTCTCCCTGCCTTTCAAAACGGAACTGGGCGTAGAAAGTGGCAACGCCGTAAATTTCACTCTCGGATAAACACAGAATGCGGGCTATCTCAGGAATGACTTCTCGCGGGAGGTAACCGAACTCTTCCTGTACTTTTTGCAGTACCGGGATTAAGGCTCCTCTTTCACCTCGATGAGGTAATACAAGCGGCAATAAACGCTGTGAGTAACTCAATCCATGGTCAACTGTACCACCAACCATTACCCAGCGTCAAGCACTTTATGGGGTACTCACCCTGTATAAAACAGGTCCTCTTTTCAGC
>CAZBAN010000007.1:24501-48722 GCA_964489895.1 uncultured Dehalococcoidales bacterium
CCCACACAGCTTGAAAAATAACTGTCTATTTGATATTATTCGTCGAGATGTAAAAGAGCTTCATACTCCCCTGCAAGACACTGATAAACCACGCCAAATTTTACAGGATAGACAGTAATATATTTCCCCGGATTGAGTGTGAAACATAAATACTCTCAAAAGGGAGAATGCTGAATGGCGATAGCCGGAATAAGAGTAAACGATAAACAAATCATAGCCGGAGACGGTCAGACCATACTGGAAGCGTGTAAAGAGGCTGGTATCTATATTCCCAGCCTCTGTCATTTCCGCGGTCTCGCGCCGTTACCGGAAGTTATGCCTGACATGGCCTGCCAGCTCTGCCTGGTGGAGGCTGACGGCAAAATCGTCCTTTCCTGTAAAACTCCGGCTGCCGACGGTATGATAGTTTATACGGATACACCGCAGGTACAGGAGTTACGCAGAAAAGCCCTTAAATCGATTCTTTACCGGCACCCTCACGAGTGTTTAATCTGCGACCGGCGGGAGCGCTGCGGTCCTTTTGATATCTGCCTCCGCAACGTGGCTGTGTCGGAGCGCTGCGTGCTGTGTTCCAAGAACGGACATTGCGAACTCCAGGATGCCGTCGACTACATCGGGATAGATGAGCTGCCGGAATATCTCCCCAGGAAACTCCCGGTCAGGGAAGACAACCCGTTTTTCATTCGTGACCATAATCTCTGCATAAATTGCGAGCGATGCCTAAGAGTATGTGAAAATGTACGGCACGTAAAAGCCATCGAGCCCGCATATCCCTGCCACCGTGCCTGCCCGGCAGGTATAGATATTCCCCGTTATATCCGCCTTATCGCCAGGGGACGCCCTTCCGCCGCTCTGGCAGTGATAAGAGAGAAGGTACCCTTCCCCGGCGTACTCGGCAGAGTATGTCTTCATCCCTGTGAAAGCGCCTGCCAGCGGGGCCTGGAGGTGGACAATCCCCTCAGCATACGGATGCTCAAGCGTTACGCCGCCGATAACGGTGACGATTCGTGGAAAAAACTGGCAGTACAACTGCCGGAAACGGGAAAGAGTGTGGCTGTAATAGGCAGCGGACCGGCCGGGCTTACCGCAGCTTATTACCTTGCCAAGCTGGGTCATAAAGCGACCGTCTTTGAAGCCCTGCCGGAAGCGGGGGGAATGATGCGGGCGGGCATACCCGCCTACCGTCTGCCCAGAGACATACTGGACGGAGAGATAGAAGAGATAAAAAGTGTCGGCGTCGAAATAAAACTCAACACGAGGGTTGAATCCACCGAGTCCCTCTTCAAGCAGGGATACGATGCCGTATTTATCGGAGTGGGCGCCCACCGCGGTCTAAAACTCGGCGTCGAAGGTGAAGACCTGCCCGGGATTATCGATGCGGCTGAATTTCTCAGGCAGGTTAATCTCGGCGGGGAGGTAGATGTCGGAGAGAGAGTCGGGGTGGTGGGCGGTGGCAATGTCGCCATAGATGCAGCCCGAAAGTCGCTCCGAGCCGGGGCGAAAAAGGTGACCATATTCTACCGGCGCACCCGTGCCGAGATGCCGGCAAATCCCGAAGAAATTGAAGCGGCTGTCGAGGAAGGCATCGAAATACTCTACCTGGCGGCACCCGCCGCGGTTACCCGTGAGCGTGAAGTACTTAAGCTCGATTGCCAGCGCATGGAACTTGGCGAGCCCGATGACAGCGGGCGGAGGCGCCCGATGCCGATAGAAGGCAGTAATTTCATCAGCGAACTCGATACGATTATAGCCGCCATCGGTCAGCGTCCCGAAGTCCCGGAGGGTTTCGAGGTGGAAACAGGACGCGGTGATGTGGTGGCAGTCACCGACGATGTGAAAAGCAGTAAAGAAGGTATTTTCGCCGCCGGTGACTGCGTAAGCGGACCAGCCACCGTGATTGAGGCTATTGCCGGAGGAAGAAAGGCAGCGGAAGCTATAGACCTGTATCTCGGCGGTAAAGGCGATATCTCGGAATCGCTGGTGCCTGCCGATGAAGCGGAGGTACTGCTGGAGAAAGACCTGCCCGAAGAAAAAATGGCTGTTTTCAGCTATCTGCCCCCGGAAGAAAGGGTGAACAGCCAGGACGAAGTCGAGCAGGGCATGTCCCGGGAAACCGCCGAAGCGGAAGCCCAGCGCTGCTTTAAATGCTACGTAATCACGCCTCCGGATGAGCAGACGCTGGAGGAGGCTGATTGCCAGTTCTGCGGCGCCTGCGTTGATGCCTGCCCCACCGGAGCCCTCTCCGAGAGGCTTTCATACATGGCCGGAACTCCGGACAGGACGGTCACCACGATATGCCCGTACTGCGGTGTCGGCTGTCAGCTTAAACTCGACATCAAGGACGAGAAAATTATCCACGTATCTCCTGACCCTGACGGACCGGCAAACAAGGGACAGGCATGTGTAAAGGGTAAGTTCGGCCTGGACTTCGTCAACAACCCGGAGAGGTTGACCACGCCCCTTATCCGTACTGGAGAGAGAGGAGCCGGCGAGTTCAGAGAAGCGAGCTGGGAAGAAGCCCTGGATATGGTAGCCGGAAAGTTCACTGATATTAAAAACAGGTACGGTTCGGATAGTCTGGCATTTCTTTCATCGGCTAAATGTACCAATGAAGATAACTACCTGATGCAGAAATTTGCCAGGGCGGTAATCGGTACCAATAACGTCGACCACTGCGCCCGTCTCTGACACTCCCCTACCGTGGCCGGTCTGGCCACGACCTTCGGCAGCGGAGCCATGACAAACTCCATAGCTGAAATCGGTGACGCCGAATGCATCTTCATCATCGGCTCCAATACCTCGGAAAACCACCCTGTCATCGCTCTCCAGGTTATGAATGCCGTCAGATACAAGGGAGCCAAGCTGATAGTCGCCGACCCTCGAAGGATACGGATGACCGAGTTCGCCGAAATCTGGTTGAGACACACACCCGGCACGGATGTCGCCCTTATCAACGGACTGCTGAACATCATTATTTCCGAAGGCTGGTACGACGCCGACTTCGTTAAAGAACGTACCGAGGGATTCGACGAGCTGAAGGAAGCCGTCAGGGAATACGAACCTTCGATGGTCAGCCGGATTACGGGCGTCCCGGAGAGTAATTTGCGCGAAGCAGCCCGCATCTACGCCCAGTCTAACGCATCCAGCATCCTGTACTGTATGGGTATAACCCAGCACACCACCGGAACCAATAACGTGATGGCTCTCGCCAACATGGCGATGGCAACCGGCAACGTGGGTAAGGAAAGCACCGGCGTGAATCCTTTGAGAGGACAGAACAACGTTCAGGGCGCCTGCGACCTCGGAGCCCTGCCGAATGTCTTCACCGGCTATCAACAGGTCGCCAACGAAGATTCACGAGCCAAATTCGAAGAAGCCTGGGGAGTAACACTACCTCCGAAACCGGGTCTAACCGTGGTGGAGATAATGAACGCCGCCGGAGAAGGCACCATTAAGGGAATATATGTTATGGCAGAAGACCCGATTATCTCCGACCCCAACAGCAAACACGTAAAAGAAGGGATTGAAAAACTTGATTTCCTGGTAGCCCAGGACATCTTTATGAGCGAGACGGCTAAGTATGCCGACGTGGTGCTACCAGCGACCAGCTTTGCCGAGAAGGACGGTACCTACACCAACACGGAGCGCAGAGTACAGCGGGCACGGAAAGCAATCGAACCGATTGGAAACAGCCGCCCGGACTGGATGATTATTGCCGAAATTGCCAGCCGGATGGGATACCCGATGGCATACGAAAGCCCGGAAAAGATTTTTGAGGAAATCTCCGCTCTTACTCCTTCCTACGGAGGTATCAGCTACGCCAGGCTTGAGACTGGAGGACTTCAGTGGCCCTGTCCTACCGAGGATAGCGAAGGAACGAAATTCCTGCATGAAGGGATGTTCTCACGCGGTCTGGGCAAATTCCAGCCGATTCCATATAAAGAAGCCCCTGAACTACCAGATAATGAATACCCCATGTTCCTATCCACCGGCAGAATGCTGTTTCACTTCCACGGCGGGAACATGAGCCGCCACTCGAAAGGCCTGGATGTGATAAGACCTGAAGGAGAGGTGGAAATTAACCCCGCGGACGCCATAAAGATGGACGTTGCCGACGGAGACCTGGTTGAACTCGAATCGCGGCGAGGAAAGGTAATCACCAAGGTCAAGATAACCGACAAGTCGCCCGTGGGGCTGGCTTTTACGACATTCCATTTCAAAGAGGTACCTATAAACCAACTGACAGTCGACGCACTGGACCCGGTGGCTAAAATCCCGTCTTATAAGGTAAGCTCGGTACGCATAAATCCAAAAGAAAAGAAGTAAAAGCCGGCAAAGACAGACCTGAACGCTGACAGGCACTAAACCAGGTGTTC
Organism: uncultured Dehalococcoidales bacterium; assembly: GCA_964489895.1. Lineage (GTDB taxonomy): Bacteria > Chloroflexota > Dehalococcoidia > Dehalococcoidales > UBA2162 > MGML01. The sequence goes on from CAZBAN010000007.1 coordinate 28,878, forward strand.
TTCTGAACCGGCATCTTCCTGCGGCAGGTTTTCGTCAGGCACCGCCTCCACCACTTCAGCCGCTACCTGTAAACCGATAGCTTCAGCCGCCTGTAAAGCTCCTTCAGCTGCCACCGATACAGCCTCATCTTCAGACATACCTAGCTCTATTGCTGATTTTCTAATTGCCTCCATGGCATATTTTGTTACGTCTGTGACATCAACTCCGGCTTCCACTGCTCCCTGCACAATCCCCTGGGTGGCACCCATTATAGTATCCCGGGGTTCAATGCCAACTTGTTTTGAAGCAGCTACGACGCCCTGCATTACCCGCTCTACAAGCTGCTCGATTTCCACCGGTTTTTCATCGACAACGTGCATAGCACCTCGAGCCGTATGCCTTATAATTTCTATCCCATGTTCTCTCACTTTTCTGCGGGAACGACCGCCTATACGTCTGATATTTGCGCCCAGTTCTTGGGCCATCTTCTCAGTCACCCTGCGCCCTCTTACTGCTGCTACAGCCGTGGTCCGGGCAAGTTCTGCTATCTGATATGCAGTTATACCCAATGCTATGTCAAGACCCGGAACATGTACTTTCTTAAAAAATCCTAACGGGAAGTTACTCAGAAAAGTAAAGCCGGGTACAGAGCTCATTGGTCGTGATATCTCTCGTACCGGAGAAAACAGGGATTCAAGTATTACCTCCCTGCCAACCTCCCCCTCCTCTCTGATACGGGCCAAGATTCCCAGAGTAAATATTCCCAGCAGAAAAGCTATCCCAAATAGAAAGTCTCGTCCGGTAATACTCAACACAGGGAGTTGGATTGTACTTGCCGGGTCTATCCAGGTAAAAGTAAGATTTAGGTGGCGAACAGCGAAGAAGTTAGCTAATAAACCTCCGACCAGAGGCCCTAAACCCGCACCGAGATTTGTTGCCAGCGATGCCCCAGCCAGAAATGAGGTAGCTTCGCCCTTTGGTGCCAGTTTCAGACCAATTGTACCAACAGTAAAAGTTACAGCAGCGCTGGCGATTCCGGCAAATATGTGTAGGAGTATTAGTAGCGGTATAGTTAAGAAATATCTCTCAGGCATGGTAGTGAATATCCAGCCAGCTATTACAATGAGATACATAGATACACCCACGGAAAGTACTGACTTATTACTAAATCTGTCGGCAAAGCCGCCCCAAACGCGGAGAAATAGTAAATTGAACATCTGGCTTAGAATACTGAATCCTATAACCCAGGAGACCGGTAAGCCAAGCCGCTGAAGCATATGAACGGCGAAAAACGGTATAGCCAGATTAGAAGCGAATCCCCAGTAAAAGAGAAATTGTATTAACCTTCTGAAATTTGCATCCCTGAACGGTGCCGCAAGTGTTTGTCTCAAGGTAGGTTGTGGCCCGGTTAGGTGCTGCATTAACGGTTCGGGCATAAGTGACATGAATATTACACTGGCAAGTCCCAGAAAAGTAGCACCAAAGAGGAGAACATAGGTATATCCATATACTGTGTTCTCCCCTGCTACATTAGTACGCCAGTAGTCTATAAAGAAAGCGGCACCCAGACTAAAGACAACTCCTGATATAGTTGCATAAGCCATCCGCTTCGAGAAAAAGCGTCCGAGTATCTGCTGGGGCACAAGGTCACGTATCCAACCATTCCAACCAGAATTAGTAATAGCTGAGAGTAATCCTCGAAGTGCTATGAGCCCCAGCAGTAAAATGACTGCCATGTTGCCCGGGACCGGGAGAAAAAACGGAATGAGTGCGATAGGAAACCAAAATAACTGTGCGGGAAACCAGCTAAGGACTGCGATTGCTTTACGCCGGCGCCACTTGCTTACAAGCCAGATTCCGGGAATCTGAAGAAGCTGCATAATGAACGGGATGGCTGCCAGAACGCCAATCTGGAAATTATCAGCCCCCAGTGCAAGGGCAAATGCAACCAGAATCCCGCTGGTAGTGATACTATTGAAGCCCAAGGAAACAGTGCCTTCCCAAGTAAGCCAGCGTAGCCCCCTGGATACTTCCTGTTCAGAAAGGGTAGGTCTTGGTTGAAGAAAACTAAAGATGTTCATTAGTTAATCGAGTCGGGTATGGCTAAAGCCATTATAATTACCATTTCCTGCTATTATCAAGCGGTAATATTCTGCAACATCCCCTGTACTTTAATGCCAGCCTTTCCTCACTTAGCACTCAGGACGTCCGGCACTAAAAGACTCGCTCTCAGTTCGGTATTGTAGGAAGCTGAAAAAAGCACCATAACAGTACATATTACCTATGTTACGATAATTATGTTTGTGGTAGTATCTGATACTTTATCAGGTGGCAAAAAGTACCATAACCGTACCTGACCAATATCTAGGAGTGAATATCTTGAACAACTCGTATAGAATACTGGGGCTAAGTCTCTGCCTTGCCGGGGCTATATTCGCACCACTATCATATTTCATCATCAACTCAGTCCCGCTAACCGCTGTCGGGGCTTCCACAATTGTGATTGGTTTCACCTGCATCGCCCTAGCCAATACCCGGCCTTATATCTCGCCCGAAGCTTGCGAAATAATACTTAAAACCGGAATGGAAAATACCACGGCACTCCTGGAGGAGCTCGGGCTCAGGAACAGGGCAATATACCTCCCGTCTACCATAAGAGACGGACACCCACAAGCCATAATACCCTTGACGGAAGATGAGGACATCCAAAAAGTCAAAATGAAGATACCGGGTCGATTGATTGTCAGATACGGTATAAATACTGAAGATATGGCGATTGCGGTTACAACTCCCGGGAGTATTAACATCGACATGCTGGAAGGAAGGCCGGGACCGACAGCCAGTGACATTGAAGCCGCAGCTAACTATATTTTATCGGGAGTACTCGATATCGCCAGTTCGATAAGTGTGAATCTTACGGATGCCCGGATAGAAGCACAGGCTAACGGCTCCAAACTGCATTATGAGGATATATGGTATTATCGCTGCCTGGGGAGTCCGATAGCATCAATAATAGCGGCTATATCCAGTGAAGCTTTACAAAAACCGGTCAGGATTATAGACGAAAGCTACGGCAAAGGAAAAAGCAGGATCGCACTCGAGGTATTATCTTGAGGATATACAATTTATATATAGTGTCTCTTGCTCTGGCTTCCTGTTTGGTAAATGCATTACTGGCTTTCTCTGGCCAGACCGAACTTGAGATATATTTCACCGTAAATATAGTTATCTATCTAGTCATTACACTCCTTTTCACTTACTTCAACCCCAGAGCCAAGAGAACCCTCAATACCATCGGCGTGGTATTATCCGCCGGTTTCATAGTAATTGTAGCCCTCAAGGCAGTGGAAATTCTATCAGGGAGATAATATTGACCGGAAATATGAAAAAAAGGATGGTCGGAGTGATTATATGTGCAGCTATACTCGCTTTACCGGGTAACGTTGTACTCGCCATCGAGCCTCACGAAGACCCGGAGACGGCGACATCAGTATTCAGCGGCATCTCTTTGTTCAGGTACTATTCTGACTCTCTGAATTTTGTACTTCAGAAAAATCCCGTTGAAGTTGAGACCAGACTTGAGAAGATGCCTTTTGTCAATGTCCCTGAGAACCTGAAAGAATCAACGAACAATTTCGCCTTAACTGCTGTGGATATGTCTTACCTGGTGGCAACGATTGACGAAAATATAAACAGCCTCAGAGTGTTAATGCAACAATTCCGCCTAGAGGAGCTTGATGAACTAATACCTGTAATTTCAGATAATTTATCACGGGCAAATACTCAATTGAGGTCCGTCGAGCAAACAATTGAGACTATAGGTAATGTCCTCAAAGTATCTTCAGCTCCAGCCGGGAGCGACCTGAGACTTGCTTACAACGAATTACTGGAAAAAATCGACTTGATAAGAGAAACGCTCGTCCTGTATCAGGAGTTGTTGGAACCACCGGATATCACCTCAGAGGAGTTGCTTGAACCAACTGCCATAACCGCAGTAGTTACACCTGATATTGCTTTTGTGGGTGATAATGCACAAATCAAGGGGATACTGTCCTCCAGAGGCAGACCTCTTGCCGGACGAGAGGTTGATATCCTTCTCAACGGTACCCGAGACGTCACTGTCAAGACTGACATCCAGGGACTCTACATTGCCACTTTACAGGTCCCGTACCTGTACATACCTGAGATGGATATACAGGCTCTCTACTACCCTCGAGAAAACGATATAGGTCGTTATATAGCTTCGGCAAGCTCGGTGGTAAAGCTAAAGGTCATGTTCTATGAAGCAAGGCTTGAAATCACTGTAGAGGATAAATCCTACCCCGGACTGGAAACCACGGTAACCGGAAAGTTCGACTATAATGGGCCCACCCCGACTGACGAGAGGGACTTAGAAATTTATCTTGATGACATCCTTATCGCTGAGGCTAAAATAAGGGATGAGTTTACTCAAGAAATCAAACTGGACCCCGCAATCAGCACGGGTAAACATGTCATTACCATTTCCTCGGCAGCAGTGGGAAGGTATGCACCGGTAATCGCCAGTGCCATGCTAAACGTAATACGGGTAGTGCCAGTCCTGGACCTTGATGTACCCGGGCTAGCACTAATACCTGGCAGTATCGGATTACGGGGCAGAGTATATTCGGAACTTGGTCCACTGAGTGGGACATCCATTGAAATGGAGTTGGGTAACTCAAAAGTACAATTATTAAGCTCTGATGATGGCAACTTTGACACCGTGATTAAAGCAGGACCGAGCTGGAGCGTCATAGGTTCACAAAACATGGTAATACATATTACTCCTCAGGAACCGTGGCATGCTCCGCTTACTACCAGCAGGACCATACTGCAGGTCAATATGCTGAACCTGGGTATTATTTTTGGCGTATTTTTGTTCTTTTGTATCTTTTTACCGGGTCGGTTGAAAGGATGGTCTGGAGTCTCTACCAGGAAAAGAATAATTCCAGAGATAGCCACAACTCAACCCGAACCGGTTCCGGTATACAGCGGCAGGGTAACCGCAATCCCCGACGCTCAAGAAAACACTAAATCCGCAGGCGAACTCCTGAACAGGGTTTTCTACTGGTACCGTTTTCTGGTTAGGTTCATACAGGAGAAAACTAAAGAATTGATACGCCCCCAGCAGACGCTGAGGGAATTCGCTTTAGAAAATAGACACGCACTTGGTCCTGCCGGAAGATATTTCACAGAAATCACCATAATCGGAGAAAGGTTACTCTACTCTCGACACATCCCCACTCAGGAAGACGTCGAGAAGACCGAACAACTGTCACACAGGATACTGGAGGAATCTGAACCGGAAGGACAGGAAACTCAACCTGCTCCCAAGACCGGAGTGTCAGGCGAGGAGGAAATCGAGGATGAGGATATCTAGTGCCCTTTTAGCTTCTGTGGTCGTGGTGATAGTCATCTCATTGCTCTGCATCTGGTTCTATCCCTCGATACAGGACTTCATGGCAGGCAATGCAATGTGGAACGGGATAAGAGAATTCTCCGCCGAATTCTCCACGGAACAGATTGATACTCTGGATGAACTGCCTGAATCACCGGAAAAAGGTGCCCTGGTAATTATCCCTTACCTCGACTACGCTGAAGAAGAGCTGGTCAGGATAAAGCAATTTGTCGATGACGGTGGCACCCTGTTACTGATGGATGACTACGGTTACGGGAATGTTGTCCTGGATTATCTGGGTATGCGCGCCCGGTTTACCAATAAACCTCTACTTGACCCTCTCTTTTGTTATAAAAACCAGTCGATGCCTCGAATATCAGACTTCGCTCCCAGAGTAAAGGGAAAAATAGATGTAATAATGCTTAACCATGCCACAACGATAGCCAACATTACGCCATCAAAAGCAATCGCCTGGTCCTCAACAACCAGCTTCTTAGACCTGAACGAGAACGGGACCCTGGACCCGGATGAGCCAGAGGGTCCATTCGCCGTAGCCGCCGAATTTCGGCTCGGAAAAGGCAGGCTGCTCCTTTTATCAGACCCCAGTGTTGCTATAAATACAATGGTTGGCAGGGACGATAATTACGACTTCATAAGTTACCTAATTAACCGTGAAGGTGAACAAAAAGAAATACAGATTGATAACTCACACCTTACCAAGGCTCCACTTGACGTATCAAAGACGAGGCTGTTAGACACCAGGGAGGCGATGGCTAACCCATACGCCTTGCTGGGTATAAACGCCATTATATTCGGGGTAGTATCCAGATACTTACTGAAGAAGGGGGAGACCATTGAGTGAAAACAAGAAAGTAACCGACCTGTACGAAAGGATTCTAGGTGAACTCTCCAAGACCGTTATTGGAAAGTATGAGATTAAGGAAGCCCTTATGCTTGCTCTTATCGCCGGGGGTCATGTGCTGATAGAGGGGCTTCCCGGTACAGCTAAAACGAAGCTTGCCAATGGTTTCGCTGAAGCAATCGGCGGGCAGTTTAACAGGATACAGTTCACTCCGGATATGATGCCGGCGGATATAACCGGGTTCTTTGTATATTCTCCTACCGAAGAACCCAGATTCGTCGAAGGACCAATCTTCGCTAACGTGGTGCTTGCCGACGAGCTTAATCGTACGACACCGAGAACACAGTCGGCACTGCTTGAATCAATGCAGGAATACCAGGTAACCATCGAGAAGGAGTCTTACCCCCTTGAAAAACCTTTCATGGTAATAGCTACCCAGGTTCAATCAGGAACAGAAGGTACCTATCTGCTGACCGACGTTCAGATAGACAGGTTCCTGCTCAGGGTCCTGAATGAATATTCCCCAAGAGAAGTGGAGAAGCAGGTAATAACCAATATCGACCAGATTGATGAACCTGACATCGGGGCGGTAACCACCCCGGACGAAATAATGGAACTACAGCAACTGGCAAAGAAGGTGTACGTCTCACAGGATATCGTGGAGTATATTATCTCAATCGTTGACTGTTTGCGGGCAGACCCTGACGTATCAGCCGGGCCGAGTATCAGGAGTAGCATAGCACTATATAAGTGCTCAAGGGCACTCGCCCTGATGGATGAACGTGATTTTGTCATTCCCGATGACATCAAGCACCTGGCATACTTAACCACGGAACACCGGATACGGATTAAGCCCGAAGCTGAGATGGACGACGTCACCTCCAGAATGATTATCGAAAGGGCTCTTGAGCAGGTAGCGGTACCCAAATTGGAAATATGATTAGCCTTAGTAACCGCGGAATAACCATAGTTCTAAAGATATACGTGGCTATTGCACTGATAATAGCCGCTGTAATCTCACCACTGGCTCTGTCATTCATCCCGATACTCCTGCTTTTGTGGTACTTATATTTATGGCGGTGGCCCTTCAGTGCAACCTGGAACCTGCTAACAGAATACTTTATGTATTTCAGTGTCGTTTTACTGTTTTCCACATATCTCAGTCCTGTATTTTCCTTCCTTATCTCTCTACCTGTCTTACTCCTCATCCATCACGGTCTGGAAGTAGCCGCCGGGTCTCCCGACTTTCGGAATACCAGATATGTGCGGAGTCCGACCAACATTTACCTTGCCCTTCTTCTGATAGGCGTTCTCGTGCCTGGTGTTTCTTTGCTGTTCGGTAATATAGCCCTCCTTCTGGGAAGTGCCGCTATAATCATGTATTTGGTAATCCTTGGCACGGTAGTATTTCGGCAGCTGCCGGTGAAAGTGGTAGCAGAAACTCAGGTCCAGAAACGCATGATAGCCGGAAAGGAGGATACCGTCAACATCAGGCTGACAACCAGAACAGATATAGGCGGGTTACTGTTGGTAGAATCGCCGTACGAATGGCTTAAGGTGAGTCCTGGTATCATGTCGCTAAAGCAGCCAAGGTTGACAATAAAGGTATTTTTGCTGCCCATGCTGTCAGGTCCATCGATAATCAAACTCAGGGGACGGGCTATTGACCGCTGGGGATTGGTGCAAACCAGGTTTGAACTGGAACCGATACGCCTTTACGTTACTCCCAGAGCCAGGTATGCCGCCTGGCTGGCGGAACGGTATCTGGCGGGAACAAAGCCGGGGAACCTTCCCCTTATCTCAAACACCGAAGCGGTGACGGCTACCTACGGGCTGAGGAGGGGGATAGAGTACTACGGCAGTCAGTTATATCAGCCCGGCGACAGCCTTAAGTACATAGACTGGAAACACTCTCTTAAATATAATGAGCTGATTTCCAAGGAATACACCGAGTTTCACGGACAGCCGGCCGTAATCCTAGTAAACCTGGGGGCTGGGAATGCCGAGGAGGCGGATAAGCTGGCGTACAACATTATTGTCACCGCAATATCGTTAGCTCAGGAAAATATTCCGGCTGCTCTGGCGGTATACGACCATGAGAACGTTATTAAAACTACCCCGGCACTCCAGTCGCAGCAGCTGATATCACTGTCCGCCCGGATTACTCAAGAAATAATAACTTTCACCAATCCGACCAGATACCTGAGTCCTCCCGATGTTACCAGATTAAGAAGTAATATAAGCCGCATACGGTTTGCTGAAAGCGAGGCATCCAGAGCCCTGGCTAAGTTACTGCAACTGGAATTCGATAACCTCAGCAATAACGCCAGATCACATCCGGCGACGAAGGCATTAGCTGAGGTTTTTAACAAAGTAGATAAGCAATCCAATATACTTATTATTTCAAACCTCAACCATGACGCTGAGGCACTGTCATTCAACACATTCGCTTATTCCAGAAAAGGGAACAAGATAATCACGGTATAGTCAGCAGATAAAAAGGGAAACTCGCTAACAGACATCATAAAATATGAATGATTTTTATTCCTGAAACCTTAAATTAACTTACCGTTGTCCTGCGCTTCAGGCAGCCCGTTTTACTTTCTCTTTTTCTATCATCGCCAGAGCATTCCTGAGCCCAGGCGTTTCTAATCCTTAATTCCTTTATGTTTCTCTGTAAAGATTCTGTCACATACGTCATATTCAGTGGCTCTCTACATTTCACTAGTTACAACATAATCACGGAATTTTAATTTCAGTTTCTATATTTCACCACTTTAAATAGTACTATCGTAATCGATAGTAGCAAACCGAATCCACAATCGGATTTTCGGCGTAAACTACCCCGCATATGATACATGCAATTACGCACAATATATCTGGAGTTTATTGATATCAATTACGGCGTGGCGTACTGATTATTTGTCAATAAACAATACCAGTGTTACATTGATGTCACGTATGGTACGTGTGTGGCGTAAACCTTAAACATCCCCTATTCTGAGGACATCATGGATAGCCACCCGTGAGAAGAAGAGAATAACAAGCGAAATGGTTATCACAAATGCTGCAATGAGAATAGCATAAGCAATACCGACCGTTCCCCAGTCAATGGTAAGAATAAACGGGGGTAACACCCTTTCTCCCTGCTCGGTGAGCTGGATGAAAGGCATCATGATATAACTCAGCCTTTCACCAACAATGGTACCTAACCCCAACCCGACAATAATAACAAACAACTGCTGAAAACCGACCAGCCCGATTATCTGTCTCAGGGAAAAACCCAGTGCCCTCAGAATAGCAAAGTCCAGCTGTTTTCCTTGCGCGGAGAGATATGAATACACCACGAACCCAAGGCTGCTGACGAGTATTACACCGATAAAGGCAATCAAGAGTATTCCACCCCAGGCAGCCGCCGCCAGAGGGTCTTTTCTCAGGGCAGTAGTCATGGCGTCTTTATCGTAAAGGTCGTGAGCACCCAGGGAACCACCGTCAATGCGGTCAATAACGGCGTTTCTCTGCTGAACGTCGTCGGTAAGTGTTAACCATACCTCATTGGGGTAAATGTTGGTTGTCAACTGGCGGTTTCTTACACTGATGAGACGGTCAAGGTTAGCGATAGCAAAACCTCTCAACTCAGGGTCCATACTGGGGAAATAATCTATCACATCCACCACCATGATATTCATATACCGCCCGGATAGACGAACGCTGGCTGTATCGTCTAGTGAAAGCCTGGCGTCATCCATAAAAGACTGGCTGGCGACAACAGCTATCGGCCGTTCGTCAACATTAGGATAAATTCCCCGGATACTGGAGCCGCGTGTATTCCACCTGAATTTCCCCGACGCACTGCCGTTATGAACAATCTGGTTATCAACCGCCAGTATACCCAGCATAGACTGCATACCCGATATTGAAGCAGATGCTTCATCCGGCGAAACCCTCCACTCATCAACATCTTCAAAGTTTTCAACTATTACCGGCTCTGAAAACGATACTCCCCCGAGCTGGAGGTCATCGAAATATAGAGTCTGCATGATTCCGGCGGCTCCACCGCTACTTCCTTCAACCCTTATATACAGACAGCTCAGACTCCGTGGAGGCGGAAGTGACTCACTGGAGCCATAAATCGCAAGTTTTCCTTCCATAAATTGCCAGCCTTCGACTTCGGGAACGATTGTACCAAGCTTGATATCCATATAGCGTCCTTTACCGTCCTTTACTCTGGCATATACAACCGTTTGCATGTTATCTGCTCCTGAATAAACCCAGACCCCGACAGTCTCTGCATCATCAGGAATATCGATACCCTCATTCTGCGGCGCGTCTTCCGCCACTATATCCATTATCTCCTGAAGAGACTTATCGTCGAAATCCTCCCGGAACCAGGCGATTTCTCTCATCTGTTCCGGGTCAACTGCCAGCAGTTCAAACTCCGTCTCGGTAAACCTTGTGCCAACGTTCCCCAGGTCTCTGTAGGCGATACCGACTTTCTCCACTCCATCGATATCCAGATACCGATTTTCGAGAGTTTTCTTATAGCTATGCTGGTCGTTCAGAGATTCGAGGCGCGCATCGCCTCCGGATGCGTATAAATTTCTTTCATCGAAGCTACGCTCCAGAGTGCCGAGGAAGGTGGAGGAGAACATGCCGACACTGGATGCCATGATTAACAGGAGAATCAGACGGGTGTAATGGACAGGATTCCGCGCCATATACCACAGTCCGAGAACCACCGGCGTATTCTTGATATATCCGGAAAGCCTCGTCGCCAGACTTATGATGACAGGGAATAACCGTAAAAAGACGATAGCGATGGCAAGGAGCAAGAGAATCGGGGTTATCAGGAGGAGCGGGTCCATACCCATTCCTCCCAATACATCCATGGTAAGAAGCGAGCCTCTTTCTTTCAGTTCCCAGTACAGTACAACTCCGAGTACCAGCAGAACCAGGTCCAGGTAATAACGCTGCCAGAAAGGCGCCGCTGGAGGGCGGCCAGACGTCTGCCTCTGATGTACTATGCCCCGCCGGGCTGCCTGAATGGCAGGGATAATCAGAGTTAGCAGACAGAGTACTGCCGCAGTTATGGTTAGAACCAGCACCGTTCCCGAAAACCTGACGGGCAGCATCGCCCCGCCGGTCAGTGACTCGAATGAGCCTGTTTTCCCCAACAGGCTGAAGAGGAGACCCCCGAGTACCGAGCCGACGGCGGCACCGAGTGCACTAATTACCAGCCCTTCAACGAAATATATACCGATAATGTGCCAGACGGTGGCACCACGACTTCTGAACAGAGCAATTTCCCCCGCCTGCCGCTCTATAATCATGTTGGAGACCATCATAAGGTAATACAGGATAATTGCGGCAATCTGGAAAACAATGAGGAAAAGCGGAATCTGAGTAAACATCAGCTTGCCCTGGTATCTCGTGATTATGCTGTCCAGAACGGTAAACACCCCCGAGCGCGGTAAATCCACCACAATCTCGCGCTCCAGGCGTCGAACACCGTTTTTAACGGTTGCCACATTCTCCGAGTGGACTTTATCAATATCAATGTAATAAAACCAGTTGAACGTAGCCCTGCCTGTGGGGAAAAAGTATGAAACAGCGTTAAAAAGGGTCTGTTCTGTTATGAAGATGGGTGCCGTTGGGGCAATTGGTCCGTCTTCATTCTCAGTTGGCATGGTAAACACCAGGGTGTTGAGAAACCAGAATTCATCTTCAGGGTCGATAGGGTCGATAATCGCCGATAATTCAATAGTTATTTCATGCGCAGCCTCACCGAATCCACTGCGAAATATCAATCGGTCGCCAACCCCGACATCGAATATCTCCGCAGTTTCGCTGCCTATCATCCCTTCAATGGCAAAATCAGGTGCGTCCATGTCCTCATGAGTAAGGTCAGGAGGAGGGGAGCCTGCAAGCTGACCTTCAACTATATTTATATGCCTGTCAAGATTGGAAAACACATGAAAATGGCCCTTGGGTTGAAAAGGTCCTCCGGGCGTGGGACGGTCCGTATAAAAAGCGTCATAGGTCTCCGATTGTACCCACGTCTCTTCCTGGCGGATGACCTGCCTGAGGTCCTTTGTAATACACTGTGAAATGAGGTCTGTCGCCGCCACAAACTCATCTTGGTCAATGTAGTAGTTGGGAGCGTAGACCTGCAGGTCAAGCAGTTCTATCTGTGTGTTTTGCAGTGAATGTTCAAGTCCCAGGTCATTGATAGCGTTCGAATATAATGGTGCACTGGAAAGAAGAGCAACCACAACAATGACGCCCACAAGTACAGTTGTGAGTAAGCGCCAGTTTGTCAGACTCCTTTTTACGACAATCTGCCAGGTATAGAGAGGGAGGGACATTTCAGAGTAAATATAGCAGATAGAAAAGCGAGAATACAAGACATCTGCGACATTTTATATATGGAGTGCCCGGGTTGTGACGGCAGTCGAAGGTTTTAAAAAGTAGCGCAATTGAACAAAACATGCAACCGTAACACTAAATAGTCTGTATTAATTCTGCGTGAATTGTGTTGAATTAGGTTTTGTTAAACCTTAATTCGGGTTTTAGTGAGTGCCAACCCTTTTCTTCAACCTTCTATATATAATCAGTCCAGCCAGAGTTGCGGCTACAGCGATTCCTGAGATAATCAAGATGGAAATTAGTATCGAAGAATCTTCAGATGCAGGTAATGAAGAATTTTCACTGAAACTCACACTCACACCAGGTACATCATAGGTGCCAGGCCCAAACCATTGCCAGACATATTCTCCCTTCGCACTCCAGGTCCAGGTACCCACTTCGGTATTAAAGGAAACAGAACTCCCCACAGTAGTGCCGGAAGAGGATGTACTCCTGCGATGCGGTTGTATAGTGGAACCGGCTTCGTAACGAACCAGAGGTACCTTGGGAGTCACTTCAATAGTAACAATAACAGTCAGCGGAGTATTTAGTTCCACCGGTACGGATTGTATTCCTGACCGATGCCCTTCCTGTGCTATGTCGACATCCCCTCCCACAGTGGAGGAGTACGAGGTTACAACAGGATTTACAATATCATTTTCTTCAGTGTGAACGAAGATATCTATTTCGTCTATCGATTCTTCCCGCGGCGTTAATATTATGGTCAGGGTCTGAATACCTGGTATCGAGAACTCAGTCCTGTCAAATGTGCGTGAGACATCATAGCCCGGCATAAGCTTTGTTGCAGAGTCACGTATCGAAACAAAAGCATCCCAAGGCCACCCGTTTGTAGTTATTGTCTCGGCATTCTGGATGTCACCCAGGAACCATTCATAGGTTGGAGGACCCGTTATGGTTAGGAGTTCTCTTTCAATTCCTTTAGATAATCCTTCAAATGATACATCACTATCAAGGGTCAGTTTAAGCTCAGTAACCGGAGCTCCAGTTTCATCTGAGTCATTGATAAGGTTGGTACGCCACCACCGCTCGACGGCCACTTCGCTATTGAAAAAATTATCCACGGTGGTCCTGTACGTGCACTCTTCAATAAAGTGCACGCGTACTAGGTTACCTTCAGGCAAGTCAGCAGGAGGACTGTAAGTGCGGCCAGTTTGGACTGCTGCCATTATATCCCGCTCGTCATCTAGCACAGCATAGATTACTTCTCCTTCTTGAACTCTAATCCGAGCTTCATGTCGGGTGATTTCTGGAGGAGTTGGTTCACTACCAAGCCATCCATATCCTGAAAACTTGCACTCGAACTCGTAGTCGAACTGCCAGGAAAACGGCTCATCTAGGGGAGTAGTGGTCAATAATCTCAGGCTATTCTCAATGCCTCGGGAAATAAACGTTGGGCTGTTTCGTAACAGGTTTTCCGCTATTTCCTCACTCTCTTCCTCAGACCACTCCTTTTCAGGAGAAGAGGGTAGGTTCGCAAGTTCTGCTATCTCTATCTCTTGCTGTAAAGCTAATGCTGGTTGGGCATAAAATAGAAGTATGAACGACACTACAAGAAATGTAGCCAGGCTGATTATCTTCATCGCTAACCATTTTATTCCGGTATGGCTATTATGAATGGCTTTAGCTTAATTCTCAAATATGAACCTGTCAACATACGGATAGAGAAATCCTCTTGTTTGACAAGCTACAATCTGGACAACTGTATCATTTAGGCTTTGTTTTTGTATTATCTCTGTAGCGGTCTATATGCTCGTAGTACTCGTGTAACAGTATCCGTTTCCATAGAGGTGGCTTTTTCTGACCGGCACCGCAATTCTCGCAGATTTCACTGTCTTTAGGGATTTGTGCCAGGCACTCTTTACAGTACTTGAACGGACTCCTCCGTTTTAAATATAGATTAGAGCCCAACAGCAATATCAATAAACCGGTAATTATCCAGCCAAATATATCACCGTACTTCGTGTAGAATGTCCGCTGACCGGTAAAGGCGATTTTACTGACTACTATCTCCTCTTCCGGAGCTATATCTTTCATCTTCCGCCCGTAAGGGTCAAACACAGCTGAGCCCCCGCTGCCGAAGAAAAGAGCGGTGTAGATTCTATGCTCCACGGCTCTGTAAGCCAGATTCCCACCGATTAGTCCTTGAAAAGCACCGATAACGGGTCTGTCAGCGGAGGTGGCAACAATAAACTGCACTCCGTCATCGACCAATTGCCTTGCCGGTAGGGTTGACGCAGACTCCATACACAGCAAAATGCCAGTCTTTCCAAAATCGGTGTTGAAACCGTGTATCCACGGCATAATCTTGTCGGTGTCAAAGGGAATGAACCCGTCAAATACGTGAGGAAACAGATAAGGGGCATCATAATTCCCGATATTTCCATCAGGAGATACTATATTTTCAGCGTCAATCAGGTACACTCCGTGCCGGGTGCTGAAATCAACATGCTCCTTAACAGAGGGCCCCAGCGGTTCAAGGGGTTCATACTGCATCCATATCGGCCACAGGATTATGTCCGGCTCGTACTTTAAAGAGTCCTCGGTTAAAGTGGTGTAAAGCTCATCAATAGATTGCTTCTCCATCTCTGATGGTCTAGCCTGTATAACAGCTACATTGACATCCCCGCTGGTAGATTCTGGAATGCTAATCCAGCCGACGGCAAAAATCACCAAGAAGATGACCAGCACCGCAATGGCTGGCATGGATATCCGTCTTGTATCTTTATAGTGGATTATCCCCCAGGCGAGAGCAACGTTGACCAGCAGAATCAGGAAAGTAAGCCCGTACATTCCTGTAAATGAAGCTAATTGCAGTATCGGCGGATATAACCACTGGGTTCTTGATATAGAAAAGAAGCCTAGGGCACCGCCGATTTTCATAACCACGGGGATATTCATCAAGAGGTATTCCCAGGCGGTGGCAAGAACCGGTATAACGAAAATCTGTGATATTGAAGGCAGATACCCGAGTCCGCGTCCCGGCAGGTTTTTAGGTCTCCAGTTGTCAAAGGGGAGTTCTAAAATATATATACCCATGAAGATGGCTAGAATTACCCCCACGGGCCAGGCGGCAGCAGCCGGCAGGAAAACATCGACTTCGTTATACAACCAGATAAACAGCGGAGAAAGGCAGATAGCTGCTAAAGTAGTTAACTTCCCTATCCTCTTTGCTCTGGTCTCATAGTAGGTAGCGAGCAGCAGAGGAACGAAGGCAAACCAGGCAAGAAACCCGAGGTTGCATGGAGGGTAACTCAAGAAGAGCAGAATCCCCGATAGTAAAGCCAGGATATAGCTATTTCTTGCTCTCATTTTTCGCCAAGGTCATCTGTTAATTCCAGTCCAATTATGTAACCATCTGCTCACTCAAGTCAACAGGCAATTATAATAGTACTATAGTACTACGCTGTACATTTCGCCAGCTTGTTTCTTCAACAGCATTGACATTGGTGCCGATGAGTACTACACTGCCAATCAACACTGTGAACGAAACGTTGTTCAGGAGGTAGTCAGATGGCAATAATCGAGCAAAGCATTGACATCAAGTGTCCGGTCGAAAAGGTATTTGCTTACACAACGGATGTAACTAGCTGGTCGAAGTGGCAGTTAACTATAGCGGAAGCAGAGCAGACATCCCCCGGGCAAATGGCTATCGGTACCACATTCAAATGGATCAACCATCGGATGGGAATCAGGATGAAGGTGACCGCAAAGGTCACAGAGTATGATCTGAACAAGAAGTGGAGTAAAAGTATATCTGCTGGGAATATAGCTATTGAAGACGACCTGACCTTTGACCCCATAGATGGAGGCACAAAGTTCACCCTGCGATACGATGTGAAAATCGGCGGGTTCTTAAAGCTGTTTTCTCCGATTTTATTAAACTCGCAACGAAAGTCGATGAAAGCGGCTCTCAGAAATATAAAAAGTATTCTTGAAGCCCAAACGCAAACAGAACCATAAAATATTCCACTGAAACAAAACGATACTGAAAAAGCCTGGGTATTGATAGAAAAGCGACGTAAGTAATATAATCAGTTACGTCCCCGCAGTGTCAGAAACAATAGGCTACCATCTCCTGAGACTATCCTGACCGCGGCTCTGACCTAAAAGGTGGTAGAGCCGGTGGGGACAGGTCACAATGACTAAAAGGTTTATCCTGTAAAATGATTTCTTTTCCGATGTTGCCAGGTATTGAGATAAATCTTTACCTCCTTATCTTTCTCAGTCTCGCCGGCGGGGTAATAAGCGGTTTTGTCGGAGTGGGCGGCGGTTTCATAATGACACCAGCTCTAATCATCCTTGGCTTTCCGGCTCATTACGCGGTAGGCACATCTTTATTATGGGTAACGGGAAATTCAATAGTCGGCACGCTGAGGCACAGACGTCTGGGAAACGTGGATATAAAACTCAGCGTCGTAATCATAATATTTATGATATGCGGCTTTGAAGCAGGAATACGCGCCCTCACCGCCGCAAAGGATGCCGGTATAGCTGACGCCGCAGTGCTGATTGTCGCATTATGCGTTATGCTTACCATCGGTAGTCTGACATTCTGGGAGAGCGTCCACACGAAATCCAGACTGGACAGGATACTTAAAGAACAGGATAGGTCTCAAGCCAATATCGATGCCGCATCGCTGGCTTCACTTGTTTCCCGAATACGTATACCCCCTGTTATATACTTCCCTAAATCGAATGTCAGAATATCTCTCTGGGTCCTTATGGTAATCGGACTGCTTGTCGGTACACTGGGAGGGTTTATCGGGATTGGCGGCGGATTCGTAATGGTGCCGTCTATGGTCTATCTTTTCGGAGTCCCTTCCTTCATCGCCGTAGGCACCAACCTTTCCCAGGTAATTTTACCATCCGCCTTCGGCGCCATCAGATACGCAATAGAAGGTAGCGTCATTATCTATGCCGCACTAATTATGATTTCCGGTTCATCGGTAGGGGTATATTTCGGCGCACTACTAACAAAGTACCTGAGAGAGATATCGATGAGGTTCATTCTTGCGTCGACCATATTCGTAGCCATACTCGGTTCCATTCTCAAGGTGATTATCGTCATCGCAGGCAGCGAATCTCCGTGCCTGCATAACGGAATGGTTGCCGCCACCTTCGGCGGGCTGGCATTGATATTGTGCATGATTATCGGCCTGTTTATCGCCGCCGTCCGTCACAGGAAAGGTAAAAATATCCCTGCCTGGACACAATCGCTTGTCAGGGACTGACATTCAGAGAAAAATATACGCAAGGAGGACTAGCATGAATGTTATCTGGGTAGTATCCGATACCCTAAGGCGTGACGCCGTAGGTGCTTATGGCAACGAAAAGATTCACACGCCATCAATAGACGCTTTGGCAGCAAAATCGGTACGGTTCGACAGTTATTATATAGGAAGCTTTCCGACCATGCCGACCAGAGCCGACCATATGACCGGGAAATGGACGGTGTCTTTCATGTCCTGGGAACCGTATCCCGAAGGTCTGGTGACGCTTCCCCAGATACTTACCGGTAAAAGAATCAATACCGCCGGCATTGTTGACACACCGTTCTATCTGCGCAACGAGATGAACTACGACCGGGGTTTCACGACTTTCGAGGAAATACCCGGTCAGCTCTGGAGGGCGAGGGGAAGCGACCCGCACCACAGAAGACAACTGAGCGGAAAAGCAATCGACCGCATGGATACAGATTGCTTTGCTCCCCAGACGTTCGCCAGGGCGATGCAGTGGCTGGAGCTCAACTACAAAAGCGATTTCTTCCTCTACGTGGATACCTGGGACCCCCACGAGCCCTGGAATGCCCCGAATTACTATACAGAGCTGTACATGCCCGACTTCGACGGCGAGCCTGTAAGGTCGCTTTACGGCTACTGGCCAAAGGCGGAGGGTTTCACCGAAGAGACCATTAAAAAGGCATATGCCACTTACTGCGGCGAGGTAACGATGGTGGACACCTGGTTCGGTTACATGATGAGAAAGGTGGAGAATCTGGGCTTGATGGAGAATACCGCCATAATATTCACCAGCGACCACGGCTACTATTTCGGCGAGCACGGCGGTCTCTACGGGAAAATGGTCTTCTCGATGACCCCCGGAGAAATAGGGAGATGGGGCCGCTCGCCCTATTACGAGGAAGTAACCCGGATTCCCCTGCTTATCTATATGCCCGGCATTCCGGCGGGTTCTTACGGCGGAATGACATCGGCAATAGACCTGATGCCCACGGTCATGGATATCATGGGACATGAAATACCATCTGATGTCGAGGGCAGGTCCCTGCTGCCGATGATGAAAGACCCCAGCCTGCCCGGATACGAGCATATATTCAGCAGCTCTTCGTTCGTTAACGCCGGCGGCACCGACAATTCGGTCGACAGCGTAATGCGTCACACGGAGCACGATTCAATGGCAACGGTCACCACCGGGGACTGGACGCTGCTTTACGACACCGAGCCAGGCGGCTCGGAGCTGTATAACCTGAAGTCAGACCCAGGGCAGGAGAAGAACGTCATAGCCAACCACGAGGACATAGCCCGCGAGCTTCACGGGCTGCTCGTCAAACACCTGAAAGACACGAAACTCAAGAAAGAAATGCTGGAACCGCGTCTGGAGCTAAGGCTTTAGAATTCGTATAGTTCTACTTGATGACTCTTCCATACGCTATAACTCTGAGTTAAAATAGAAGCAAATCACCCTAAAGCAAGTATTCATGCTCAAGCCTAAATCTCCTCTGAAATCGTTCTACGGCTACTACGGAACCGGTGGTGACTATGATACCACCGGCGGCTACTACGGCAGGCTCTGGCGTATCGGCGTAACGGATGGAGAAACCGACCCGATGGACATAAGGCACACCTGGGATGCCGGCGGCAACCTGCAGACACGTTATGACGCCCTGACAGAACAGGAAGAGATCTTCAGTTATGACTTCCTTGACCGGCTGACCTCCGTGTCCGGGGCTTACAGCGCCAGCTTTAGCTATGACGAGATAGGCAATATCCTCACCAGAAACGGCGTCTCATACTCGTACGACGGCACCCAGCCGCACGCCGTGGACTCCGTGGGCGGGACGAGCTACTCCTATGATAATAACGGCAATATGACCGCCCGAGGCAGCCAGACCATTACCTGGGACCAGGAGAACCGCCCGGTATC
>CAZBAN010000008.1:0-47219 GCA_964489895.1 uncultured Dehalococcoidales bacterium
ATATCCCCAGATAGGCTTGACTCTGTGGCGTCATTCTCCCGCTTACAGCCTGACCTGAGATGGAGACGTAGGCGTTGCCCAGATGGTAGCCAGGGTCGATATAGTACAGGTGAGTGCTCTCATAGACGCTGGGCCACATCGACCTCAGAATAGGTCCAACACCGAAAACGAGCATAACCAGTAACATGGTCAACACTGTTTTTAGCGTTCTGCCTTTGAACATGGCGGAAATAGCTATGGTAAGAGCATTAAAGAGGATAGCTATAATGACAGAATATAGAAATATCCCGAACACCAGTCCTATGAGAGCTCGGACACTCTCAGGTTCAAGACCCAGAAACAACCAGAATAATAAAATAGTACCAAAAAGTACCACCAGCTCAGTAGCCAGGGTAGCTATTAGGAGAGCCAGGAATTTACCCAGAACAAACTGGAATCTGCCTATAGGCTTACTCACCATAAGGAGGAGAGTTCCACCTTCCTCTTCTTTAGAGACGAAATCCATGCCGCTGGTTACTATCATATAGACAATATAGTATCCAGCTATCCAGAAGAAAGAAAAAACCAAGAAATAACCGACAATGGTATGGGTCTGCATCTCCATAGACATAGTCCCGGAGCGGAATGCATCTCTCCAAACAGCCGCTCCGAAGAGTACCGCCGGTATCAGCCCGGCGATAATTGTCACCGCCAGTCTCTTGAAACTCATCAACTCCTTTATGGTCTTTTCCATCACTATGATAGGCTTTCCCATAAAGGTAGTAGCTTTTCCGAAAGATGTCTGGAGACTCATCGTTTATTCCTCTTCTTCCATACCCATTGTTTTTTGATAGATATCCTGGAGGCTGGCACGTTCCTCACTGAAATGTTCAAGCTCTATATCGGTTTGAGCCAAGGTTCCTACAACCTCTTTTCTCAGCTCAGTAGTATTATCACTTATTATGTGAATAAAATCTTCGGTATCTATCCAGACTTCGCTACAGAGTCCCTTATCCCTTATTATTTCCAGTATCTTCTCATTGTGCGATGTTTTAAGTAGAAAATGATTCCCTGAGAAGCTTCTCCTCAATTCAGTCATTTCGCCTTCCACTACAATTCGCCCTTTATCAATCATAGTCATGAAGTCGACGACCTGTTCCAGTTCAGAGAGTATATGACTCGAGAGAAAGATGGTCACGTTTTTCTCGTGGCACAGTCCTCTCAGGTTATCAAGAATAGATATTCTTCCGGTGGGGTCCATGTTAGCCGTAGGCTCATCCAGAATCAAGAGTTCGGGTTCGTGTATCAGGGCTTGAGCAAGACTGAGTCTCTGCTTCATGCCGGCGCTAAAACCACCCACCTTGCTTTCGGCGAAATCACCTATGTTGAGCCAGTCGAGGAGTTCCAGTGCTTTCTTTCTCGCTTCCGACCTTTCCATCCCGCAGATTCTTGCCATATACGCCAGATAATCGGAGGCAACCATATCGTTGTAAAAAAATGCACGTTCCGGTGCATAACCGATAATCTGTTTAGCAGCCGCCGAACCAATCTCGTTACCTTTGATATATCCTTCTCCCCGGCTGCACCAGATAGCCCCGATGAGCATTTTCATGGTAGTCGTTTTGCCAGCCCCGTTAGGTCCGACAAAACCGTGGATAACTCCCTGCCGTACCGACAGATTAACGCTGTCCACGGCGGTAAAATCGCCGAAATTTTTGGTCATGTTCCTGGTCTCAATCATAAGGGTGCTATCCATGATGCTCCCTCCTGCGCTGACGCCTGACGATGAGTCCCCATACCGGCGGTACCAGAGTGATGATTAAGAATAAAGCCAGCCAGATAATCAGCATGATGACGGATGTGGGACTCTTTTCCACGGAGATGGTCACATTCTGATAGATTCCCCGCCCATATTCATCAAGCGAACGAACCTCCAGTTCGTGCTCCCCATGAGCGACCGGCACACTGAGTTCATTCTCATTGGTCCTCCCCACTTCTATCCCGTCTATTAACACCTGATTAAATGCCCCCTGGTCTATCCCAGTCCATTCTACCTTCACCGGTGACGTCTGTATGCTGCCATCGGCAGGAGCCGTAATTTGAAGGTTACGAGCTATATTCAGAACGTAAACTTCGCCTCTCAGTCCAATCATCATAAATGCATCCCCAGTGTCCGTTTCGACGAAGTCGACCCCTATAATCCGAAAATCAGCGATTGTCTGCTCGTGGTGGATGTCTATCACTATGAGCTGCCATTCCTTCTGCTGAGCCGTCTCACCAAAAGCCACAATCGCCGCCAAGTCCCCGGCACCGTCACCGTTAACATCCGATATCTCCCTGACCAGAAATCCGGGGTGCCATCTCATATCGCGGTGGATGGCAGAATCGATTCCCTCCAGAACGATGCACTTTATCTCACGGTCTTGCATGACATCGTAGACCAGAATCTGAGCTCCGGGCTGCCAGGTGAGGTTCCTGACCAAAGCCAGGTCGGTAACACCGTCACCGGATATATCTGACACCGGGCAGGCTGGCATAATGCTGCCAAAGTAGTCTGCAGACCTGAACAGGCTCTCATCACGGTAGTCGTTGTACTCCCAGATAACAGCTTTGTTCCGGCCGCTCAGTAACTCGAGCTTCGGACCTTCCTTACCTTCCAACCATCTTCGTAATAGCAGGCTGTCATTATAACCATCGTTGTCGAAGTCAGCGGCGCCGGGGTCCAATGTGGTGCCGTTTGGGTCGTATTCCACCTCAAGAACCGTATCGCCGGTAACCGGCGACACATAGGTAAGTATCGGAGGGCGTGCCTCCTCGTGCCTGAAATAGTAGATATCTCTGATATCATCGCCATCGACATCTTCCCCCAGCCATGCCTGCTGACCTGCCATCCCTCCTTCCACCTTTATCGTCAGAGAGGTATCAAAATCAAGAGTCCCGGTTTGTGCACCAATGTCGGTTTCGACAATATATATCTCGGAGTTAGTGATAACGGCTAAGTCGTCTCCCCCGTCTCCGTTGAGGTCATCAATCACCAGTTGACGGTTCCATTGGCCACCCGCCGGTCCGGTCTTCACTCCCGACAATCCCTCCCACTGGTGCGGTTCGTAGGTCCATATCGACAGAACTTCGCCCTCGGGATTCAGTAAGAATATGTCATTAGGGACTCTAACCAGGAAGCCGACAGGTGCCGGTCCTCCCTTACGGAAGGTGATAACATCAAAGGACATAATCCATTTATTAATCCGGTTACCGTAACTGGTTCCGGTCAAAACCGGCTCCTTGAGCAGGATAGTACCATCTTTTCCGCTAAGCGCTATGATTCTGCTGTTTTCTCCACGCTCTTTATCTCTTCGTGCCTCCTCGGGTATCTGGATGAAACCGGCTATATCCTGTTTTCCGTCTCCATTAATGTCAGGCGTTACCCGAACGCTGCTGATACCTCCGGTGGTCATAAACTCTTCATGGGGCACTTCGTAGGTCCAGACCTTCTCCATAGTGTCTCCGTCTATCAGGTAAAGGACTCTGGTCGTAGGTCTTTGGTGAACATCCCCTTTACCATGGAGGTAGGTCTGCGATTGAATGAGGAAGTCTTCGGCTGAATCTCCGTGGAATTCACCTCGTTCCACGGTCACATCGGTTACTCTGGGGTAGTCCCAGAGAACATCGCCTTCAGGAGAGACCATCAAGAGGTCTCCGTAATCGGAGGCTATAATAAACGTCTCATCACCATTTGCTCTGACTCTATATAAACTCCCGCTGGCCGATTCGGGGCCGGATTTTATCTTGATTGTTTTCAGTTTGGTTCCATTTTCAAGGTTAATCACATCCACCTCATCGGTAAAGCCGGACTTCCCCTTGGGCATAAGAATAACCTGTTCTCCTCCTAAGGAGGTAATCTCGACCCGGTAAACGTTGTCCATATCCAGTCCCGGCATCTGCCATTCTATGATTCCCGATGCGCCGTTTATCATAAACAGCCCGGACCTCCCGGTACCCATGTGAGTCGAAGCCAGAACTTCCTCGACACCGTCACCGGAGATATCATCGACCAGAGTAAGTCTGATGTTGAAAAAGTTGGTCTCCCCGGGGCTGGTAGGCTTCTGTGATTTCTGTCGATAATACTGAAACTGTAAAGATGCTACGTACTCAATGACATCAATTTCCCACTCGACAGTCCCGTCGGTTAGGTTGATAAGGCGTACCTTACCATCCTCGGAACCAACTACCGTCTGTGAGTTACCTCTAGTTCCAAGCGGCAGTATGTCCCAGACCGAGCGGTCAACGGTAGCCCAAAACTCATTCTGGTCATTCATTACATCGTACCTTTCGGCCACCCTCTCCCGCCAGATTAGTTCGCCATCTTTCCCGCTGAGAACATGCACAAATCCATTTTGCCCTCCCACTGCGATATCGGGAAAGCCGTCTATATTTATATCGGCGGTAGCTGCTATCTTCCAGAGATTATTGTTGGCTTGGTAAACCCAGAGTTCTTCGCCGGTTCTACCGTCAATCGCGTAGATCCGATAACCTGAGGTGGCAATTACATCCTTAATTTCGTCACCGTTAACATCCAGAACCTCAAGGTCAAAAGTAGGCATCTGCTGCTCGGTCCACATCAGGTTGTCAATGAAGACTTCCTGTTTTGGTATGAACTGCCAAAGTTTGGCACCGGTATCGCTATCGTAGCAGCGGATATTGGGGAAGTAGATATCCTGTATAGCAATGACAATATCTTGCTGATAATCCCCGGTTAAGTCATCGAGCAGGGCTATATCCTGAACGAGACTTGGAGTCTGAATGTAGTTTAGAAGAGTCCCCTGAGAGACGATATAAAGTCCGCTTGAGGTGCCCAGGAGTACTGCCTCCTCCTCACCGGAGAGTTCCATGACCGCGATATCTGTGCCAATCTCGCCGGACAACCCTGCCTGTAAGAAATTAACAGACGGTTTGAGAGGGTCTGACACGTATGGGAATGTTAGCACATGACCAGGGGGACTGAAAGGTGAAGCTGATGAATCTGCCACTGTGTTTCCGGACATGGCAAATCCGAGTATTACAATGATAGCCAAGGAAATAACCACAAAGCGTGAAAACTTCATCGAATCGGCTGTAATATTTCCTTTGTTTCAGCAAAACTTTAACATAAAGATATAGGTGCGTCAATCGTTATAGCTACAACTTCATATGTAACAGGATGATTTACTCGTGCTCCCTCCGAGAGATGCCGCGAAACTCTACAAAGTGCACTGCTATATCGGATTCTACCACCTTCCAGCAGCTTCGGGACGTCCTTGACTCCAAGTTGATTGAAGCCGTAAAGCAAAATAGCTTTACACATAAGGGACTAGAGTCACAAGTCGTCTACTGACTACGCTATCGGACTTAAACCTGTCCTTTTAATCTTTCAATTCACTTTTCATCGAAATGTTACTATCATTCATATTGAACGAAGCGGTGAACGGAAATTATATGTAGGGATTGTTTCTCATTCAGTTTATGTGGTACTTGTTGTAGAGGGGCGCATCCTGAAAGATCCAATCTTAAGGGTTAGGCCTGCCCGCCGTACGAGACTTCAGCAGGCGGGGGTGAGGTAATAATAAAGTACCCAACGAGCTTGAACGATATCCCACGAAGGGTTGACAAACATGTTTTAAGGAAGTAGTATAACCCAAGAAAGCATCACTTTAAAAATAAAAGGGCGGTAAGGCAGTCCATAATTGATATTATGTAAACATGCTTCACCGCTTTAGTTTTAATCGGAAAAGGAGCAAAATGTGAAAATACTTCTTGTTTATCCCCAGTATCCGGACACTTTCTGGAGCTTCACACACGCTTTAAGGTTCGTTTCAAAGAAAGCCGCATTCCCTCCTTTAGGACTACTGACCGTTGCCGCCATGCTTCCCGCCGATTGGGAGAAAAAGCTGGTGGATATGAACACATCCACACTTACGGATGAAGATATTCAATGGGCTGATTACGTATTTATCAGCGCCATGGTCGTACAGAGAGACTCAGTAAAAGAAGTCATATCAAGGTGTAACAGGCTCAATGCAGCAACCGTTGCCGGCGGGCCTCTCTTCACCACCGGATACGATGAGTTCGATGGAGTTGACCACTTCGTTCTCGGTGAAGCTGAAATTACCCTTCCCATGTTCCTCGAAGACCTCGCCAGGGGTGAAGCCAGACACTTATACGAAAGCGATGAACGCCCGGAGATAGACAAGACTCCCCTGCCTCTGTGGTCGCTTATTAACATGAAACAGTACTCCTCGATGAGCATACAGTACTCGCGAGGGTGTCCTTTCGACTGCGAATTCTGCGATATTGTTTTACTGAACGGACATAAACCCAGGACCAAGAACAAAGACCAGATGACTGCCGAGCTTGACACGCTGCACAATCACGGCTGGCGAGGCGGGGTATTCATCGTCGACGATAATTTCATCGGCAATAAAAAGAAGCTGAAAGCGGAAACAATGCCGGCGATAATTGAGTGGTCAAGAGAGAAAAAATACCCCTTCGCCTTCTTTACCGAAGTATCCATAAACCTCGCCGATGATGAAGTACTGATGCAGATGATGGCAGATGCCGGATTCGACCGTCTATTTATCGGGATAGAGACACCGAATGAAGCAAGCCTTGCCGAGTGCAACAAGATACCGAACAAAGGACGCGATTTAACCACCGCGGTAAAAATACTCCAGAATCGCGGCTTTGAAGTGCAGGGAGGCTTCATAGTCGGCTTCGATAGCGACCCCGTATCCATATTCAGAAGCCAGATTAACTTCATCCAGAATACCGGCATCGTCACGGCGATGGTTGGTTTGCTGAACGCCCCCCGCGGCACAAAGCTGTATCACCGCCTGAAGAAAGAAAACAGGCTTCTCAAAGATATCACAGGCGATAACACCGATTACTCAATAAACTTTGTCCCCAAGATGAACTACGAAACCCTTATCAATGGATACAGGAACATTCTCAACACAATCTATTCTCCAAAACACTATTACGAGCGGGTAATGACATTCCTTAAAGAATATAATCCTCCAAAGGTAAATAGAGCTCCTCAGCTACAATTCAGTCATATAGAAGGCCTGTTTAAATCAATCTGGCATCTCGGTTTCAAGGAAAAAGGGAGAAGGTATTACTGGAGACTATTAGTCTCGACTTTATTTAAGCATCCGCGAGCATTCCCACTGTCGGTAAGCCTGACTGTCTTCGGATTCCACTTCCGGAAAGTCACGGAAAGACTCTCAAGCACCCGTATCGAGGATATCGTTTCTTCGGCATAAGAGGATTTATAGAGTAAGGAAAAAGCATAGCCGTTTCCACTGCAAACGGAGTATTAACCGGTATTTTTCATAAAAATCACAAACTATTACCTGATTTACCTGTAATATGTGCAAAATTCTTTTAGTTATGTTAAAATACATATGTCAATAAGCTCCAACATTACCCGTAATCTGTGAATCGTTTGATAGTGAGGAGTCGTGGTGAAAGAAGATATTAACCGCTTTTTAACCTACCTGTCCGTGGAGAAAGGTTTTTCCGAGAACACTCTGGCAGCCTACCAGAACGACCTTTCTCAGTTAGCCGCATTTATCGAAGAGGAAGCCGCCAAACAGGGTACCTCCCCCGGCTGGACCGGCTTCAACCGGCAGGGCATGCTGAATTACCAGCTCAACCTCAAGGAGAGGAATTACGCCGCCACTACCCTGGCACGTAAAGTAGCCGCCGCCAAGTCCTTCTTTAAATTCATGGTCGCCGAAGGCGCTATCAAGGACAACCCGACACAGAACGTAGCGTCACCCAACGTGGGCAGGCTGCTGCCCAAACCGATATCCATCAGTCAGGTACGCCAGCTACTGGAACAGCCCGCCAAAAAGTCCACGCCGGAAGCCAAGAGAGACAGGGCGATGCTGGAACTGCTGTATGCCAGCGGAATGAGGGTAAGTGAGCTTATATCCCTGAACGTTGACGATATTGATATAGACGGCGGGTTCGTGCGTTGTTTCGGCAAAGGAAACAAGGAACGCATGATACCCATTTACAGACAGGCTGCCGTAGTGGTAGATGAATATATAAAGGAAGCCCGTCCCCAGATAGTACGACGGAGTGACGAGAAAGCTTTATTTCTTAACCGGCGCGGGGAAAGGCTGACCCGGCAGGGCTTCTGGCAGATACTAAAGGGTTACGCCAAAGCCGCCGGACTGGACAAAGCGATTACACCTCACACTCTGAGACACAGCTTTGCCACCCATATGTTGAGTGGCGGTGCCGACCTGAGGTCGGTACAGGAACTGCTGGGACATGCCAACATCTCCACCACACAGGTATACACCCACCTTACCTCGGAGCATGTCCGGCGTACCTATGAAAAATCCCACCCCAGGGCAAAGTAGCCTGCCGTGTTCGGAAAAGATATGATAAATATTACAGGAGTATATAATGCCTGCCAGATCACGACGTAAAAGAGGTAAAAACATACCACCGAGCAAGAGAAAGAAACAAAGGGCAAGTACCCCGGCTCTTGCAGTACGGCAGCAGGCTGTCCTTGAAGCTCCCGAACCGACTCCTGCTCCGGATACATTTACTCCCGCGAAAAGCGAACCCGTTCCGGAAGCAAGACCAGAAGCAGCCAGGTATCCATACATAAACTCTGAGTTATTGAATATCGGTGTCCTGGCAGTAATAATGCTGATTATTCTCGTCGTGCTGGCTTCTGTCTTATCGTAGCCCTTTCCCGGTTTGTAGACCGATTATGGACTTTGAAGCTGCAAGAGCAATACTGGTCAAACACCTTGGCAATGAAATTAGAAGTGAGCGCGTGCTTGGGGCGATGTCCCGCGTGCCGCGTGAGTGTTTCGTATCACCGGGTGATAAACACCTCGCCTATGAAGACAGACCTCTACCCATAGGTCTGAACCAGACCATTTCACAACCACTCATCGTCGGCATCATGACTGAAGCCCTGGAACTAAACGGCAGTGAAAAGGTGCTGGAAATCGGAACGGGAAGCGGTTATCAGGCAGCTATTCTTTCCGAACTGGCCGATTCGGTAATCACGGTGGAGCGGCTACCGGAGTTAGCCGAGGCAGCAAAAACGGTACTGGACAGCCTGAAATATACCAATGTTAATATACACATCGCCGGAGAGACCCTGGGATGGCCCGAAGAGGCACCGTACGACGCCATAATAGTTACCGCCGCCGCGCCCAGAATACCCCCAGAGCTGGTAGCCCAGTTAAAAATAGGCGGCAGGCTGGTAATCCCGGTCGGCTCACGCTATACACAGGAGCTGTATAAAATCACCAGGCAGAGCAAGA
Source organism: uncultured Dehalococcoidales bacterium (assembly GCA_964489895.1). Classification (GTDB taxonomy): domain Bacteria; phylum Chloroflexota; class Dehalococcoidia; order Dehalococcoidales; family UBA2162; genus MGML01. The sequence goes on from CAZBAN010000008.1 coordinate 9,309, forward strand.
AAAACAGGATACAGAACCTGGGCGGCTGCCGTTTTGTCTCCCTTATCGGAAAAGGCGCCTGGGAAGAAGAATAAGTACGATATTTCTATCAGGGAGGGATGCAATGGAAACTACCGAAGCTATCAGAAACAGAAGAAGTATCCGCAAGCTGAAGTCCGACCCTATTGACGATGGGACAGTGATGAAAGTCCTCGAGGCTGCCCGATGGGCGCCTTCCTGGGCAAATACTCAGTGCTGGCGTATGGTAGTGGTCCGCGACAAAGAAATCAAGAAGCAGCTTGCCGGTACACTACTTTCGTTCAGAAGAGAGGGGGGCAGTTCTCCTCCCAGTCCGGCAGCACAGGCTATTGACAGTGCTCCGGTGCTGATAGTTGTCTGCGCCGAACTCGACAAGTCGGGTTGTTTTCCCGGAGGAGGACCGGCTACCGACAAAGGCGTATACTGGTATATGTTCGATACCGCCCTGGCAATGCAGAATATGGTGCTTGAGGCACACGCCCTGGGGCTTGGAACGGTAATACTCGGCTTATTCGATGCCACAAAGGCAGGCGAGATTCTGGAGGTACCGGAAGGTTACTGCGTGGTGGCAATGACGCCCCTTGGTTATCCCGACCAGGAACCGGCGCCTGTACCCAGAAAAGAACTCTCCGAGATAGTCTTCCATGATAAATTCGGCGCTTAAATGAGCTATAAACTTTGGCTTCTCATTGCCGCTGCATTATTCTGTGCGGGTCTGGTTGCGGGACTCGCAGTCCCTGTCGACAGCGCCGGTACTACCATCGAGGGAATCACCGAATTTGAAGAAATGGCTGAATTCATGTCGTCGTTTCCCCAGGCGGCTGTTTTCATCTTTATCTTCCTGAAGAACGTTACGGCTATACTGATAAGTTTTATCCTCAGCCCTGTTTTCTGTATCGTGCCCGTGCTGGCTCTTCTTCTGAACGGCAGCATAATCGGTCTGTTATCAACTCTTGTAATACAGGAGAAATCACTAGGCTATCTGCTGGCCGGTCTCCTCCCCCACGGAGTCCTGGAAATACCGGCACTTTTAATGGGTGAGGCGGTCGCTCTCAGCTCTGGACTGGCAGTCATACTGGTTCTTTTCAGTAAAGAAAGGAGAAAGCTTGTCCTGCCCAATCTAAGACATAACCTCAAGTATCTTCTGATATCACTGGGGCTGTTTTTACCGGCGGCTATTATCGAAACCTATATCACACCCCTGCTGCTGTAGAGAGATAAGTGAGAAGGAATTCATACTGGCGGTTCTTTTCGCATCAGGTTGAGTGAATTATATACCAACTTCCCTTATTAGTCCTCTGCGGCTGTCTGAAATTACCGAAACTTAAATATTCCTGTCATTCCCGCCCCGTATCATGTACGGGGTAAACTCCAGCGGGAATCCAGCATCCGCCTTTGGCGGAATCTTCTGGATTCCGTGTCAAGCACGGAATGACAATTTTCGGGACATCCTGAGGATTCACCCTGAAGGGTCAGGGGTGAGGTAAAAACTAACCGCTAAATGCAGACAGAAACATACAGACTCATTACACGGGCTATATCAACTTGCTGTGAGTATGGACTCCGATTATAATAGGAAAGGAATACAAAAAGAAAAGAGCAGGTGAATAGATGAACCAATACGGACTGGATAATATTCGCAACCTTGTTTTACTGTCTCATAACGGCGCCGGCAAGACATCAATATCGGAAGCCGCCCTGTTCAGTTCCGGAGCAATCAGTCGCCTGGGCAAGGTTGATGACGGTACCACAACCTCCGACTACGACCCGGCTGAGGAAAAGCACCATATAAGCATTAACCTCTCGGTACTCCCCTGCCTGTGGAAGGACAATAAAATTAACATCCTCGATACTCCCGGTTATTCCGACTTCGTTGCCGAGGTCAGGGCAGGTATAAGAGTCTGCGAGAGCGCAGTAATCGCGGTTTGTGCGGCATCGGGCGTTGAAGTGGGAACGGAGCAGGCATGGGCGTACTGTGAAGAAGCCAATCTACCCCGGCTCATTTTCGTTAATAAAATGGACCGCGAGAACGCGGACTTCAACCGAACGGTCGAAGAATTACAGTCAAAGTGCGGCTCGAAATGCGTACCGATTCAGCTGCCCATAGGTTCTCAAAGCGAGTTCCAGGGAGCAGTCGAGCTGCTGACAATGAAAAGCTATACCGGAACCGAAGCGAAGGAAGGCGAAATACCTGAATCGATGCAAAGTCAGGTGGATTCCTTCCGCGAGAAGCTGGTAGAAGCAGCCGCCGAATTCGATGACACTCTACTGGAGAAGTACCTCGGCGGGGAAGAGCTGAGCATGGAAGAGCTCAACAACGGCCTACGTCAGAGCGTTTTAAGCGGCAAGGTAGTGCCGATACTGGTCGGTTCCGCCCTGAAGAATATAGGAGTCGGAATGCTACTGGACGCCGTCAACAGCTACCTGCCGTCACCGGGTGAGCGTGATTTTGCCGTAATCGGGAGCTCCGGCAAAGAAGAAATTACAAAACCGGATAAGGATTCACCTTTAGCCGCTCTGGTCTTCAAGACCACGGCAGACCCGTATGTCGGTAAACTCACTTACTTCCGTGTTTACAGCGGCACTATCAGCAGTAACTCTCAAGTATGGAACTCGAACGAGGGTGAAGCGGAACGTATCGGGCAGCTATTTACCCTCAGGGGTAAAAATCAGGAGCAGGCGACCCAGATCTCTGCCGGAGATATCGGCGGGGTTGCCAAGCTCAGTATTACCAGCACCGGAGATACCCTGTGCACCCAGGATAAGCCGGTAAAACTCCCCGCCGTTTCCTTTCCGGAGCCGGTCTTCAGTGAGGCGGTGTATCCCAAGACAAAGGCAGACCTGGACAAGCTGGGCTCGGCTCTGAACAGGCTGGCTGAGGAAGAACCAACGCTAAGAGTGAGCCGGGATGCGGATACCGGCGAGACCATATTATCGGGACTCGGCGAGACCCAACTGGAGGTTGCCGCCGAGAAAATGCAGCGTAAATTCGGCGTCAATATCAACCTTGAGACCCCGAAAGTCCCCTATCGGGAGACTATCACGTCATCGACCCAGGCGGAATACAAACACAAGAAACAGACCGGGGGTCACGGACAGTACGGTCATGTCATGCTGGAACTGGAACCTTTACCCAACGGAACCGGCAGCGAGTTCGCTGACAAAGTGGTAGGCGGTCGTATACCCAGGAACTATATACCCGCCGTGGAGAAAGGGGTAAACGAAGCTCTCCACGAAGGCGTGCTGGCGCGTTATCCTGCCACCGACCTGAAGGTGACCGTTTATGACGGCAGTTTCCATCCGGTAGATTCCTCGGAAATATGCTTTAAAATAGCCGGGGCGGGAGCGTTCAGGAAAGGCATGTCTCAGGCACAGCCTATCCTGCTTGAGCCGATAATGAACATCTCGGTGACCGTGCCAGAGGATTACACCGGCGACATAATAGGCGACCTCAATACCAAACGCGCCCAGTTACAGGGCATGAACCCTGCTAACGGTATAAACGTTATCCAGGCACAGGTACCGCTGGCGGAAGTGCTGCGGTACGCAATAGACCTGAAATCAATAACCCAGGGTAGAGGCAACTTTTCCATGGAGTTCAGCCACTACGAACCCGTACCACAGTTGAATGCCCAGAAAGTCATCGCCGAGAGACAGGCTGAGAAAGCCTAATATAACACCCGTTAAAAAATCAAACGAGGGGCTGTTGCCCCTCGTTTACTATTCCAGACCTGATTATGCCCATATCAGGACACCAGCGCTTTGATTTTGTCTCTGAAAGCGGGGAAGACCTTTTTCCAGTCGCCGACAATGCCATAGTGCGCCATCTTGAAAATATTGGCCTCGGGGTCTTTATTGATAGCCACGATTGTCTTGGCTCCTGAGCAACCCGCCATATGCTGGCTGGCGCCTGAGACGCCCACCGCGATATAGAGGTCAGGAGTTACAATCTTGCCGGTGAGTCCCACCTGCGACTTCTCCGGCATCCAGCCGTTATCACAGGCGGGACGGGTGGCACCCAGTGCACCCTTCAGCAATTTTGACAGCTCTTCCAGTTGTTTGAAACCCTCGTCACCGCCTATACCCCTGCCGCCGGTTACCACCACCGTAGCATCTTCCAGCTTAACCCCTTCCACTTCCTCTTTAACCTTCTCCAGTACCTTCGTCTTTATCGCAGAGGGGTCTATTCCGGCTTCTATGGCAACGACTTCGCCCTTCCTCGAATCGTCCTTCTCCAGGGGAGTCATGGATTTAGCCCTGACGGTGACTATCTGGGGGTCGGTCTCCATGACGAAAACAGCCTGGGCGTTTCCTCCGTAAACAGGCTTGGTTTGAAGGAGTCTTTTTGAATCAGGGTCAATCTCAAGGTTAATGCAGTCAAGAGTAGCCGCGGTCTCCAGTCTGTAAGCAAGTCGTGGCGCGATATCGCTGCCGGACGACGTCTGACCCAGCAGTATAATACCGGGCTTTACTTCTTTAGCTACCTTTTCGGCAACCGCCACGTATGAATCAGCCAGGTAATCAGCGAGTAAAGGGTCATCTACCGTATATACCTTATCGGCGCCATAGGCAATAGATTCCTGCGCAGAGTCAATCAATCCGCTGCCTATAAGCACGGTGCTTAACTCCTGTCCCAGCTCGTCTGCCAGCTTCCTGCCGCATCCCAGGAGCTCGGTTGTAATAGAGCTAAGATTTCCTTCAGAAACCTCTCCTATTATCATAATCCCTTTATTTTCAGCCATCCGTTTATCTCCTTAATAGACACTGAGAATCAATATGTAAATCTCTCTTATAATACTTTGGATTCCCTGAGTTTCATAGCCAGTTTTTCCGCTGCTTCTTCCGGACTTTCCCCTTCTATCATCTCACACTCGCCTTCACGTACCGGTTGAAATAGTTTTAGTAATTTAGTACGCCGACCGGAAGCACCAAGCTGCGCAGAGTCAGCACCTATATCTTCAGGTTTCCAGACAATCGGTTCCTTTTTCTTTGCTGCCATAATCCCCTTGATGGTGGGGTACCGGGCTTCACCAAGCTCATTACTTACCGTAACCAGAGCAGGTAGAGAGACCTCGACAACGTCATAACCGTCTGAAGTAACCCGCTCCACCTTCGCGGTGCCGTCAGCCACGTCTATCTTCTTGGCTAATGTTACGGCGGGCAGTCCCAGTATCTCGGCAATACCCGCTCCAATCTGGCCGCTATCCCAGTCGGCAGCCTGCCTGCCGCAGAAGATAATATCATACTCACCTATCTTCTTTATCGCCAGCGCCAGGGCATAAGCGATAGACCAGCTATCGCCCTCGCCATAAGCTTCATCTTCCAGCAGCACAAGTTCGTCAGCCCCCATAGAGAGTGGCTTCTTTACCACGTCACGTAGCAGGTTATTACCCAGCGATATAACCGTGATTGTACCTCCCTGGGCATCCTTAATCCTCAATGCCGCTTCCAGCGCATTCTCATCAAAGGGACTTATTACCGGCGGGACACCCTGGGGCGGTATCACTTTATTAGCCGAAGTATCGACCCTGAAGCTCGCTGGCGGCGCTTCCGGGTCTATTACCTGCTTGCAGCAAACAATCATATTCATAACGGACAAGCTCCTCCTGACCTGTTTTATTTACTCTCTGGGGAAACAATCCACATGAATAATAGCAATAATGCGGGGTATGCGTCAACCTGAAGATTAGTAAAATACACTACTGCTATTCATTCCCGGGACTGAGCCTGTCCAGAGGGAAGGGCGGATGCGCTACCGGGCGTACCGCCAGCGATAAGAGGGCAAGCTCGTTGTCATCTCCGGCTATCCGGTTCGCTTTCAGAGTACCGCATCCAGTGCAGCGGTGTATGAGAATCCACTCCCCGTTTCTTACCGAAACAGCGATTGGCTCCATAATTCCGCCACACGAAGATGAACGGTCGCCGGTATCGGCATCCACATGAACGCTCCGCAGGCACCAGGGACAGTGGTTGCGGTGCCTGGTCCCCGGTGCTTCATTACTTACCACGCGTCCGCAATAAAGGCACACGAACCCGTTTTCCAGACTCTTCTTTTTTGATTTATTTGTCTTATCTCTAAATGGTTTCTCTCCATTCATATATACCATCCGTTTCATTGATGCCCGTCTCTCCATGGAAAACAAGAACCACGGGAAATCGTACCCGTGGCTGTGATTCACGTATTAAGCTATCTACTTCGTATATAACAAAAACCATTCCCGCAGGAATGGTAAGAGTAATGGGTTCTTACTGGGTGTGTTACCTAACCGGAAACCTGCCGGGGTACGATAACGCTAAATTCTGTATATCTGACTTGGATTAACATTAACGCCCCCTGCCATACTTATTTTTACACTGGAGATAATACCATTGCTTTCAGGACAAGTCAAGAAGGCAACGAAAGAATAACCACGCGTTCAATGCCGGCAAGGTCGGAAGCAAGTCCTATCTCCGCACTGGTAAATGTATCATTTAAATATTCGGTCACGGCTTCCGCCTGCCCCTGCCCGATTTCAAGAAGCAGGCAACCACCCGGCTTCAGTCTACCGCCTGCCTCCCGGCATAAATGTTTTATCTTATCCAGACCGTCCGCGCCGCCATTCAATGCCAGTGCAGGCTCGAAACCCTGTGTATTTACCCCCGCCAGCTCCGCTTCCCTGACATAGGGAAGATTGGCTACGATTAGGTCGACAGGTTCGGATAGATGCTCAATCATATCGCCCTGAAGGAGAGATATCCTGTCCTTTACGCCATGTTTTCGGCAGTTATAAGCCACAACCTCGAGAGCAGCGGCTGATACATCCACGGCGTAAACCTTCGCTTCAGGTAAATTCAGCGCCAGGGATACGGCAACGGCACCGCAGCCGGTACCAACATCAACCACGCTGGACAGGGACCGCTTTCGCGCCAGCTCAAGAGCCTTCTCTACCAGCAGCTCGGTTTCCGGTCTGGGGATAAGCACATCAGGGTTCACATAGAAGTCAAGACCGTAAAATTCCCTGTTTCCGGTTATGTAGGCGGCAGGTTCGCCTTCAAGGCGCCTCTGGACCAGGCTCCGGAACTCCTCATATTTGTCAGGGCTCAGTTCCCGGTCGATATCCAGGTACAGCCGGACACGGTCTATCTGCAAAACATGCCTTAAAAGTAATTCAGACTCCAGAGAGGAGTCTTCGATATTATTAGCGGCGAATATATCTCTGGATTGACTCAAAGCCTGCTTCAGGGTCACGCCAGCTGCTCCTGTAGCTGTCTTGCCCTGTCATCCGTAGCCAGAGCATCTATAAGTTCATCCAGTTCACCCTCAAGTATCCGGTCGAGGTTGTGAAGCGACATACCGATACGATGGTCGGTAACACGGTCCTGAGGGAAATTATAGGTACGAATCTTCTCGGAGCGGTCTCCGGTACCAAGCTGCGAGCGACGTTGTTTACCCAGTTCTTCTTCCTGTTTACGCTTTTCGACATCGAGGAGGCGGGCACGGAGGACTGCCATAGCTTTTGTTTTGTTCCGTAACTGCGAGCGTTCATCCTGGCAGACGGTGACTATTCCGGACGGTATATGGGTTATCCGCACGGCTGTTGCCACCTTATTTACATTCTGCCCTCCGGCGCCGCCGCTGTGGAATATATCAATCTTCAGGTCATCATTATCGATATCCACTTCCACCTCGTCAGCTTCAGGAAGTACGGCGACTGTTGCCGTAGAGGTATGAATTCTACCCGAAGACTCGGTTACAGGCACCCGCTGTACCCGGTGAACGCCCCTTTCATATTTCAGGCGGCTGAAAGCCCCTCTGCCTCTGATTTCAAAAACTACCTCTTTAAATCCGCCGATGCCGCTTTCATTGGCGTTGATGATTTCAACACTCCAGTTTTTTGCCTGGGCGTACCGGCTGTACATACGGAAGAGGTCGTAGGCAAACAGGCCTGCTTCATCCCCGCCGGCTCCAGCCCGGATTTCCATGATAATATCCTTTTCATCATTCTCGTCCCTGGGCAGGAGAGCGACTTTCAGCTCTTCGAGCAAGCTCTCGAGACGCGATTCAAGGTTTTCTATCTCCTGTTTCACCAGGGCTTTCATATCTTCATCCGGCCTGTCATCCAGCATTCCCTTTGTTTCTTCCAGCGACCTAGAGACCTTCTGGTACTGCCGGTACCTGGTTACCACGTCCTCAATAGCAGCCCTTTCCCGTGCCAGTTTCTGCGACCGGTCGGGGTCTGAGGCTATTTCGGGACTGGCAATCCGCTCTTCTATCTCGCGGTATCTTTTTTCCGCCTGTTCCAGTCTTTCCCACATAGCACTTTTACTTCCAGGATAGTAATTAACCTGAGGCTTTCTTGAGTTCCTCGTAAGCCCTTTTTACCTCTTCGATAGAGCCTTCATCCTCAAGCGTAGTAAGGTCACCAACACTCTGACCTGAAGCTACCGCTTTAAGGACACGGCGCATGATTTTACCGCTTCTCGTCTTCGGCATTGAGTCCACGAAGTATATGGCATCGGGAGCGGCAATAGGCCCTATAGTAGTCCGAAGATGCTTGGCTATATCTTTCTTCAGGTCATCCGAAGGTTTTTCTCCTTCTTTCAGGGTAATATAAAGCACCAGGGCGTCACCTTTGATTTCATCCGGTCTACTCACCACTGCAACTTCGGTAACGGCCGGGTGGGATATAACCGCGTCTTCCAGTTCCGCCGTACCTATCCGGTGTCCGGCAATCTTCAGTACCTCGTCAGCTCTTCCCAGCATCCAGAAATAGCCGTCCTCATCCTTCATGGCGAAGTCTCCGGCATAATACGAGCCGGGGAATCGTGTCCAGTAAGACTGCTTGTAACGTTCCGGAGCTCCGTAGATATCCAGGAGCAGCCCGGGCCAGGGTTTCCTGATGATGAGCAAGCCCGTCTTACCCGCCGGAAGCTCCTTACCGTCAGTATCCACTATTGCCGCATCAACACCGGGAAGAGGGAAAGTCGCCGAGCCGGGTTTTAGCGGTACCGCCTCAATACCGGGAGTAGGGGAAATCATTATGCCGCCTGTCTCCGTCTGCCACCAGGTATCGACAATAGGACACTTCTCATTGCCGATATGCTTGTAATACCATTGCCAGGCTTCGGGGTTAATCGGTTCGCCGACGCTCCCGAGCAGTTCGAGTGTTGAGAGGTCGTGTCCCTCCAGCCACTCCTCACCGGAACGCATAAACATGCGTATGGCAGTAGGTGAGGTATAGAAAACGGTAACGCCGTATTTCTCTATGATATCCCACCACCTGTCAATTTCCGGGTAATCAGGCGCACCTTCATAGAGTACAATGGCAGCGCCGTGAGAAAGCGGGGCATAGACTATCGAGCTGTGACCTGTAACCCAGCCGACGTCAGCGGTACACCAGAAGACCGAATCTTCCCGGATATCGAACACCCATTGATATGCCGAGTGATTGAACACCAGGTATCCGCCGGTTCCGTGGACAACACCTTTAGGTTTTCCGGTAGTCCCGGAAGTATAGAGAATATACAGCGGGTGAGTGGACTCCATCGGTTCGGGCTTTACATACTTTTCCGCATCAGGCAGCATATCGTCAAGCCAGACGTCTCTGCCCTCTGTCCACGGCACTTCCTCGCCCGTTCTCTTAACTACGACAACCTTTTCAACCGTGGGGCAATCCTGCATTGCCTCATCGGTTATCTCTTTAAGTTTTATTACCTTGCCGCGTCGGTAGCCACCGTCGGCAGTGATAACTACTTTTGCCTGCACGTCATTAACCCTGTCAGATATCGCCTGAGCGCTGAACCCGGAAAATATAACCGTATGAACGGCGCCTATACGTCCGGCAGCAAGCATGAATATCGGCAATTCCGGAATCATCGGCATATAGAGGGCAATTTTATCACCCTTGCTAACACCAAGATTCCTCAGTACCGAGGCAAAACGGTTTACAGAACGGTATAAAGTGGAATAGCTAAGTACCCTTGTCTCACCGGTTTCGCCTTCCCAGTAAATCGCCACCTTACTTTTTCGCCATGTCTTTACATGACGATCAACACACTGATAAGAAGCGTTAAGCCTGCCACCGACAAACCACCTGGCATAAGGGGGCTCCCAATCCAGCACTTCATCCCATGTCTCATACCAGTCCAGCTTCCTGGCTTCTTCTGACCAGAAACCTTCGGGGTCTTCAAGTGAACGGCGGTGTATCTCCGTGTACCGCTTCAGCGGCCACATATGCACACCGGTTGGCAGATGGCTTGATGTATTGGTTTTTTGTTCGTCAGACATTAAATTACCTCCTGATTTAGATTATAGCACAGGCATAATCAGCCCTCAAAAGAAAACAAAGTCAGGTTTTTAACAGGCTTATTTCTACCGCCGCTGTCAACAAAATGAGAGGAATGCGTGATATCAGGACCTATCCTATCCCTGCGTTTGTGTTCGGCTGGATTGCACTGAACTTCTCAAGCCGGTAACTATCAATATCGTTATTAAACTCTATATTATGCTTTATCTCTTCCGCTTGATAACCAGCTACTCGATTGTATTTTACCTCCACCGACATTGAAGACCATCTGGATATTATTCGTTACACAGGTCTGATACTCCATAATATCCGCGGGTTCTTTCCTGTCGCCACCATTGGCAAAAACTATGTCGTCATCAGGGTATCTTTTTCTAATTAATTCCAGCGTCTTGCATACGCTCATGTCAGTATCAACACTTCTTATAGCTTCATTTCCGTTATCATATCTGGTTCCTATTCCCCACTTTATTATCTCTTCCCTCTCATCTATATCCTGATAGAACCGTCCACCGCTTTGTTTTTTCTTTTCATCAAGGAATTGGTCACTATTAAGAATAACGATTAACTTATCACCAAGCTCCTCAGCCTCTATCATCATCCTCACATGCCCCTTGTGTACAGGGTCAAAACCGCCGGAGACAACAACGATTTTCATACTCACTCCTTTGTGAAGCCGGTAATTCTATTTCTGTGATAATTTTAGCACAATTCCGCTGGCTATGGATTTACCGGATAAAATTGTGGCAATAATCAGCCGGAAGTGCCCCTCCTCAGGGTTAACGACGCCAGCACCACGAACCCCGCGGCGAAAGCGGCAAGAATGCCGACCTCTTTAATTACTCCCAGCAGGTTCTCGCCTTCGAGCATCATCGCCCGGATGCCGTCCACTCCGTAGGTGAGTGGCAGGAACTTGGCTATCCATTGCAGATACTCCGGCAGTCCACTGACCGGCCAGAGCAGTCCGCAAAGAAAGAACTGGGGAAGGATGACTATCGGGACGAACTGCATTATCTGGAACTCGTTTCTGGCGAAGGTGGAGGTGAACGTTCCCAGGCAGACAGCGCCGATGCCGATAATGGCCTGGAAAATGATAATCTGCCACAGCTCTCCCTGAAAGTTGATGTCCAGTACGTATACCATATAGAAAAATATAATCAGAGTCTGCGCCAGGGCAAAAAGCAGGAACCCCATCAAATAACCGCTGACAATATCCAGCCGTGAGACCGGTGCCGCCATTAACCGCTCCAGGGTCCCCTGCGAGCGCTCTCGTTGGAAGCTGATGCCGGTTAAAATAAAACCGAAAAACAGTATCAGCATGGCAAGTATTGCCGGAGCGGTGTAGTCCAGCATTCTTTTATCTGGAGTGGAAACGCCGACAATGCTGGCTATGAGCAGAGGCGCAATAATTATCAGCATTATCGTGCGGCGGTCGCGTATAAGCTGGTTGATAATCCGGCTGGCGATACTGAAAGCATTACTCAGCATTTTGCCCCTCCTCGCTACGCCGGATAAAGTGGAGGAAGGCGTCCTCCAGAGTGGCGTTTGCCTTACCGGGTGCGGACCTCAACTCCTCCGGTGTCCCCAGCGCTATAATTTTACCCTGTCGCAGGAAAATCAGCTTCTGGCAGTGGGAAGCATCGTCCATGGTGTGGCTGGAGATAATAATAGTGGAGCCACCTTGAGTCAGACTCGCGAAATAGTCCCAGAAACTAACCCTGACGTCGGGGTCGAGACCAACGGTAGGCTCGTCGAGAAACAGCAGCGGTGGATTGTGAACGATAGCACAGCCAAGGCTGACGCGCTGTTTCATGCCACCGCTCAGATGCATTATCTGTGTTTTCCGTCTGTCCCAGAGGTCCACCAGCTTGATAACCTCGTCTACTCTGCTCTGTCTCTGTTCCCTGTCCCTCAGACCGTATATGCGGGCGAAGAAATCGATATTCTGCCTCACGGTAAGTTCCGTGTACAGAGAATGTAATTGCGGCATATAACCGCGCAGCCTGGCGTTGGCGGATGTAGGTGTCCTGCCGAGGCACCGTATATTTCCTGCGGCAGGCTTGAGCAACCCGACCAGCAGCCTTATCAAAGTCGTTTTGCCCGAACCGTTGGGTCCCAGCAGCCCGAAGCTGGTTCCTGCCGGTATCTCCAGCGACAGGTCATCAATTACACTGAGTTTGCCATATCTAAAGGTAAGTTTTTCGACGGCGACAGCGTTATCGTTATCTCTTTCCGGCATGTCAGGTTTCTCCATATATTCTATACGCGGATTAACACTCTTTAATAATACCTTTCTTTCATCACCAAGCCAAGCCTTTTGAGGCTATTACTGACACAGGAAACAGAGAAAGTTAGGTGGATGTTTAAAAATTGGTAAAAAGGCTGTAAATGGTATAGAATTAAGCAACAATGATAGATTCCAACACGCTCGAACCCAACCCACTAGAAAAAACTTCAGGGACAAAGCAGCGTATAGCCCAGATGACATCCAATATACTCAACCCTTTCCTGTTATGTCTGGCTTTGATACTGCTTTTTTCCTTCAGTTCTACGTCCAGCATATCCGAGGCAATGAAATGGGTGGGTATATCAGCCGCGATGAGCCTGCTACCGGTCTTTCTGGTTATTATATACCTCCTTCGAAACGGCAAGGTGGATACGTTTTTCATCAATATCCGTGAACAAAGAACCAGGATTTATCTGCTGGGAAGTCTCTGCGCATCGGTAAGCTGCATCACCCTGATATTTCTGAAAGCGCCATCGATACTGATAGCCGGCTTCACCACGGGAGTCCTGATAGCGTTCGTATTTACGCTTATAAACCTGTGGTGGAAGATAAGCCTTCATACCGCTATCGTAGCCGGTTCGGCTACCGCGCTGGTACTGCTGTACGGCTGGATAGCCACCGCTGCCCTCGCTCTTATCCCGTTAACAGCCTGGGCAAGAATACAGCTGGAATCTCACTCATTGACGCAAACCGTCAGCGGTGCGCTGCTGGCAGCCTTAATCGTGGTCGGATTGTTCTATCCCCTCGCCCTTGCCTAGACTCCGCAATATGGCGGACCTGCTTTTTATCAGACTTTTCTATCCGCGCCTTCCCAGTACTTGTCCCTCAGCTCTCTCTTCAGGATTTTCCCGGAGGGATTCTTCGGCAGGGCATCGACGAATTCTACAGATTTAGGCGCTTTATACCTGGCAAGCTTCTCCTTGCAGAAATTGATAAGGTCAGCTTCGGTGACGTTTACTCCTTTATTCAGAGTGACCACGGCATGGACTTTCTCCACCCAGTACGGGTCAGGAATACCAATAACGGCGGCTTCCTCGACAGCAGGGTGACCGTAAAGTACTTCCTCGATTTCTCTGGGATATATATTCTCTCCGCCGGAAACAATCATATCCTTTCTTCTATCGACGATGTAAACATAGCCGTTCTCGTCATAGTAACCGACGTCCCCGGTATAAACAAAGCCGTTTTTCAGCGTCTCTTTCGTGTCGTCCGGCAGATTCCAGTATTCGACCATCAGGTGCTGGCTCTGCACTATAATCTCGCCAAGCTCGCCGGGAGCAACATCGTTGTCTTTCTCGTCAACAATCCTGACATGCACTCCCAGGCTTGGTCTTCCCGCCGAGGCTAATATTTTCTGTTTTTCAGGAGGCAGGTCTACCACTTTGTTGTCGTCACGGGAGAGGTCGGTAATCTCCGGTCCGGTCTCGGTCTGACCGTAGCCCTGAGCGAAAATGGAACCCCATGTCTCTATCGCCTTCTTCAGCACTTCGACAGGCATAGGCGACGCCGCGTACCACATCCGTTTCAAGCTTTTAAGGTTGTACTTTTCCAGGTCAGGCACGCCGAGCATGCCCACCAGGTGAGTGGCGACAATATGAATGTCGGTAGCCTGTTCGTCCTCGACAGCCTGCAGGGTAGCCGCGGGGTCGAAAGACCTTTGATGCATGATGACGTTGCAGGCACCGATATAGAGGAAGGCGCGGAAATGGTTTATTCCACCGATGTGATATAAGGGCATTATATGGATGTGCTTTTCACCCGGCAGAAGACCCATTTCCATCACCAGGTTCTTGGTATTGTCTATAAACCGCCTGTGGGTATAAAGAGCACCGCGGGGGAGTCCGGTCGTGCCGCTGGTATAGACGATAGCCAGGTAGTCGTCCTCGTCCACCTGGATATCAGGTTCCTCCCTGGAATAACTTTTCATCAGTTCGTCATGGCTTATCATATCCGGGGCTGAACACTCGAGCGAGATGTAATTCTTTACCTTCGGCAGATTGTTCCTGATAGAACTCACCGTATCCACCAGCTCCGTTCCTACGAACAACGTATTAGCTTCCGAGTAATTAATCAGATATTCCAGCTCATTTGCCTGCAACCTGAAATTGAATGGTGACGCGATGAAACCGCCCTTCCAGGCTGCCCCGAAGAAATAAGTATACTCAAGGCAGTTCATGGAAACTATACCGATAACGTCACCTTTTTTCACTCCCATTGACTGCAGAGCATGTATCAGGCTGTTCACTCTGGCGTTATACTCGGAAAAGGTTACCCTTTCGGACTTGTATACATAGGCTTCCTGGTCCGGGTACAGTAGCGCATTTCTATATATAACGTCCGCAAATGTACCTATGTTATAGCGGCATAGCTCTTTTAATACATATTTCTCTGCCATTATCCTGCTCCTTGCTTGATTGGATTGCCGAAAGCGATGTTCCGGCTTTAAAACATTGCCTCCGTAGTATATCCCGAAACACTCGATAGGTGTCAATAGCTGGCTAACAACCGTTTTTTGCTTTAGAGGAGTTATTGTAAAATGGAGCAGTGAAAATACCGGTTCTGGAAGAGTTAATTTAAGTAGTCCAAGTTACTGTTTAAAACCTGTCTTTCAATCCCTTGCGAATAAATACCCGGTTCCAGTTCCCGCTGGTAGTACGCATCTCGATTATCCTCGGGATGTAGCGTGCCAGCACCATGAGCAGTAACGCAACAGAGAACAGCACCAAAACACCTGAATGATATACAAGCCAGGCTACAAACGGAGCGCAGAGCAGAGCCAGACTATAACTCAATGTCGGATACCGCGTAGCAGCCAGTACGATAACGAAAATAGCAGCGCCGAAGGGTAAAGCCCTTGGCATCAGGCAGATGAATATGCCGACAACGGTAGCTCCCCCCTTGCCGCCACGGAAACCGAGAAACACCGGGAACATATGACCTATTACGGCAATCCCGCCGGCAATAAGCTGGACAGTCTCGGAGACTCCAAGCCAGCGAGCTACCAGTATAGCCAGTGCCCCTTTTGCCATGTCCAGGAAAAGTACGAGGATACCCCACCACAGACCGACCCGGTAAATAGTATTCATCGCTCCCATATTGCGCGTCCCCACCTGGCGGATGTCCACCCTTTTAACGAGACGGCTGATAATATAGGCGAAAGGTAACGAACCTAGCAGATAGGCACTTATCAGAGCGATGATTATACTTATGGTATTACCGTCCATATTCAATACCAATGACACGGATTAACAGGTGCTCATTCCAGTAAGGGAAGACCCGGAGTTATAGAGAGCCCTGCTGCAGCTCGATAGTTACATTCTCGGGAGCCTTAAGAAACGAAATTTTAACCTCAGGACTTATTTCCCTGAGGTCCATCGTAAATTCAACGCCTTCAGCTTTCAGTTCTTCAATGGCTGTCTTCAGATCATCGGTCTGGATTCCAAAATGGTCCAGGCCGTTCTCCACTGTATCGCCACGTGCCGGCGTTACCAGGATAACTGTTCCGTTCAGGTCAAGTTTTATCATGGCACCACCTTCACCGAACTCCTGCTTGCTGACTATTTTAGCACCGAACATCTTCTCGTAAAATTCAGCCGTTTTTACCGTATCGGTACTCATCAGATGGACATGGTCAAACCAGTATTTAGGCATACTTGATTACCTCCTTATCGTCCGGTTAATGACAAATATTAAGACCGCATCACGGGTAATGTCAATTTACTTCCAGATTATCAGGGCGACTTTTTCTCTTCTATGGTTACCTTTTTCATGGTGTCACCGTTCTGGAGCTTTTTAAGGACATCCATTCCTTTTACCAGACGGCCAAACACCGAGTGATGGTTATCTAGGTGGTGCTGCGGAGAATAGGTAATGAAAAACTGGGAGCCGTT
Source organism: uncultured Dehalococcoidales bacterium (assembly GCA_964489895.1). Taxonomy (GTDB): domain Bacteria; phylum Chloroflexota; class Dehalococcoidia; order Dehalococcoidales; family UBA2162; genus MGML01. The sequence goes on from CAZBAN010000008.1 coordinate 25,787, forward strand.
TGTGTTCGGGCCGGCATTTGCCATAGATAACGACCCCGTGCCGTGTTTATGACCGGTAAATTCATCGGCAAAAGTATAACCGGGTCCGCCGGTGCCAGTCCCGGTGGGGTCCCCTCCCTGAGCCATAAAATCAGGGATAACACGATGGAATGTAACCCCGTCATAATACCCTTCCCGCGCCAGGAAAACGAAGTTGTTCACCGTTGTCGGGACATCAGCGGCAAATAGCTCAAGGACGAGATTGCCCTTCCTTGTTTCAATAGTGGCGGTATACTGTTTGTCAGTATCAATAGTCATTGGTGGTGGTTCTAAATATTTCATCATTTTTATCAGGAATGCTGTCTATTCAGGACAAATCCTGAATATTCCTTCTCCTTTCCTGCAATAGTTATAACCAGAGGTAGCCGGTTATGCAAAGAGTTCAGACCAGAATAAACCACCTACGAACGACTACCCTTAAAAGTGCCGGTGGCATAGGGACCGAACTGCATCTTACCTGACATATCGTCACCATCTAGAGTCGCGTTAAACTCAATTACAAAATCTTCTTTCGTCTCGTCCCCAGCATCATCCGGCGGAGCACCGATGGGATTCTCTCTGAAAGAATCAGTAATGAATCTTACCATTCCTTGTAACAATTCACCGGTTTGCATTCCCAAAGGCCCCGATACCGCCCTGTCCTCCGGAGCCTTTAACCTCACTTTCCAGTAAAGTTCGTTGCCATTAACCTTACCCTCACTTATCGATTGCTTACCGAAAGGACCGTCGACAGCGCCGCTTAGAGAACTACCGTCGGACTTGAGTGTAATCTTGAGAGGTCGATTTCCTCTGGGCATGGATACTTCCACACTATAGGTACCATCAATCGCCATATCACTACCTCCCTATTGGTACTAAAAAAATGCCTTTCAAAGCTTTCAGTTCCCTTAGTTGCTTCAATTATTACTATCTATATAAATTTTTATTACTTGATAGTTGGAATGTCTGTATTTTTATATCTTTATACTCTATCACCCTGTGAGTTGATAATCAATAATTTCAGGGATTTTGACCGTTATGGCTAACCGGACAGAACCTTAATACATACTAGAGGATAGCTTTTATGATTTCGCCAACTAGATATCATTCTTCCTCGGTTGATATTTATTCTCACCCCCTTAATCCCCCTCTCACGCAGTACCTTTTTTGCAATATAAATTTCTGAATGCGTGAGAGGGAGAGATTATTGTAGAGAGGGGGCTTCGCCCCCTCTCTTTTGGTTACTCCCCTCTCCAACCAGGATAGCTCCTCATCTCATATCAATGGTTCTGGTTGGAGAGGGGTAAGGGGTGAGGTAACAAACCACTATCAAATGTAGAACGATAGCATAAATTAAGATGCTGTGATACCCTCGTGAAAGGTGTTGTATAATATGAGAAAGTCACTACCGGAGCGTATTATTTGAAAACACCGGTCGAAGCGTATCTGGATATCGAGACGACAGGTCTTTCTCCCTGGGAAAGCTACATCACGGTAATAGGGTTTTATATCTGTTCGGGGACTCGCTCAGAGTCACGCCAGCTGGTGGGAATGGACATTACCAGGGTGGACGTACTGAACACACTCGACGGCGTGGATACCATATACACCTACAATGGAAGCCGGTTCGACCTTCCGTTCATTCATCATCACCTCGGCATCAATCTTGCCGAAATGTTCGATCACTGTGACCTTATGTTCCACTGCTGGAGAAACAACCTTTACGGCGGCTTAAAAGCGGTAGAAAGACAGCTCGGGATTGAAAGAGAGCTCACGGAGGTCAACGGGCACATGGCTGTCAGCCTCTGGTACAGGTATTTGCACCTGGCAGATACTGAGGCGCTGGACACGCTGCTACGTTACAACATGGAAGATGTCGTTAATATGAAAACACTCAAGGAGATATTGCTAACTTTATAGCCGATATATTATGTATCTTGACTATATACAAACTCTGGTATAATCTGGTTGTCGTTAGAAACAAACAGGAGGTATTTATGTCCGAGACCAAGACAGGACTTCAAGAAAATGCCGCCGCAATGTTATCATATCTATTTCTCTGGCTCAGCGGCATCGTATTCCTGGTACTGGAGCCGGAAAACAAATATATCCGGTTCCACGCCATGCAGTCGGTAATAGTATTCGGTGCGATAACAATTATCGAGGCTGTACTCGGTTGGATACCCATCTTCGGCATAATAGTATCGGTGATACTATCTATTGGAACGCTCATCCTGTGGGTATTACTTCTGACAAAAGCGACCCAAGGTGAAAAATACAAGCTACCCAAAGTGGGCGACCTAGCTGAGAAATTCACTAGCTAAGGAATCGTAACAGCCACAATAAAGAGGGGACCCGGTTTTGTTATCCGAGTCCCCTTCTGTCTCCTTAATGTGCCGAATTTCATTTGTAGACGCCGTATTCGTAGGCTGATTCCATCATCGCCTTCAGGTTCCTGATATCTCCGTATTCGACACTGGCGCCGGCAGCCAGAATATAGCCACCGCCGGGAGCACATGTCTCTATAAGCTGGCGGCATCCGTCCTTTACCTGCTCGGGTGTGCCCGTCATTACAACCGAGGTGGGCAGGTTACCGGCAATACAGCAGACACCGCTCAATATCTTCTTTGCCTGTTCCATGTCTGTCTGGTCGAAGTACCAGACCACTCCACTTGGCGGCGTGTCGTTAATCTGCTTCAGGCGCAGGGTATACCTGCCTTCGGCAAACGGCATCGGCACCAGACCCTCGTTAATCATCGCCAAAAAAATGCCTCGAAGGGTAGGCCAGTAGAACGTCGCAAACTGCTCATCGGACATGAACGTATCGTCGCCCTTGTGCAGAGGCATCATCGCTATCGGACCGTTTGTTAACGGAAAGTCCTTGATTACCGTTTCTATTGTCACATTCATATTGCGTTCCATAGCATCCAGGAGTTTCTGCGGCTGGCGGAACATATCCATAGTGATACCCTTGGTACCCCTGAGGGTATCGGCAAAGTGGTCGAAAGGCGCTCCCGCCATAAGCCCGGCGCCCATAAGAGGAGGATACCCGCGCGAAATAACGATATCCCGGACTTCCGCGTTCGCCTTCCTCCACTTCCAGTACTCATCGGTAAGGTCCATCAAAGTCTGGAATGTCTTGCGTATTTCGGGGTTTGCCATAGCGGCAACCCACGACTCGCCCCAAAACGAGCGAATCGGCGGCAGATTCCTGAAGGACTCGAAAAGGCCGATAGTACGCGGCAGTATGGTCCTGAGATAGAAATCGGACTCGTCTATCATAATACGGTCATATTCATCGGCATACATATACTCGCCTTCGACAAACTGGTTCGTTGGCGAGTCCGGCGAGAGGCCGATACCGGGCAGCAAATTTATTCTGGAACGCATCGCTTCCGATATCTTACCTGACGGTATCAGACCGGGCCCGTTGAAGGTATCCATATCGCCGAAATCATCCATAAATTTTATCCAGCACTTACGCATGGTGTCGTAATCGTACATCATGGTGCGGAAATCCGCTCCACCGTAATATGCCGGGTAAACGTGCGCCGGCAGCATAACAGGCACGCGGTCAGGCTCCTCCAGCTTGATTGCCTTGATGAACCGGGTCACCCTCTGTTTATAAAGCTCCTCGGCTTCATCATTGATGAATTTCACCCCTTCCGGGTTCAACCACCTCTGGAACCGTACTTCACGCTTTTGCTCCCAGGACAGTTCATTCCAGTTCTCCGGTTTATCCATAAGATATTTTCAAACCTCCAATCTGTATTTTTTCGCAACTCTACCTGCCGTCAGGCGGACACTCTATAATATTCAATCGATGCATTTTATCAGTCATAATATGGTATTGTAAATAGTATATCTAATGTTACCAGATAAAGCATCAAGTAAAAGAATGGTATAATATAAACCATCTTAAAATTGGCTAAGGAGTAAAGAATATATGCTTGAATATACAGAGGGCAATGTGAAGATAAACGGTATCAATATCCATTATTACCGTACAGGCGGTGATAAACCTGCATTTCTACTACTTCATGGAGCAAGTGATAACGGGCTATGCTGGACTCCGGTGGCTGAAGTACTGGCAGGACGATACGATGTAATCATGCCCGATGCCCAGGGACACGGTCATTCCGACAGAATAGACCCTGGTTTCTCTTTTATAAATCATGCTCATCAGATAGCCGGGCTTATCAGGGAACTCAATATAACAAAGCCCATCATAATGGGTCACTCCATGGGCGCCGGTACAACCGTAAATATCGCCGTCAATTACCCTGAGATACCGAAAGCAATCATTCTCGAAGACCCTGGCTGGCAGGACAGGGAGCCAACGGGTCCCGAAGAGGAAGAGGCAAGAGCCAGGGAGCGGGAAGCTTTTATGAAAACGTTTGCCGGATACGGCGCACGCACCCGTGAGGAGCTTATGACTGAGTGTAGAGAGAATAATCCTTTATGGTCAGAAGCGGAGATAGTCCTCTGGGCCGAATCCAAGCTTCAGTTCGACCTGGCGATATTCTCCTCTATGCAGATAGACCGTCCCCACTATACCGAGCTCGTGCCCAGAATAACCTGCCCGACTCTGCTCATTACTTCCGACGGCGGACTGGTAACGCCCGAATCCGCCCGGAAAGCTGCCAGTCTCTGGAAAGCCGAACAACCTCTCCAGTGGGTGGAGATAAAAGGAGCCGGGCATAACATCCGCCGCGAACAATTCAGTACTTTCTGCGACACACTGAACAATTTCCTCGCCGGTCTATAGATGCTTAATTTTTCTTCCTGCCACTGGAAGAAGCGGTGCTGATACACATCAACGACGCCAGGCTGGACGCAGGACTGGAACCACTGAAAGCATAAATATCACGGCGTACACCTGATTATGTTGAGTTACCGGCACTTCTCCTGAACAGTCCTACACCAGCCAGAATGAGACCTAACCCTACAATAATATATATGATTCCGGTGGTCCTCAGGAAACTGGCAAAGCCGATGTTTGACCTGGTTAATCCCAGTGATGTCCTCTGAATTGTCAGGTAATTATACATGGCACTCGGTGCCGCCGTCCCGGCCTGTATTCCGGGTTCCTCAGCCGCCCTCATCTGCTGCTGGCTGGTACTTACAGCATCGTATTTTGCGTCTACCTCTGATAACGCCAGCGGCGTTATGCTATCAGCGATTTCCTTTTCTGCTGAGCTTGCTTGCGGAATAAATATAATACCGAATATGAGGGCTACCACCCCTGTAACCATGACAAGGATTGCACTCCATCGTGTGAAACTTTTCATCTCATTTCACCTCCCTTTATTTATGGAGCTATGAATATACCTAGAATTTTTATATACCTCGTAATTCTAGGTATAATAAAGCATAAGTAATGATGTGTCAAGTCGAGATTGATAATTCTGAAGGCGGGCTTGTATCACTACGTGGGGCTTGCGGGGTAAAAACTGGCTCCCCGGGCTGGACTCGAACCAACAACATGGCGGTTAACAGCCGCCCGCTCTACCATTGAGCTACCGGGGAGCGTTTACTGAACTTGCGGATGGTTTATACCGTCAATTATTATCGCTTGTATAGAGGCTTAAGTCAAGCTGGGCAGTCCCTTCACGGGGCTGCCCAGTATAAGCTTCCGAATCTAATATATTTGAGTACTACCACCTAGAGTGCCATATGGGCAATCTCGGCGATATCGTAAATTTTAATATCCACGCCGTATTCTTCCACGGCGTCTTTGAAATTCCTCTCGCACCAGGGACAGCTTGTAACCAGAGCCTCAGCCCCGGTAGCTTTCGCCTCTTCCAGCCTCTCGTTAGCCGTCCACAGAGACAACTCAGGATTCGCCTGACTGACACCGGCACCGGCGCCGCAGCACCAGGCATTCTCCCTGATACGCTCCATCTCCACCAGCTCGATACCCGGTATGCCTTTCAGCAGCTCCCTGGGAACGTCATAAAGACCGTTCTCGCCCATGTGACGCCCCAGGTGGCACGGGTCGTGATAGGTTATTTTCATCGGTACCTTTTTGGTCAGTTTCAAACTTCCCGCATCCACAAGCTGCTTGAGATACTCAGAGAAGTGGAGTGTCTCGAATTTCATCCCGGTACCGACCTTCGGGTACAGGTTTTTCATTGTGGCATAACCATCAGAACAGGATGTTACCACTTTACTCACGCCTATGGCGTTAAAAGTGTCCATGCAGTGCTGGGCATACTTTGTAAATTCACCGGTATAACCTATCTCATAAGACCTGCCTCCGCAGCAGGACTCCTCAACGCCCATAATTCCTACATCCACTCCGGCAGCTTTCATCAAAGCCAGGGCACTCCTGGATACCTCCCACAACTCGGAATCAAAAGACAGTATACATCCGGCATGGTACAGGACGTCCGCTTTCTCCTGTCCGGCGTTCTTAACATCGAGGTCTTTCGCCCAGTCTCCGCGCTTCGACTTCGGTTCTCCGAATACGTTGTCCTCTCCCCTCAGACCGTAATACATCGCCATATATTCCGGCTTAAGATAACCCTGAGTGACCGCCTCTTCGCGGACAGCCTGAATAATCTCAAAAATATGATTGTGATGATAGACCTGGCACTGTTGCTCACAGGAAAGGCAGCCGGTGCAGGCATATATTCTCTCTCTTATATCATCATCTTCCAGCGATAGTATGCCTTCGTTAACAGCCCTGGCTATAGCCATTTGCCCTGAAGGGAAAAATGACTCGAACTGGTATTTTTCTCCGGCAGGGCAGGAAGGTACGAATATTCTTAATACATCCTTACAGGTACCGCATCTCGAGCATCCATAGAGCCACTGCTTAACGTCTTCCAGGCTCATCAAACCCTCCTTATTTCAACTATGATATCTTATTATTATGCAGGCGCGCCCCACCTGCCGGGATTGAGTATATTATTAGGATCCATAAGCTTCTTCAGTTTTCTATGCAGACCAACCAGCTCTGGACCGGCAAGTTCTTCAAGTCTTCTTACTGCCCATACCGGTGTCTTATAAGGAACAAAGCCCATCTCCAACACCAGGTCGAGTTGTTCATTGGTTGCCTCGATAACTCTGCGAACCGTCTCCGGATCCCCCTTATCGTAAGGTATCATCCACCTGAGACCAATGAAGTGGCCTTCATTCATGACACGTGCATAAGCACCGCGGCAAAGCTCGTATTTATCTTCTATAAGGCAGCCTTTCTCGCATGTCTCAGCCCATTTGCTTATCGGCCCGTAACATCCAACCCACATCAATCCGCCACCGGAACTGAGTACCCCAAGTGCCTGCATAGGGAAACCTGCCCTCATGCTGGGATGAGGTTCGGGAATATTTATTTTCAGGTCTGAAAGGTCTTCCTTGACCACCTTGTTTATCACGTTTATCTTGGCGTCGAGTTCTTCCTGCGTATTCCCTGTAACGTCCATCGAAATACCGAACACAGGGTCTTCCGGGTTCCTGGGTGGAGCCGGGTATATCGGGGCTTTTTCTCCGTTCATTGACAGGAAGGACAGCTTGTTCAGGTCAAAGGAAGTACCGATAATGTCATCTACTACACGTGTTCTAGCAACAGCCTGAAACATTCTTCCTGCGTCCTGGTGGCTGTAAAACTGGAAGTTCAGCCCGGCTTCAAATTTCGGCTTTGGCCAGAGACTTACCGCCATCTTGGTGATTATTCCGGTAGTTCCCTGCCATCCGAGGAACAATCCGGCAATTTCAGGCATAGGGACAAGAGCATGCCAGGTATTGCTTACCGAACAGGAGCCGACTTTTACCAGTTCTCCCGTGGCAAGCAGCACCTCCAGCCCGGTCACCCACGCCGAAGCGGCTCCGTACCTGTATGAAAGGTTATCCAGTCCCTGAAGAAGCGCATTGGTAATAACACCGGTGGAGGGAGGTGAAAAGGCATAGGTATAAATAAGGTCGGGATGGTTCTTATCCAGGTATCTCTTCATATGACCGAAGGTCACTCCCGGTTCAACCACGGCGTACATATCCACGTCGTTAACTTCCAGAATACGATCCATCCTCTTAAGGTCAAGAATTATACCGCCTTCAAGAGGAATAGCCAGTCCGCCTATATTCCCGCCGCCTACATAAGGGTTCAGGGGTATCTTCTCTTCATTTGCCAGTTTTACTATTTCTTTGAGTTCCTCGATATTTTTAGGCAGGACAAGGATATCAGGCATGTGTGGTTCCGCCGGTGTCAGGTCATATGAGAGAACATACAGGTCAGCCTGATTGGTGGAGACATACTCGGCGCCGACAATTTTTGTCAGCTTCTCAACAACCCCATCTTTAACCGCTACTCTTACCATTTTCTGTACCTCCTTTAGTACATTAGTGCGTTAAGTATCCCAGATATGCTAACACTATTCCCGCGATGTTTACAACGAGAAGATATTAATTGACAAAAGTGCCGTCGCTCAACTCCTTGATTTCATCGGCAATTTGAGCCATAGCTACATCGTGGGTAGCAACAACTATTCCAACATTTTCTTTTGACGCGATTTCCTTAAGCAATCTAAATATAGCCTGACCGGTAGCCAGGTCAAGTTCGCCGGTCGGCTCGTCAGCCAGGATAAGTGAAGGAGAATGCACCAGGGCACGAGCGATAGCCAGACGCTGCAGCTCTCCGCCCGACAACTCGTAAGGTCGATGACGGGCACGCCCGCTCAAACCCACCTGCTCGATACAGAACTCGGTACGCTGCTGCCTCTCCGACCTATCATACTTGCTGATTCGCAGTGGCAATTCCACATTCTCATAAGCTGACAGCAAAGGTAGCAGACCAAAAGACTGAAATACAAAGCCAATCTGGTTACGCCGCAGCTCAATCAGTTCACTTTCGGACAGTTTTGACAGGTCCTGCCCCCTGAAATTTACAATCCCCGATGTAGGTGTGTCAAGCCCGGCGAGCAGATTGAGGAGGGTGGTCTTTCCCGAACCCGAGCGTCCGGTAATAATCAGCAACCGACCAGGGTGAATCTCCAGGCTAACATCATGGACAGCGTGTATTTCCTCGGAGCCTATGGTGAATATCCGCCCCAGATTAACAGCCGTGATAAGTGATGTTACCGTCATTTACTGTCCCCTCTCTTGTTTCTCTCTTCAGGCCATACGGTTATATGGTCTTCATCCAGAAGCACCTTTACCCGTCCTTTCAATTCAAGTTTATCGACATATTCACGGGGAAGCTGGAGTCGACCAGCACTATCCAGAACGATAAATTCTTCATATTTTTCCTGTCCGGCTTCTTCCTCACCTGCTCTCATACCACGGACGGACTCAATGCTGGTCCTTCCATCACGGATTGTCACCACGCGACCAACCTTGCCCGTGATAGACAGGTCATGGGTTACTATTACAATGGTAACGCCATAAGTCTCATTCAGAGAATTGAAAACATCGAGAATATTTGCCGCCGAATGGCTGTCCAGCTCACCGGTAGGTTCATCAGCCAGAAGGAGTGGCGGATTATGCGCCAGAGCTACGGCGATAGCCACCCGCTGCTGTTCTCCACCGGAAAGGCGCTCCGGTCTGTGGTGCATACGCGAAACCAGCCCTACCGCCTCAAGCATCTCCTGGGCACGCTGGCGGCGTTTCCTGGGAGATACTCCAAGCAGGGTAAGAGGCAGTTCCACATTCTGAAAAGCCGTAAGATAAGGTACCAGATTCCTTCCCGTCTGCTGCCAGACAAATCCCACGTCATGCCTTCTATATTTTCCCAGTTCACGAGCAGAAACATTAATAAGGTCTTTGCCACCGACAATTACTTTACCGGCTGTGGGGTTATCCAGCCCTCCGAGAATGTTGAGCAAAGTGGTCTTACCGCTGCCGCTGGCGCCAACGATAGCCATCAGTTCACCCTTATCTACCAGGAGGTCAAGACCGCGCAACGCCACCACCTCAAGGTCGGCTATCTTGTAAATTTTGAACAGGTCTTCGCAGATTATGTAGTGATTGTCTCCTTTATAATTAGCCATATCTACATCCTATATATCTCCCATTCTAAGCGTTTTGTGAATTGCCACCCTGGAGAAGAAAAGAATAACCAGTGAAATGGTGATAACAAACGCTACGGCAAGAATGGCATAAGCCATGCCTATTGTACCCCAATTAACGGTAAGAATAAATGGCGGGAGTACCTGCTCTCCCTGCTCGGTAAGCTGGAGGAACGGCATCATAATATAGCTGAGTCTTTCGCCGATTATAGTACCAAGACCCATTCCGACAATTATGATAAACAGCTGTTCAAAACAGACCAGCCCCATAATCTGCCTGAGTGAAAAACCAAGCGTTCTCAGGATAGCAAAATCCAGTTGCCGACTCTGAGCCGAGAGGTAGGAATACACTATAAAGCCAAGACTGCTGACGAGTATCACGCCGAGGAAGGCTATGGTAAGCATTCCACCCCACCCGGCGGCAGCCAGAGGGTCAGTCTCCAGTCTCTCAAGCATATCATCTTTATAATAAAACTCCCTTGCGCCCAGTGTTCCGCCCTCGACTTCCTCAACTGCAGCCGCCCTTTTATCACCGTCGTCACTCAGAGTGAGCCATATCTCATTTGGATAAAACGGCGTGGTCAGCTGACGGTTTCTGACGCTCAACAAGCGGTCAAGGTCAACAATAAGGAAACCTCTATCATGCGGGTCAAGACTGGGAAAATAATCGATAACATCTGTAATCGTTACGTACATATACTGTCCCGGCAGACGAATCTGAACCAGCGAGCCTACCTTAACCTTGGCATTATCAAGGAAAGTCTGGCTGACAATGGCAGCCACGGGTCTATCGTCCGGATTGATATAAATGCCACGCCTGCTGCCGCCGTATGTACTCCAGCCAAACCTTGCCGAAGTTCTACCACTGTAAACCTTTTCCGGTTCAATCCTGAAAGTACCAACTGAGGACTGACCGCCGGATAATGACCCGGATACTGCATCGGACGATACCCTCCACATACTCACATCTTCAAAGTCGTCAATTATCAACGACTCCGACGAGAATGACCCCGTAACCTGGAGGTCATCGAAATAGAGAGCCTGCAACCTGCCGCCGAAACCGCCGCCTCCTTCACTCCTTAAGTGGATACAGCACAGATTCAGGGGAGGTGGTAGTGGTTCATCGGACATAAAGAGTGTAAGGTTCGCCGACATGTACTGCCAGGTCTCAGGAACAGGAGTGCCGAGTTTAAGGTCATAGTAGCGTCCCAGACCGTCTTTCACTCTGAGATATACTACCGTACCTATAGTATCCTCATCGGGGTAAACCCAGAGACCGATTGTTTCACTGCCTTCCGGCAGGTCCAGCCCCTGTGGAAGGGGCTTGTCTTCAGCCACCAGGTCCATAAGCTCCGGTAAAGTCTTTTCACCAAAGTCCTCCCGGTACCAGGCAATATCCCTCATCTCGTCAGGGTCTATTGCCAGGAGCACAAATTCCGTCTCGGTAAACATGGTGCCCACCCTGCCATTATTCCTGTACACCGCGGCGATATTTTCTACTCCCTCGATCTCGCTGTACCGCTGCTCCTGAGAGTCCTTCGACCAGTACGGGTCGTTCAAATAGGCGAGGCGTACGTCTCCTCCGGCAGAGTATAACGTCCGCTCATTATAACTGCGTTCCAGTGTACCCAGGAAAGTGGCTGAGAACATGCCCACACTGGCTGCCATTACCAGCAGGAGTATCAGACGGCTATAATGGACTGGATTCCGCGCCATATACCATAAACCGAGGACCAGCGGAGCGTTTACGACATATTTACTCATTCTCGTTGCCAGTTTGATAAGGAGGGGAAAGAGGCGTAGAAACACTATGGCAACCGCGAGTAACAGAAGCATCGGCGTCATCAGCAGAAGCGGATCCATACCCAGCCCGCCGAACACATTCATGGTGAGGAGGGAGCCGCGCTCTTTCAGCTCCCAGTAGAGGACAGCTCCAAATATAAGCAAAACAATATCAAGATAGAAACGCTGCCAGACGGGCGCCGCCTGCGGACGGGCGGCGTGCTGCCGCTGAAGCACTACCCCGCGTCTGGCTGCCTGAATGGCGGGTATAAGAAGAGCCAGGAGGCAGAGGACCGCCGCCGTTATTGCCAGTATCAGAACCGTCCCCGAGAACCGGATAGGCAGGAGTCCACCTTCAGTCAAGGACAGGAATGAACCGGTCTTGCCCAACATGCTGAAGGCAAATGCGCCCAGAAACGGTCCGGCAACGGCACCGACAGCGCTCAATACCAGACCTTCCATAAAATATATACCGATGATATGCCAGGTGCCGGCGCCCCGGCTCCTGAAAAGCGCAATCTCCCCCGCCTCACGGTCTATCAGCATGTTCGATACCGTTACCAGGTAGTAAAGGATGATAGCGGCAATCTGGAAAACTATAAGGAAGAGGGGAATCTGGGTAAACATCAGTTTCCCTTGATATTCACTGATAACGCTATCCAGAACGGTAAACATTCCGGAGCGGGGCAGGTTTACCAGAAGCTGTCGCTCCATACGCCGAACAGCAAGCCTGATGGTATCGGCATTGAGTGAATTTACCTTGTCCGTGTCTATGAAGTAAAACCAGTTGAACGTTGCTCTGCCGTCAGGGAACAACCTGGGTAAAATCCCGAAAAGGTCATCCTGACTGATAAATAAAGGAATTACCTTACCGTCATCCGGTGGAACAGTAAAAACTTCGGTATTCAAAAACCAGTATTCTTCTTTCGGGTCGATGGGGTCGATAATAGCCACGACATCAATCTTGATTTCATTTAAGCCCTCACCGTAACCGCCCATGAAAATCAAACTGTCGCCGACCTCGATATCGTACATTTCTGCCGTTTCACTACCGACCATCCCCTCGATGGAAAATCCGGGGTCTTCAATCTCTTCCTGTGTAAGGTCATAAGGAGCGGGTTGATATAATCGCCCGTCTATTATGTTTATATGCTCTTCCAGATTGCTGAAAACGTGGAAATGGCCTCTCGGCTGGTCAGTTTCCCCGGGCGTAGGGCGGTCGGTGTAATAGGCGCTGAATGTCTGGCTCTTTATCCACGTTTCTTCCTGCCTGACGACAGTCCTGATGTTTCTCGAAACCTGCTGGGCTATGAGTCCCGTTGCGGTTCCATACTCTTCATAGTTGATGAAGTAGTTGGGAGCATAGACCTGAAGGTCCAGGAGCTCTATCTGCTGGTTGTTCAGGGTGTGTTTCAACCCTAGATCATTAATTGCATTGGAATATAGAGGGGCGCTGGAAAGAAGAGCGACAGCGATGATAACACCAACCAGGACAGTCGAAAGCAGACGCCAGTTACTCAGGCTTCTTTTTATAACGATTTGCCAAGCAGAGAGAAGGAGGGACATATCGTGCTAACTATAGCAGATTAAAAAATAGAAAACAAGGACTTAATAAGAACCTAACATTTAATATCCAAGACCAGTAACCACCCGAAAATCAAAGGGGGTCACCACCTGTTTTTACTTTCTCTCGTAATAAAATTCCAAAGCTCATTACAGCGTGATACAATTGAGTAAAACGTTAAGTAAGCTATCACTTTGAATATTGAGCTTCCATACGGCGATTCTTTCATAAATGCCCGAATTCCAACGGATAACGTTTCTTTTATTCTTGAGAAACGCAAGCTGGACGGCATCGGAAACGAAGCGGAAGCCATAACCAGCAGTCTCAGGTCTCCGACAGGTTGTCCGTCCCTCAGCGAGCTTATCAGTAAGAATGACAGGGTTGTTGTCCTGGTTACCGATAACACCCGCGCCTGCCCGGATGACAGGCTCCTTCCCCCGATACTGGCCGAACTGGAAAAGAAGACCCCCGCCGATAACATCACCATAATAGTAGCGCTGGGAATGCATCCTCCTCTGGACAGAGAGACCATGAACAGAAAATACGGTAAAAACATCATGGATAACTACCGGGTGATAAACCATGATGTTAACGATTGCGTATACATCGGCACAACCTCCAGGGGAACGCCGATAGAAATAAACCGTCAGGTAATAGAGGCGGATTTCCGCATCAGTACCGGTCTTATCGAGCCGCACTTTTTTGCCGGGTTCTCCGGCGGGAGAAAGAGTATAGCTCCAGGCGTATTCAGCTTCCGTTCAGCATACAAAAACCACGGCTATGAAATGATATCCCATCCGCTCGCCAGAACCGGCAACCTCAAGGGAAACCCCGTACACGAAGATATGATCGAACAGGCGAAAGTAGCCGGGCTGGACTTCATCGTAAACGTACTGCTTAACAGGAAAGGTGAGATTACCCATGTGTTCGCCGGTGATTTCATCCAGGCTCATGAAAAGGGGTGCGAGATTGAGAGAGAAATTGCCGGCGTTAAAATTGAGCATAAGGTGGATATCACGATCACCACAAACAACGGGGCACCTCTGGACCTTGACCTTTATCAGGCCTGTAAAGGGATGGAAACCGCCTCACGGGTAACAAGGGACGGCGGAATCATAATAGCCTGCTCTTCGTGTAATGCCGGGGCTGGACCGGAGGAGTTCCTGGAGATGCACAGGTCCGCCAGGTCCGCCGATGAAGTGCTGAGAAAAACCCGTGACGGAGAGCCGACCGGCGTTCAATGGCAGAACCAGATACTGGCACAAATTCAACAGCGAGATGAAATCTATCTTGTATCGGAGCTTGAAGACGGTATCGCCCGCGATATGATGATGGTGCCGTTCCGTACCATCGAAGAAGCCCTGGAGCAGGCTTTTCAGGTACTGGGGAGAGACTCCAGTATAGCAGTCATTCCCGAAGGACCGATGGTGCTGCCTATCCTGGACGAGTAAAACGGAACATCAAATATTACCTCATAGTCTATTTGCACACCTCATTATTCTATTATACAATTACCAGTTACGGAGGCAGACCAGCCAAAACACGAAGCCCGTGAATAGAACCAGGAATATTATGCTGTTTCAATATCTTCAAAGGAGGAGAATATGAACGTACTGGTAATAGGAGGAAGCGGTCTTTTCGGACGCAAGACGATAGCCCACCTGCTGGCGGATAAAGAGGTATCCAGTGTCACCTCGATGGACCTGGCTCCCCCGCAGGAATGGTTCATGAAGACCATAGATAAGTACAAGGACAGGTTCAACTTCGTCAGGGGGAATGTCTCGCAGCTCGAAGATATCCTGAACGCGATGAAGTCATACTCCGTGGACAGAGTGGTGAACTGGGCTTTTGTAATGGGTTCGGAGGTATTTACCGACCCCCGCCTGAGCACAAAGGTCAACGCCCTCGGAATGTGCAATGCCTTCGAGGCAGCCAAGCTGATGGGTGCCAACCGGGTTGTCTATGCAAGCTCCGAGACGGTGTACGGACCGCAGGAAATGTACGGAGATAGAGACGTGGTGGAGGACGATTTGCTGGTGCCCAGCCACTCTTACGCGGTGTGCAAACGTTTCGCGGAGATACTGGCAGACCAGTATTCGGAGCAATACGGTATGAACTTCACCGGGGTACGCCCTACTATCGGCTACGGACACGGCGGACGGTCGCCGGCACAGTACTGGTCGGACATGCCGTCAGCGGCAGCGGTAGGCAAACCGTATAAATTTGAGTATAAGATGCAGGGGCTGACATCGCTGGTCGCCGCCGACGACCTCGGCGAGCTCACTAAAATCCTCATTAAAGCCACTTCTTCTCCCCACCCGGTCTACAATGTCGGTGGACCGCCAACCAGCGTCCAGGATGTAGTCGACATGGTGAAGAAGTTCATTCCTGACGCCGATATAGAAATGGGCACCAAAGAGCCGCCGTTCTTCGGCAGGGGCGGCGGAGGTCTGCCCTGGAAAGTCAGCATGGCCAGAGCAATAGAGGACTTCGGTTTCTCCTGTATGCCGCTGGAGGAAGCGATTAAGATTCACCTAAACGACGCCAGGCTTGAAGCCGGAATGGAACCGTTGAAGTTTTAAGCATATTCAAACTCGCTGTCACCCTGAGTCCCGTATTATCGGGACGAAGGGTCTCAAACGATGAGATTCTTCAGTCGCTTAGCTCTTGCAGAATGACATGTTGGAGTACTTCTAGGATTAAGCACCACAAATAAGAAAGACCCCTTGCCTGAGAGCAAGGGGTCTTTGTTTGGAAGTATTTGGTTTCACTGATATGCTATTTCTTCTTGGCGATAGCTTCTTTAACCGACACCGCCAGGTCTTCCGGGGTGAAGGCGAAGTGTTCGGCAAGGTCGTCCCTGTCGGGAAGCGTCCTGGCTGACTGGCTGAATTCATCTTCAACGCCAAACTGGACAATCGGACAGGGAGCGTTCTCGCACAGTACCGCGGCGACGCCCTCACTGAGACCGCCGATGGTAATACCATTCTCAGCGGTTACGATAGCGCCGGTCTCCACCGAAGCTTTGATTATGGCTTCTTCGTCGAGGGGTTTGATGGTGCACATATCGAGAATGCCAACATCAAGACCCTCTTTTTCCAGGATTTCTTCGGCTCTGACAGCCGTACCCACCATGAGACCGGTGGCAATTATGGTCGCGTCCTTTCCGTCTTTGATGAAGTATGCCCTGCCAAGCTGGAAGGGGTAGTCTTCGGTATATATCCTGGGAGGGACCGGACCTGCTTCCTGGCGGAAAAATACCGGACCGACGTATTCAGTCATGGCGATAAAGGCTTTCTTAGCCTCGGTAGCGTCCGCCGGCGAGATAATTACCAGGTTTGGCAGACACCGGGTAAAGCCGAGGGTTTCTACATAGTTATGAGAGATACCGGTATCACCCCAGGCTCCTCCGCGTCCTAAAATTTTTACGTTGAAGCGGTCTACCAGTATGCTCTGCCGGATTTGATTGTAGGCACGACCGAAAACGGCGAAATCGAAGCTGCTGATAAAGGGAATGAAACCTTCCGCCGCCAGACCCCCAGCCATAACAGCAGCGCTTGCCTCGGCAACGCCGCATTCGATGACCCTGTTCGGAGCGTTCTCCGAGAACCACTTGAGTCCGGTCCCGCCCATATCCTCAAGGACCAGAATGATATTTTCGTGTTTCTGAGCCAACTCTATCATGGCGTCTTCGACTTCCGCCATCGGCATCTCAGGCTCGCCTATCTGAACATACCTATTATACTTAGCCATAGATTTTCCTCCCTTCCGCAACGCCCACTTCGACGCCTACTCCTCTGGCGAGGTGAACATGGGTATCTTCCCAGGATGGGATTCCGTGACCCTTAATGGTATGAGCGATGATACATTTTGGCTTGCCGTCGCCATATAGATTATTGGCTAATTCCAGTGTGTCTACAATCTCACGCATATTATGGCCGTCAATTTCCTTGACCCACCAGCCGAATGAGCGCCATTTCTCATCGAAAGGTGCCAGCGGCATAATTTCATCCGACGGTCCGTCCAGGCTGAATTTGTTGTAATCGATGATGGCAATCAGATTATCAAGCCTGTATTTATTGGCGAACATGGCGGCTTCCCAGACCTGCCCTTCATTACATTCGCCGTCACCGAGGATGCAGAAACACCGGTAAGTCGGGTTATATATCGTCTTGAACCGGGGCAGGAACTGAGGTATGCTCGACTCCGGAGGATTTAGCGCTGTCTTGATTTTCTCAGCCATTGCCATGCCGGCGGCAAAGGAAAGCCCCTGTCCCAGAGAACCGCCAGAGTAATCGATACCCGGGGTTGCCCATCGGTCGGCATGACCCTGGAAGGGTTCCTTGTAACCGTTGTAACCCTTGAGAGCCTCGCGAGGCACGTAACCGAGCTCGGGGAGAACGGAATATATAGCCTCACAGCAATGAGCCTTTGACAGAACTACCCTGTCCCTCTCCGGCCAGTCGTAGTCGGTCGGGTGTAATTTAAGGTGATGGAAATAGAGGACAATGATGATATCCAGCATCGACATCGAACCGCCGGTGTGCCCGGAAAGACTGCCGTCCAGGAGTTCAAACATGTTGTGGAGCACCTTAATATACTTTTCTTTAAGTTCCTGGATTAACTTTTCATCTGCTGCCATGTCTTCCGTCCTTTCTTCGTGATTTTCACCGAATCCAGCGTTATTTTGCTGCCGCACTGCGGACATGTGTTATTATAGAAACCCAGGACCGTCTCTTCGGAAGGGATGGCTCTCATGTAGAGACGCCTGTCTATCTCTTCACCGTAGTACAGCAACATATCACAATTGCCGCAACGAATCTGCTCAGTCATTAAATACCTCCCTTTCTTTTAAATAATCAGACAAACAGGCTGCAACGACTATATCAGTTTACACCGAGAGTTTGATTTACATTTTCAGCATTACTTTAACCGCCTTACCCGCTTTATGGTCGGCGAATGCCTGTACCACATCGTCAAGCGGGTAGACGGTGATAAGAGGCTTGAGTTCCAGCTTTGGCAGCATCTGCACCGCTCTTATAAATGAATACGGAGAGACCAGCACGGAGCGGATTGTCAGCTCTTTCTGGTACATATAGAATGGCGGGACTCCTATCTCTGAGTCCGAAGGATATACGGCGCACCAGAGTACCGTGCCGCAGCTATCAGCGAGGTAAATGAGCTGCTTGGCAACGTGTATATTCCCGCTTACTTCGAGACACAGGTTGAATCCCCTGCCGTCGGTTAACTTCATCGCCGCTTCATCAAGGTCCTCGTTGAACGGGTCCACCACCACATCGGCTCCCATCTCTTTAGCCAGCCTTCTCTTTTCGGCAATCGGCTCGGAGAGCAGCACCTTTGAGGCACCCGACCTGATAGCGAACTGAAGCAGGAGCTGGCCGATGGCTCCGCCGCCGGTGATAATCACGGTATCGCCCACTTTCATCTGGGCTATATCCATCATATGAACCGCCACTGCCACCGGTTCTACGAATGCGCCTACATCCAGGGGCGTATCTTCGGGAAGCGGGAAGACGGTGTTTTCTTTATAGACGGCGTACTCAGCCATAGCTCCCGTATTGGGAGTAACCCTCTCGCAGAAGTGCTCCATCCGGTTGTTGCAGTAATAGCAGGCACCGCAGGAACTCCTGAAATTCATCGCCACCTTCTGCCCGATTTTAAAATTACCCCTGATATCTTTACCGATTTCCGCAATAACACCCGCCGCTTCATGCCCGACGATATTGGGACCCGGCGCCAGCGTTGGAGGGATAAACCTGCCTTCTACTATCTCGGGGTCAGTCCCGCATATTCCGGCATAGGCAATTTTCACCTTTATCTGGTCAGGGGCTGTCTCCAGTTCTGATATATCCTGTACCTCCAGAACGTTCGGTTTTACTAAAACTGCTGCTTTCACGAGATAGACACCTCCTCAGAATTTCAACGGAATTTGGTACTGAAGCACCCTGATATCTGCCCTAAAGCAACCCGTGTCGGCTACTGGGTTGAGCGCCTTTAGTTAACAATTATGTACCGTTAGCCAGCATAAATTATGAACAAGCGGTTATTGTTTGTCAATAGTATTACAAGGTAACTGAAACTCGCCTTTCATAATGAAATTCATAATGATATCTGATTTACATTACCAATGTTAAACGTAAATATGTATAGCATGATTTTTATCAACCCCATCCCCCTTTATCCCCCCCGATTTAATCGGGGGGGAGGCTAGAACTAACGACCATACGCAAATAAAATCTTACACGTCTGAGATTGACTAAAGCGGATATCTCTACTACAGTATAAGTGGGTCAAGTAAACCGGGTGACCGCCCCGATGACCCCGATGTCAATCGGGGGAATCGGGGAGGAAAGTCCGAGCTCCACCGGGCAGGATGCTGGGTAACGCCCAGGAGGGGTGACCCTACGGAAAGTGCCACAGAAACATACCGTCCCGATGAGCCCTCGGGGGAATCGGGATAAGGGTGAAATGGTGAGGTAAGAGCTCACCAGCGGCCGGGCAACCGGTCGGCTGGGCAAACCCCATCCGGAGCAAGACCAAATAGAGGGATACAAGGACGCCCGGCCAAGTCCCCGGGTTGGTCGCTTGACTCCGATGGTAACATCGGAGCTAGATAGATGGTCACCATCCCGATGAAATCGGGATACAGAACTCGGCTTACAGGTTTACTTGACCCTTACTGCGTTGCCACGAGCCCTGTCCTCCTTTGTTAAATTTTTTGTAAGGAGAAATTATAATAAGACCAGGCTGGAATACAATACCCATACAAAAGTTGGCACAGAATAATGACCATGAACACAAAAGTAGTAATAACAGGCATTTCAGGATGTATCGGACATATTCTTTACGAGAACCTAAAAGACAGATGGACAATATCCGGTATCGATATCAGGGAATCCCGGGACCTGCCCGTGATAATCGCAGATATCAATGACTATGATGGTCTTCTCAACGCCTTCAAAGATGCCTACGCAGTAATACACCTGGCAGCTAACGCCAATGCGCGTGCTTCCTGGGATGATATTGTTGCCCCGAATATTTCAGGAACACAGACCGTTTTTAAAACGGCAAACAACGCCGGCGTGAAAAAAGTAATATTTGCTTCCTCGAACCATGTTACGGGACTTTATGAACAGGACGAGCCTTATCGAAGTATCGTCGCTGGACAGTACAAAGGTATCAACCCATCCGATATTTCCCAAATCGACCACAGGGTGCCTATCCGTCCGGACGGATATTACGGGATCAGCAAAGCATTCGGAGAGGCTCTGGGACGTTACTATTCTGAAAGCTTCGATATGCAGGTTATATGTCTCCGTATTGGCACGGTCAGCAGGGACAACCGCCCCCGTTCTGTTCGCGAGTATGCCACTCTGTTCATGCACCGGGACCTGGTGACCTTAATCGATAAGTGCCTTATGGACCAGAATATTAAGTTCGAAATATTTTACGGCGTATCTTCCAATAAATGGAAATTCTGGGATACCGCCCATATCTCGGATCGTTTGGGGTGGGCTCCGGAAGAAAATGCAGAATCATTTCGCACTTAATTACCCAATCTGTTTGTGTAGTGGAGTTTGACGACAAGATACTACTGGTCTATTGTTAGTTACAAAGCAGTGAAGGTTAGGCTGTTTCATAACTAATTGAAATGAGAAAAACCCAATAAGATTATGTAAAATTATGGAGGTAATCAGATGAAACTAAAAGATAAGGTTGCTATTGTGGTTGGAGGCGCCAGCGGTGTTGGAAGAGCCTCAGCAGTACTCCTTGCCCAGGAAGGCGCCAGGGTAATGATAGCCGACGTGGTCATAGAAAACGCTAACAAGGTTGCTGATGATATAAAGGCAAAGGGTGGCGAGGCATCAACGGTGAAAGTAGACTTTAGATATGAGGAAGAAGTTAATGAGATGGTCAGGGTTACCCTGGAGAAATACGGCAAAATAGATATACTGGTTAATACGGCAGGGGGGATAGTTGGGACGTTACTGCCGACAAACCTTACCGGCAACCTGCCTACAATGGGAGCCCCGGTCGCCGAGCA
>CAZBAN010000009.1:0-29644 GCA_964489895.1 uncultured Dehalococcoidales bacterium
AAGCTCATAAGGTTTGGGCTCCTCCCCTTTCGTTCGCCACTACTCAGGGAATAATTTCTTTTCCTCAGGGTACTGAGATGTTTCACTTCCCCTGCTTACCTCCACCCAGCCTATGTGTTCGGCTGGGGGTGTCCCGATTTTATCGGGACGGGTTGCCCCATTCGGGAATCCCCGGCTAGGCTTGCTTGGCAGCTCACCGGGGCTTATCGTAGCCGTACTACGCCCTTCTTCGGCCCTTGATGCCAAGGCATCCACCATGTGCCTTTACCCGCTTGACCTGCTTCAGATTTGACATTAGGCCCTGTATTCAATTGTTAAAGTGCTCTACAATAAGAAAGCGGCTTGGTGTTAACACCAAGCCGCCTGCCTGGCAATCAACTACCAATTCACGTTCTTATGTAACAACCTCGGACATAAATAGAAACTCCTCTATTCAAATGCAAATATAGCATAGCCGCCTGCCCTTGTCAAGAAAATTTCCAGCAATTTAACCGTAATTATTGCTGTTTACCGGGCTATTTACTACTTTTTTAATAACTTTTATCTGGTTTGGGGCGAGGTAACAATAACTGCCAGGTGCAAGTAAAACTTTTTTAACAAACCCCTTGACAGCCGGTAAATAGAAGAGTACAATCCACCAATTGTTTGTATATTTTGGGCCGAAAGCATGCCGGAAATATTTTTGAAATCGTTATTAAAGGATTATAATAGATATGGGAAAAGGCAGGAAGAGAATGACGGGGTTTGGAGAGATATAAAGAAGTGACAGTAAAGGAATCTTTTGAACAGATACCAACAACCCGGGCAGGCGACAGGGTATTGAGAAGGCGGAGAAAATCCCGGGGAATTATACCGGCTATTTTCCGGAATATCCTAAGATTGTTTAGAGGCTCAGCCGGCAGTTAGCGGTAGAAATAAGTGTATATCATTATAGCAGGTGCCGGAATTGTAGGCTTACACATAGCAGCGGTGCTGGCGGAAGGTAAACATGAGGTGACGGTAGTTGAACCTTCCGATGAAGTGGTGGAAGGTATCCGCAGCCATCTCGATGTTAAGACCATTACCGGAAACGCAACCACTCCCAGAATTCTCAGAGAGGCGGAAGTTGACCGCGCCGATCTGGTAATCGCCGTTACCAACAACGATGAGACCAATATGCTCATCTGCTTCCTGGCAAAGGAGCTTGGCGCGGCTATGACGGTGGCGAGAGTCCGCAATCCTGAATACTCCGGCTACTTTGTTACCGCTGCCAAGTCACCCTCCGCGGCGCGTAAAATCATCAGGCCTAAAACCCTGGGAGTCGACCTGTTAATTAATCCTGAGGTTGCAGTGGCTGATGAAATCGAGAATGTCCTCTGCGGCTTGAGCCCCGCTCCCATCACCGATTTCGCCGATGGTCAGGTACAGATAGGCGAGTTCAGGGTGGAGCAAAAATCGCTGGTGAACAAACCTCTGAATAAGGTTAAGTTTCCCGGGCCGTGTGTAGTATCGGCAATCGTCCGCGCTGGAAAAACATTCATACCGACTTCCGAAGAAATACTGCAGAGTGATGACCACATATACGTGCTTGCCTCGAGAGACTCGATGGACAGACTGAGTGAAATGTTAGCTCATCCTCAACCACCCGTCAGGAGCGTGGTCGTCTTTGGCGGAAGTCGCGTTGGTTATATCGTTGCCGAGAGACTGGAAAAGCAGGGAATATCGGTTATGGTTATCGAGCAGGACTTAAACCGGGGCCAGGAAATTGCCGCCGAATTGAAAAAAGCGGTCGTTATTCAGGGTGATGCCACGGACCGTGATTTCCTGATAGAGCAGGGCGTATCATCTGCAGACGCTTTCGTATCCACTACGGAGAGCGATGAGCTAAATATTCTCTGCGCCCTGCTTGCCAAAAACCTGGGAGTTCCGCGGAGCCTGATTGTGCTCAGTAAGCCGGGATACATACCTCTTGCCGAGGCAATCGGGGTTGATATTGCCGTATCTCCGCTGCTGCTTACCGCCAGCAGAATAGCCCACTTCGTCCTCCACGGCGGGGCGATTTCGGCGACATTCATCGGCGGTGAGGAGATACAGGCTATAGAATTTACCGTTAGCTCTACGGCAGGTGTCGCCCAGCACAGTCTTACCGAAGCAGGGCTTCCCAGGGAAGCAAAAGCCGGCGCAATAATACGTGACGAAAAGGTTATCATTCCTCCGGGTGATAATGTTGTGTATCCCGGTGACCATGTCGTTGTAATATCTCCCCTGTCAACAACCTCCTCTGTGGAGAAGCTGTTTAAGTGAAAAACAGGTAATGAGAATTAATGTAGTTTGCCGTTACCTCGGGTTAGTACTGACAATCCTCGGACTGTTTATGCTTCTCCCGTTAGCCTGGAGCCTGTTTCGCGGTGAGTCCTGTTCTACGCCGTTCGCCATATCGGCGGGTATCACGGTAGGACTCGGACTTCTGCTCTGGCGCTTGGTTCCGACCGGTGAAGGAAAGTTTAGCCGGCGTGAGGCAATCGTGCTGGTTACCGGCAGCTGGATACTGGTATCTCTTTTCGGAACGCTTCCTTACGTGCTGGCGGGTACTTTTCAGAGCTTTGTAGATGCCTGGTTCGAATCGGTATCGGGCTTTACCACCACCGGTGCAACAGTGTTTGCGTCCGTTGAGGACCAGTTACAGGGTATCCTTCTGTGGCGTTCCCTTACCCAGTGGCTGGGTGGAATGGGTATTATCACGCTTTTTGTGGCTCTGTTCCCCATATTCGGTATCGGCGCAGCCCACCTGGTCGAACATGAGATGCCGGGACCTCAGGCGGATAGACTGACGCCGCGTATCCGTGATACGGCAAAGGCAGTGTGGCTGCTTTATCTGGGCTTTTCAGCCCTGGAATTTATTCTGCTACTTATTGGCAGGCTGCCCGTATTCGATGCCCTGACCGTAACCTTCAGTACCATGCCCACCGGTGGTTTTACTCCCGTGGATTTGAGTATCGGTGCCTATAACAGTCTGTTTGTTGAGATTGTTGTTACTGTTTTCATGGCGGTGGCGGGGGTAAACTTCGGGTTGTTCTACCTTCTTGCCTGGAAAAGGCAGATAAGGCAGCTGATCAATAATCCTGAGTTCAAGCTTTATATTGTTCTCCTTGTCGCCGGCTCTCTCTTCATAATGCTTAATCTGGCTTTCAGCATGGACGTATCTTTCGGTCAGGCCTTCCGGCACGGTGCCTTTCAGGTTGTTTCTATCATGACGACAACCGGCTTCTGTACCGCCGATTTCAACCTCTGGCCCGCTTTTGCAAAAGCAGCTTTATTGTTACTGATGATTATCGGCGGTTCGGCCGGTTCGACAGGCGGAGCACTGAAGGTTATCAGAGTGCTGGTTCTTTTCAAGTATGCTTACCGTCGGATAGTCCTTGCCTTCAATCCGCGGATCGTCATACCCCTGAAAGTCGGCGGTAACGTTGTGTCTGAAGCGGTTATATCCGGGATTATCGGCCTGGCTATCGTTTACTTTGTCATTATGTTCGTCGGTTTCCTGGTAATGAGTGCAGTGGGACTGGACCAAGTGACCGCTCTGTCTTCTGTCCTTGCCACCGTAGGCAATGTAGGTCCCGGTCTAAATCTGGTGGGTCCGACTGCTAACTACCTGTTTATCCATCCCGTCGGTAAGGTCGTTCTGACACTGTGCATGCTGGTTGGTCGTCTCGAGGTTTTTACGGTATTGATGCTCTTTGTACCTTCATTCTGGAAATGGCGTTAACTATGGTAAAAAATACCCGAAAAAAGTATTGTAGTTTTTTATTTGCGGGATTATAATATCCTCTACTTTACCGTTAAAAGAAATAATGAAATTTCAGAATATCATAGTGCCGGTAAACGGCACTGAGGTTGATGAAGATACGGTCAAGCTGGCTTGCCGGCTGGCGAAGCCGGATAAGGCCAAGCTATACGCCGTTCATATTATTCCTATAGACAGGACTCTCCCCCTTGATGCTGAAGTTGTGGACGAAGTCCAGAGGGGAGAGGCTGTACTGAATAACGTCGAAAGTGTAGCCAGAGAACAGGGCTATTCAGTAGAGACCGACCTTTTACAGGCACGCGAACCGGGTCCGGCAATCGTTGACCTTTCCGGAGAGCGTGAAGCTGACCTTATAGTTATGGGCGTCGAGTACAAGACACGGTTCGGGCAGTATGAACTCGGCAACGTTGTACCTTACGTGCTGAAGAACGCTCCCTGTCGTGTTATACTATATCATCAGTACATCGATTAACTGATTCTGAGTAATATGAAAGTAGTTATTATGGGTTGCGGGCGGGTAGGCGCCCGGTTGGCGCGGGAGCTGGATGCTGATGGGCATACAGTTTCCATCGTGGACAATGATGCCTATAGTTTCCGAAGGCTTGCTTTTTCACCGGAGCTGCCTGAGTTTAAAGGTACGGCGCTGAGGGGCAACGGCATTGATGAAGAGGTGCTTAAAAGAGCCGGTATAGAGGAAGCGGATGCCTTCATTGCCCTGACTCAGGGGGACAACCGTAACATAATGGCGTGCCAGATTGCCAAACATATTTTTAACGTCCCCAGGGTAATCTGCCGGATTTATGACCCTCTCCGTCAGGAGTTGTACAGCACCCTGGGGCTGGAAGCTATCAGCCCGACTACTATAATCTCAGACGTATTCAAGAATATACTGGAGAGCTGAGGCAGGTAATGTACATAATTATCGTTGGCGGCGGTAGAGTAGGTTATTACTTGACCAAAACCCTGCTTGATGAGGGTCACGAAGTCCTCATAGTCGAAAAAGAAGCTAATATCTGTGAGGCTATCAATAATGAAATGGGCAGCATCTGCCTTCGTGGCGACGGCTGTGAGACAGCCACTCTGGCTGCAGTGGGTACGGAACGGGCGGATATGCTTATCGCCGTTACCGGGGAAGACCCCGATAATCTGGTTGCCTGCCAGGTTGCCAAGCATAAATTTAGTGTTCCCCGTACCATAGCCCGGATTAGAAACCCGCGAAACGAGGTACTTTTAAAGAAGCTGGGTGTTGATGTTACCGTTAGCGGTACCAATGTTATCCTTGAGTACATTGAACAAGAGGTGCCGACTCATCCTCTTACGCACCTGCTGGCTATCGAGGACAGCGGAGAAGAGATCGTGGAAATAAAGATACCTCCTAAAGCGAACTCCGTGGGTAAGTCCCTAAGGCAGCTTACGATACCGGAAGGGAGCAAGCTTATGCTGGTTATCCGGGGAGGGAGCAAGAACCGTATCCCGACGATTAATACTATGTTCAAGGAAGGCGACCGTATAATAGCGCTTACAACCCCCGAATCCGAAGAAGCTTTACGGGCGACTTTAACCGGCGAATAACCAGCCTGCTGTCATGTCATCGTTATAGAAACACATCTCCCTGTTTAATATCTGCTTACTGGCTGCCCACAATCCTCAGTATCCCGTATTCCTCTGGAAGACCCAGCCTTTCTTTTATCACCATTCATCTTGTGTGTAAGTTTGTTAACATAATTCGATCAAAGATATAGTCATCAGTCTCCAGTTCCATGTGTTCACGGACCAACTATGCTCCGGTTTATGTTGATACCGTGAATTTTTTTTAACAAACATATAGACATAACGATATCTTACCGTTTAAACTATAGCTGGTACCCGGAAGACGGCTTACCGGTTGTTTTTGTTCTCTTTA
Organism: uncultured Dehalococcoidales bacterium; assembly: GCA_964489895.1. GTDB lineage: Bacteria > Chloroflexota > Dehalococcoidia > Dehalococcoidales > UBA2162 > MGML01. Next base: position 5,688 of record CAZBAN010000009.1, read on the forward strand.
TTTGCCATGTGGCGAATGCGTAAGCCTCTCAACTGGTTCACTGAAAAATCGGAGGTCTTGAATGGATGAAGGCAAACCCGGCAGGTTACGCATTGCGGTGGCTATTCTGCTCGTATTGGTCATAATCGCCGGCGGAATATACGCCTGGGTCAGGTACACCCCGGAAGAGCCGGTTGAAATATCCCTGCCCGCAGATGAGGAATGGCAGGGCAGCATTTATATCGGCGGTGAGGTCAACTTACCAGGTTTCTACCCTTACACCGATGACGACAGTATAGGAACGCTTATCCAGATTGCAGGCGGCACTACCGACAGCGCTAACCTGAGTGGACTTGTCCTTAATGTTCCCTCGGTGGTTGAAGAGCAGACAGCGCAAAAAATCAATATCAATCGTGCCGAGGCATGGCTGCTGGAGACTCTGCCCGGTATCGGAGAAGTGCTGGCACAGCGTATCGTTGAGTACCGCCTTCAAAACGGGCCCTTCCGCAATACCAGAGATTTGCTCGAAGTGGAGGGCATAGGCGCTGCTACCCTGGAGAAATTCGAACACATGGTAACTGTAGCCGACTGATAATCAGAAAGGGGTAAGGGTGTGTCTCTTATCTACCTGAGTTGTGCCTGGTTAGCCGGCATAATTCTGGGCTCGAAATCAATCGTGCCTTTTGTGTCGATAATTATCGGTCTCGCTCCCTTTCCCCTTCTTTTCATAACCCGCCGTTACAGGAAAGCGATTATCCTGACCGGTCTGTGCCTTATTGCTTTTCTCGGCGGAGCAGTATATTACCAGTCGAATCTACCCCCTGCCGATGAAAGCCACCTTCGTTTCTATAACGATGCGGGCACCATAGAAATAAAAGGCATGGTGGACAGGGACCCTGAGCTGCGTGATGATTACACTCGCCTTCACTTTTCAGCCAGTGAAGTAAGACTTGATGAAGAATGGCGTAAAGTTTCGGGCACAGCCCTGGTGTTCGTGCCCGGGTATTCTACCTGTAGTTACGGCGATGTGCTTCTTATCAAGGGTGAAATCAAGACACCTCACCGGTTTAATGACTTCGATTATGAAAATTACCTGGCGCATAGGGACATCTATTCCACCATCTACTACCCTGATGTAGAAGTTCTGGAAACGGGGAAGGGCTCTGGCTTCCTGGAGTGGGTATATTCGTTAAGGAACAACCTGTCTCAGACCATAGGCAAAGTACTGCCGGAGCCGCAGGCGTCACTCACCCAGGGAATCGTTCTGGGTCTCAGGGGAAACATACCGCTGTCGGTTAGAACGGATTTTACCCGGACTGGCACCGCTCATCTTCTGGCTATCTCGGGACTTCATGTCAGTATTGTTGCCGGTATTCTACTCAGTTGCGGTATCTGGCTCTTCGGCAGGAGACATTACATCTATGTCTGGCTTGCGCTGGTAGCAGTCTGGTTTTACGCAATACTCACCGGCATGAATCCGCCGGTACTGAGGGCGACGATTATGGCGAGCATGTTCCTTGCCGCCGAGCTGCTTGGGAGGCAGCGCAGCGCTGTCACCGCCCTGGTTTTCGCCGCTGCCGTAATGGTGGGTATCAGCCCCCAGATTCTCTGGGATGCCTCTTTCCAGATGAGCTTTGCTGCTATGGCGGGTCTGGTATTTATTTTCCCGGCAATACAATCGCTGTGCAGGAGGGTTATCAACTCGACGCTTGGAGAAAGCGGGGTAGCCGTTTCGACAGCCATAGTGATTGCCGATAGTTTCAGCGTGAGTCTTGCTGCGGTCATAGCCGTCTGGCCGCTGGTTGCCTACTACTTCGATGTTATTTCACCGGTAGGACCACTGGCGACCTTCTTTGCCCTGCCGGCTCTGACCGGTATTATCGTTACCGGAGCTATCAGCGGGGTACTGGGACTGATATTCGTTCCCGCTGCTCAGGTGGTAGCCTGGATTGGATGGCTGTTTTCCTCCTATATGCTGCTCGTGGTCAAGATTTTCACCGCCGTTCCCTATATCGAAGGAGGAGCGATTAATGGCGTTTTTATTTATATCTACTATCTCCTCATCGCCGTGGTTATCTGGCTTGCCCACAAAAGGAAGAAGGTAGTTGAATCAAAGCCTCCGGCTGATAGTTTCTTCTCAATTCTATCCCGGAAAAGGATTGTCCCTCTCCTACTGGCAGTTGCTGTTCTGGTTTCAGCAGCCGCTTACACCCTCCCCGACGACAATCTTCATGTAAATTTCCTTGATGTAGGACAGGGCGATGCCGTACTGATTCAGAAAGGCTGCCAGCAGATTCTTGTCGATGGCGGACCTACCCCGCAGGCAATTACTCTTCAATTGAGTAAGGAAATGCCTTTTTGGGACAGGACCATAGACCTGGTGGTATTAACCCACCCCCACGCCGACCATATTACCGGGCTGGTGGAAGTACTGAACAGGTACAGGGTTAAGCAGGTGCTTTATCCCGGTCTGGATTGTAATTCCTTCCTGTATGATAAGTGGCTCGGTCTGATAGAAGAAAAAAATATAGATTATACCCTTGCCCGGGCGGGCCACCGCATTGACTTTGGCTCCGGGCTGGTGCTTGAGACGCTGAATCCTCCGTTGCCCTTCCTGAACGGTACTTATGCCGATATAGATAACAACAGCGTGGTATTGCGTCTGGTTATGGGGGAGGTAAGCTTCCTGCTTACCGGAGACATAAGGGAAGCGGCGGAATATGAACTTATAACACATCGTTCCGGTCTGGCAAGCGTTGTGCTTAAAGTTGCTCACCACGGCTCGTCAACCTCAACTACTTCAGAGTTCCTGGAGGCGGTAAGTCCACAGGTAGCAGTGATTCTGGTTGGCGGAGACAATTATTTCGGTCACCCCACCGATGAGATAATTAACAGGCTGGAAGCGAGGGTGGGCAAAGACAACCTCTACCGCACCGATATTCACGGCACGGTAGAATTCATAACCGACGGTACAGGATTATGGGTAGAGACAGACAGGTAATTCCACCAGAACCGAACAGAACCAACATTTATAGAGTTTAAATTCTTGGCATTATAGGTTATAATATCGGCATCTTGGGTATACAACTATAGTTAAGAGATCAAACTGTGGATGAGACTGAAGAAAGAGAACTAATCAATCAGGAAATAGAGCGACTTGCCGTCCAGAGGGCTAAGCAAAGGACCTATGCGTCCAGGTGGAACCTTGATACCGCCATTTTCGCGTTTGCTATCCTGGCTCTGGTGATTATACTGGGATTTCAGCAGGTTAGAATTGAAGTTGTAGCACCGGTTGCGGTCGTCGGACTGGGATTCGTATGGCTCTCCGGATGGTGGCAGGCAAGAAAGTTATACCGGCAGTTTCATGACGAAGAGCTTTTTACTCTGAGGCGTGAACTGAAGAAAAGCGATTTGAAATCGGAAGAAAGCACAATCGAAGAAATGGTTCAGGAAGCGATGCGTAAAAGGTTCAAATAAACTGTGGTGACACACGTGTCGGTTATGCTCAACAACACCTGAGTCGAATAACAGGCTTTCCTTCTCCACACACCGGGTTTATCGAGGCAAATATCTGATTATATTTATGCTCTGTTACTTTATTTTCTCTTCCCCGAGTCTTCCGAGCCCTGCCTTCCGGTAAGGAAAAAAGGAGGAGAATCGGAGTCCTCGAAAGTATGTAGTCGTGCCGGGTAGTTAATGTTTATACCTTCCTTGTCCAGCCGAGCTTTGAGGCGCTTTATTATCTCACTCTTAACCCTGAAAGACGCGAGTCTGTCATTCGCCCGTACCCATATCCAGAAATTGATATTGGAGTCTCCGAACTCCTCGTAAGCAAACCATGGGTCGAATTCTTTGTCGGCTTCGTCGAGCTCCTCGATTACCTCTCTTGCCACCTCCAGAGAGACAGCCTCCACCTTTGGCAGGTCGGCGTTATAGCTGACGCCGCAGTCCACGACAACGCCTATCTCCATGGTTGGACCGTAGTAGTTGGTTATCACGCTGTCGGCTAGTCTGGAGTTGGGTACGATTACCAGGTTATTGAAAGGAGTGCGTATCCGGGTGCTGCGCCAGCCAACATCGGTTACATACCCCTTTATCGTGCCGTTATCCAGTTCAATATAGTCACCGATGCGCACCAGACGGTCGGATATTATCTGGGTACTGGCAAAGAAGTTCGCCAGTGTTGGCTGTAGAGCCAGGGCTACGGCCAGGCCGCCAATTCCCAGACCGGCTATAATGGGGGTTATGGAAATATTAAGATAATCTAGAATTATCAGAACGCCGATAGCGAAAAAAATAATCAGTATTATCCGCTGCAAAAAGCGGATAAGACCTTCGTCAACACGCGCCTTTCTCCGGACGGTAGTCTTACGGAGGTACCAGGTAAGTATAGCGCCTACGCTGTTCGCCAGTGCGTAGGTAACGCAGGCTATCAGTACGGCGATTGCGGCTTTCAACAGGCTATCACTCCATTTAGCCATGATAGACAGAGAACCCAGTGCCAGGATAAGCCCTTCAATTATTATCAGGAGCAGGAGAGGTCTGGCGAAACTGTTCAGCAGTTGCGGTAAGAGAGCGGATTTTCTGGTACGTTGCTCAAGCCTGTGCTGTATATACCTCATAGCCATGATGACAAGCCAGGCGAATATTATAGAAATAACAAGTATCGCGGCAGCCCATGCCGCTTCCAGCGGAATGGAACCTTTTATAAAATCCGGCTGCATTATCTGCCTCCCGTTTCTAAAAACATTAATACAGTATATTAATGGATAATTTAAGCAGTTTGACCGTCTTTGTCAAACCTCATTAACAACCAGGTACAAGCAGAGCTCTATCAAGTGCATATAGCCAGGATAAATTTTATCACTTATAGAAACCAGGAAAGCTCCCCACTTGAGATATGCTGTTGTGAGGAGCTTTCGACTATTCGCGTGTTCCCGGGGTGTGAGGGTTTAGTCTCTCTGCCCCACTATAGTAACGCTTCCGACACCGCTGCCGGGATTCAGGCCAAAGTTGTGGGTCAGACCCAGAGTGGGGTTCTTCCTCTGCCGGGGACCGGCTTTGCCCTGCATCTGTTTATAAATTTCATAGAGCATCCTGAGTCCGCTGGCGCCGATAGGATGGCCGAAGGATTTCAGACCACCATCCGGATTGACTGCCAGGTCACCATCTAGCAGGAACCTGCCCTCTTTCACATAATCGGGAGCATGACCGCGGGGCGCGAACCCCAGGTCTTCCATGATTACCAGCTCGGTAATGCTAAAGCAATCGTGTACTTCCGCAAGGTCTATCTCTTTGTATGGGTCTTTGATACCGGACTGGTCGTACGCCTGCTTGGCGGCTCGTATTGTTTCTTCCATGTGTACCATGTCATAACCTTGCTGTATCCACCCCTGTCTGGCGCCGACGGCAAGACCGACCCCTTTGACGAGAACATAGTCATCCCTAAAATTCTTTGCCATATCAGCCCTGGTTATAATCGCCGCAGCTGAACCGTCGCTGACACCGCAGCAGTCATACAGTCCCAGAGGCCATGACATCATCGGGGCATTCATCGCCTGCTCTTCCGTTATTGCCCGCTGGAAATGGGCTTTGGGGTTGAGAGAACCGTTATAATGGTTCTTTACTGCAATCTTTGCCAGGATAGGCTTGAAATCCTCATAGGTCCAACCGTAGTGTTCCATATACCGGTTAGCCATGCGTGCGAAAGCGGTATGCGGACCTCCCGAGGGGACGAAAAGCATATCTCCTCCTCCTCCCCCCTCCCCATTACCACCAAGGCCGCCGCGTCCGGTATCTTTGAGCTTTTCACACCCGAGTGCCATAACAACGTCATACATGCCGGCAGACACGGCAAAACAGGCGTTTCTGAACGCGTCTGTGGCAGTAGCGCAGAGATTTTCTATCCTGGTTACCGGGATATATTCAAGCTTGAGATTGTGGGCTAAGGGTTCTCCCAGGGCAATCCGAGTCGAGCCAAACCATACTGCCTCAATATCTTTTGGTTCTATTCCTGCGTCTTCATAGGCTTCATAAGCAGCATCTACCATCATATCACTGGCGCTTTGTTCCCAGTTTTCACCGAACTTGATACAGCCCATGCCTACTATAGCAGTTTGATCTTTTATATTGCCTACCGCCATTTACTTTTCCTCCTTCTCAATCCAGGTTTCTCTAACCGGCATAGCTTTCCACCAGTAATGATGAACACCTCCGCCGGCAAGCAGTTTTCTGAAAGTCATCTCAACTTCCATGCCCATCGGTACATCTTCCACAGACGATTTTTTATCGGTCAGCGCGAAATTGGCTCTGCCGCCACAATCCCAGTCAATAAGCAGGTCGACCGCCGGACTTTCGTACCCGGGGACGGGAGCCGCGTAGTCCAGAACGCGGGTGAAAATTTTCGCCCTTTTATCAGAGAGCCTGAAAGAGTCCATTTCATCTTTGGCATGACAGATCGTGCATACTCTCTGCGGTGGGTACTGGACCGTTCCGCATTTCCTGCACTTGGTGCCGCGTAGAGGATATATTTGCAGCACTTCTCTGGCAAGAACGGATGCCGCCGGACCGCCGCCACTCTCGGCATCTCTGCCTTCATGGTGGAAGTTGAAATACTGCTGGTAGCTGGGGAATATCGTCTTTGCCACCAGGTGAGTTTTCATAGCTCTATTGGGAGTATATTGGGTTATAGCGTCGGTTACCTGGAACAGGAGAATATCCACACCGTCACCATAAGCTAAAGAGAGTATTTTATCCCCGGGTTTCGCATCTTCAAGGGCACAAACAAGCTGCATTGGTGTAGCCGCAGTCCCGGTATTACCAACGGTGGAATAAAGTGGATCCTGAACCTGTTCCGGGGCCAGTCCAAGCATCTGCACCATCTGGCCGTGTCTTCTCATATTGTTACCGTACAGGGCAACCTTGGTGATATCTTTTAGTGAAAGATTGTGTTTCTCGCAAAATTCTCCCACAACCTGCGGTACCACCTTTAGGTATCCTTCCTCCTGCACCCATCTATCCTCCCAGGTGTGGACAAACTTGGCGGTATCACTACGCCAGTAATCAAACAACTCATTCGATACCGAGTAGCTTGCCTCAAGCGATGCAATAACGTTGGTATCTCCGACGAGAAAAGCCGCAGCTCCATCACCGAAAATCTGATCCATCTCGCTACCAGGAGGTCCCAGACGGCAATCTGAAGCCGTTACCAGTACCTGTTTGGCGGAGCCGGCTTTAACCGTATCCGCAGCCATTCTGATGGCGCCGGTACCGGACCGCAATGAATCGACACAGTCCGCGGTAATAATATCGCGGCGAAGGTCTGCGGCACACGCCGCCGTTGTTGCTGCAAGCTTTTCTTTGTAGGGTCCGGTTGTTGAAGCAAAGTACAGTCCGTCAACGGTCTCGCGGTCCATATCACCCATACAATCAATCGCAGCAGCAACAGCCATGGTCATGCTGTCTTCATCATAATACGCAACTGCTTTTTCGTTCGGTGAACGCCAGCCCTGAGTCCCCTTACCCAACCTTCGTAATGGCACATACGCTCCATACGATACAATCCCTACCATTCTGTTCTCCTTTCTAATGTTCGCATGAACCATTATTTTATACTATTTTATACTACAAGTAAAATAGAGTGCGTTTCCATTCGGATTTAGCCTTTTTTACTGATATGGCAGCTTGTCTCTGGTGATATAATTGAGTATAATGGGCGCTAACCGGGAAAGGAGATGGTGAAAGATGCCCTTATCATACGCTTATATAAAGAACAAATATATACCCCTGTCCGAGGCTAATCTGGGAGTTATGACCAACTTCCTGCATTACGGCACGGGTGTTTTTGAAGGTATCAGGGCTAACTGGAATGCCGAGAAAAAGCAGATTTATATCTTCTCCCTGAAAGAGCATTACCAGCGGTTATACGACGGCTGCCAGGTATTGAAGATTGACCTGCCCCATACCATTGATGAACTGTGTGATATAACGGTGGAGCTGGTTAAGAAATGCGAATACCAGGAGGACCTGTATATCCGTCCTGTGGCGTATAAGAGTTCGGAGGCTCTGGGTGTCCGTCTCCATAACCTGGACAGTGATTTCTTCGTGTTTGCCTTTCCCTGGGGACCGTATTTACCGGAAAAAGTGAAGTGCTGTGTTTCTTCGTGGCGTTTTCCCAGCGAGATACCCCGCGCCAAGCTCACCGGTCTTTACATCACAAACGCTATGGCCAAGACAGAAGCCGTTGAACACGGTTATGATGAAAGCATTATGCTCACCCCGGACGGTTATGTAGCCGAGGGAAGCGGAGAGAACATATTTCTGTTAATAGACGGTGAACTGGTAACTCCCGCGAGTTATGATGGCATCCTGGTGGGGATTACCCGTAATCTGGTAATAAAGCTGGCAGAAACAGAGCTGGGCATAAAGACCACGGAAAGGCACGTCAACAGGATAGAGCTATACAGCGCCGACGAATGCTTCCTTACCGGTACCGCTGCCAATATTACACCCGTGGCTGAGGTAGATGGTCGTAAGATAGGCAACGGAAATATAGGCGAGATAACCGGGAAACTTCAGAAAATCTATAACGATATAATACTGGGAAACAACCCGAAATATCTGCATCTTTGTACGCCGGCTTAATATGGCGTTATTAAGCCAGAATGGTAGACGATGGTTAACGGGATTATAGCAGTAGTTATTGCCTATCTACTCGGTGCCATCCCTTCAGCTTACATTGTTACCCGGTACAAAACGGGTAAGGACATTCGCAAGCTGGGCGAGGGCAATGTTGGTGCCAATAATGTCTACGAACACGTGGGGAAGGGACCGGCTGTCATCGTTGGAGTGTTCGACGTGGCGAAGGGAGCCGGGGCGGTACTGATAGCCCAACTCATAGTAGATATAGGTCTCATTGAAGCTACTAACTGGACCGGTCACCATGATGTATACTGGGTGCTGGGAGCCGGGCTGGCGGCGGTTATCGGGCATATCTGGCCCGTATACCTGAAGTTTAACGGAGGTAACGGTATAGCAACCACCCTCGGTATCCTTGCCGTACTGATGCCCTTGGAACTGCTGATTGCCGTGGTAGTATCATTCCTGATTCTGGCTTTCACCCGTAATCCCATCCTGTCGATAAATATCAGTCTCCTTGTTTCGGTGCCGATATCAGCCGGTCTTCTGAGGGACCCCTGGCAGCCATATATTGTCTTCACCCTGGTCCTGATAGCTATACTGGTTGTGAATTTCGTGCCTACGGCAAGGGCAGCTATGGTGAAGGCGGGGAGCAGAGGGAAGTTTGCTGCCGAGCTCCTGCGAATAGAAGAAGAGAAAGAAGCCGAAAAGAAGAAAAAAAGAAAGAAATAGCGTCTATTTCCCGGCTGGTTCCGCCCCGAGGGACTTTAGAAGACAGATAACCTGGCAGCTCTCCTCTAAAGATGTAGTGTAGTTATAGGCTTCTTCAAGAAGCTGACCGATAGCAAAGCTGCCGTGACCGTGAACCATAACAACCCGGTGTTCCTGGAGTGCCCCGGCTATTATGTCCGCCATGCCTCCCGGTTTTACCTCCATATCCCAGCCAAGGACAGTGACTTTGCCTATTGCATCAAGGCTTTCGGCGGAGTTCGGGACGATTTCTTTTTCGGTCAGCGACAGGGCGACAGCGTGGGGGGGATGAGCGTGGACAATGGCTAATGCCGGGGTCATCTGGTAGATAGCCCGGTGGACTGGTAACTCCGTAGATGCCAGCGGGGTAAAACGGTCGTTTTTATTGATTCCGGTCTCTATTAAGTCCTGTTCCTGCAGTGAACCGAGCTGGCAGCCTCGACGGGTGATAATCAGGTTATCTCCCAGCCTGATACTCATATTCCCGGTATGTGAGGATATGAGTCCCCTGGTAAAAAGGTCATGGCCTACCGTCTGAAACTGGTCTAAAATCATGGTTCTCTTCGCTAATTAACGGTCAACAGGGTACCAAATAATTAAGACGGTTGCCAGTTTATACTCACCGAAAAGAAAAATCAAGTGTTAATCCAGCTGCCTGATGACGGCGATAACCTTGCCCTGGACCTCAACGTTATCCGGCTCGGCATATATCGGCTGCATCTGGCTGTTTGCCGGCTGTAGTCGTATCCTGTTTCCCTCGTGGTAGACTTTTTTCAGGGTAACCTCTTTTTCAGCCTTAAGCCAGACGGCTGCCATTTCACCGTTCTCAGCCACATTCACGTGCTGCATCAGTACGGTGTCGCCGTCGTTTATCAGGGCATCCACCATTGACAGTCCCTTTACCTTGAGGGCGTAGATATCTTTCCTGCCCTTGGTAACATCTTCAGGAACCTCCATTGTGTCTGAGGAGGCGGTAACGTCCCAGGTATCGGGAGCGGGGACCGGTATCGGCTCACCGGCGGCTATTTGACCGATAACGGGTACTCTGAAGGTATTCATTCTTGCGGGGGAGCTGGTGACCAGTTCGATGCCGCGGGAGATTCCGGGATGACGGCGGATATACCCCTCCCGTTCCAGTATGTCGAGGTTGTAGTCCACGACCGATGTAGAACTTATCCCGCAGCCGTTTAAAATGTCCCGGACGGTGGGCGGATAGCTTCTCTCCAGCCAGAAACGGTTAACAAATTTGATGATTTTCTGCTGTTTCGACGAGAGCTTCTTCACCTGTTACCTCATATAGTAACCCTTTGTTCCGAACATCCGTTCTATAATAACTCTACCAGTAGCCGGACCCTTTGTCAAGTATAAGCTCCGGGTCCGGCTGATAATTAAATCATTCGCCTTTGGCGGGACTGGCTAGTTTACTCGGCAGGTTCTTCAACCGGAGCCGGGGTCGAGGCCTGGGCTTCGTTTAACTTCTTCATCAAGCGGGACTTACGTCTGGCGGCGTTGTTGGCGTGAATTACTCCCTTTTCAGCCGCTTTGTCCAGTGCTCTGATGGCTTCGGTCACCGCTTGATTGGCTTCGTCTAACCTGCCCGAGAATATTAGCTTCTCCGCCTTGACTATGCGTGTCTTGCACTCGCTGCGTATCGGTTGATTGCGTAGCCGTTTTCTTTCGGATACACGCATTTGTTTCTGGGCTGATTTAGTGACTGGCAATATCTACCTCCTGTAATCTATCAGGTAATACCCTTATATTATCGGTACTTATTATACCTGTAAAAGCAAATTTATGCTAAATTTCACTGTGCCTGTATCACACCAGGCTGTTGACCGGATTTTGCCGGCATTCCTTCCCCTATTCTCCCGGCGCTTATCACGCCCCGTATTCCCTCTATTCTCACCAGTAGCCGGCTCAGCTGTGCCAGATTCGCCGCTTCCAGGGAAAAGAATATTGAAATGGTATTATCGTCATTATTGGTAAGGGTTACCGCAACAATATTGATTTTTTCCTCGGCTACGATTGTTGAGATATCGCGCATCAGCCCGACCCTGTCCATTGCCTGTACCTGAATCTGGACCGGGTAGAGAGAGTCGGTCTCTCCCCACTCCACTGGTACCAGTCTGTCCTTCTCTTTTTCGTTGATTACATTATGGCAGTCCTGGCGGTGGATGGTCACTCCACGGCTGCGGGTTATGTACCCGACGATTTTATCACCCGGCACAGGGTGGCAGCATTTGGCAAGCTGGGTAAGCAGGTCGTCCACGCCCCGGACGGTAACGGGCGAAGTTGTCTGTTTGACGGGAGCGGCGGTGGTAATCTTGGGCTGTTGCTGCTGGGCGGATAATTTCAGGGCAATCTGATGAGTGGTGATATCGCCGGAGCCGATTGCCAGGTGGAAATCATCAGGATTGTCATAGTTGAACATCCTGACCAGTTTTTCTCTGTCAGAAAACGGAATACCAAGCTGTCTCATTGTTTTTTCCAGGAGTTCCCGTCCCCGCTCCATGTTTTCCGTGCGTTCCTGTTTCTTAAACCACTGCCTGATTTTTTCCCTGGCGTGGGAAGTTTTTACGTAACCAAGCACGGGATTGAGCCAGTCCCGACTCGGCCCTCTTTCCCCTTTGGTAGACATGATCTCAACGACGTCGCCGTTATTGAGCTGATAGTTGAACGGTACAAGCCGTCCGTTGACTTTTGCCCCGATACAGCGGTGCCCCAGGTCGGTATGGACCCGATAGGCGAAATCGAGCGGAGTGGCGCCGTTGGGCAGGTCTTTTAAGTCCCCTTTTGGTGTGTAGACGAATACCTGGTCATTGAATATATCCGTCTTTACCGATTCAAGAAATTCTTCGGCACCGCTTAATTCGCGGTGCCATTCAACGAGTTGACGCAGCCAGCTTATTCTCTCTTCGAAATTAACATCCGTCTTATCGCCTTCTTTGTATCGCCAGTGGGAAGCTACTCCGAACTCAGCGACGCGGTGCATCTGATAGGTGCGAATCTGGATTTCCAGGTGTGTGGTTCCCTGGCACAAAACGTTAGTATGTAGCGATTGATAGCCGTTGGGTTTCGGGTTGGCGATAAAATCATCAAACTGGTCGGTGAGCGGGTGCCACAGGTTATGTATGATACCCAGAGCGGTATAGCATTCGGGGATACTGTTGACCAGTACCCTGATGGCAAGAAGGTCGTGTATATCATCGAAGTCCTTACCGAGTGCGGCATACTTTTCCGTTTTCTGATATATGCTGTATATATGCTTGGGTCTGCCTGATATCTCTGCGTTCAGTCCCGCCTTCTCAAACTCCCCTTCCAGGGTGACAATCACCTGTTTGATGAAGTCCTCCCGCTGGGTACGCCTTTCGGTGACCAGTCTGGCAATCTGACGGTACTTCCTCGGCTCCAGGTAGCGGAAAGACAGGTCTTCAAGCTGCCACTTGAGCTCCCATATTCCAAGCCGATGCGCCAGAGGAGCGTACACCTCGGCGGTTTCCTGGGCTATTCTACGCTGCTTCTCCGGGGTCAGAGCGTCAAGGGTCTGCATATTGTGCAGTCTATCTGCCAGCTTGATAAACACGACCCGCAGGTCTTCTGCCATCGCCACCAGCATTTTTCTGAGGTTCTCCGCCTGCTCTTCTCTCGTGGTAATCCCTCTCCGCTGCCCTTCATCTCCCGGCATCTGCAGTGAAATTTTACCCAGCTTTGTGGTGCCGTCGACCAGCTTGGCAACCTCTGCACCGAACCTGTCCTCAATCTCGGATAGAGGGATTCCGCAGTTTTCCAGAACGTCGTGAAGGAGAGCCGCGGCGATAGTGCTGGTATCGAGCTGAAGCTCCGCCAGGTTTAAGGCGACGTTTAAAGGGTGCGTTATGTAAGGATCTCCCGATTTACGCATCTGACCTTCATGCGCTTTCTTCGCGTAGTCATAGGCATCCTTGACTACGGCTATCTTCTCAGGCGGAAGATACCCCTCGATTGTCTCAATCAGCTTCTCGAAACTCATTACCTGACCTGCCGCTAACTCGGGTAAGTACAGTATAACTTAAGGTAGTGTTTGTGTAAAATTTCAGAATATTTTACGTGGTGTGCTAATATTAGCCTGTCGCAGTACGGGATTACCGGCATTCGTGATATAATCAACTAAGTCTGAATACAGGATGGATTATGAGCGCGCAACCTGATACGAGTGTTTTTGAAGAATTTAAGTGGCGGGGTCTGATATACGAGACCACTGAAGGACTGGATGAAATACTGGCTAAGGAAAAGGTCAGAGTATACATCGGCTTTGACCCGTCGGCTCCGAGCCTGCACGTGGGTCATCTTATCCCTATCATGGGACTTGTCCAACTTCAGCGTCACGGGCACACGCCCATCCCGGTCATCGGCGGCGGTACCGGTCTTATCGGCGACCCGAGCGGCAAGACCACGGAAAGACCCCTGCTGACCAAAGAGGAACTGAGTTTCAACCTGGAGGGTATCAGGGAGCAGTTAAGCCGGTTCCTTGACTTCGAGGCAAACACCAATCCGGCGATAATGGTGAATAATGCCGACTGGCTCTGCACCACCAGTATGACCGATTTCCTCCGCGATATCGGCAAACACTTTTCCATAAACAACATGCTGGGAAAGGAATCGGTAAGCGGTCGTTTAGGCAGGGATGGCATCTCTTACACGGAGTTCAGCTACCTGCTGCTCCAGGCGTATGATTTCCTTACTCTCTATGAGCAGTATGACTGCACGGTGCAGATGGGAGCGAGTGACCAGTGGGGAAATATCACTGCCGGTATCGACCTTATCCGGCGTAAGCACGGCTTCAGGGCTCACGGTCTGGTCTTTCCTTTACTGACCACAACCGGCGGCACTAAGTTCGGAAAATCGGAGGGAGAGTCGGTATGGCTCGACGCCGAACAGACCTCGCCATACCGGTTCTACCAGCACCTGATAAATACAGATGACAATGACGTGGTAGCCTACCTTAAGTTCTTAACTTTGCTGTCCCGACCGGAAATCGAAGAGATGGGTGAAGCGGTGAAAACACGCCCTGAAAAAAGGGAAGCCCAGAAAAGACTGGCGCAGGAGGTGACACGGCTCGTCCACGGCGAAACGGCTCTCACCAGGGCGGAGCAGGCGACGGCGATACTGTTCGGCGAACGGATTGAGAACGTGGCACTTAATGACCTTCTGGACATCTTCGCCGCGGCGCCGTCTATCGAGATGGAAAAGTCCGGTTTCTCCGGGGACGGAATGCCGCTAATCGACTTGGTCGTATCTGCGGGACTGGCTAAATCCAGGGGTGAAGCAAGGCGTACCATCGAGGGCGGCGGTATATACCTCCAGAACGTGCGGGAGCCCGACGTAAAACGAACGGTATCTCTGGAGGACGCTCTGGAAGGAAAGGCTATCGTCCTGCGCAAAGGCCAGAAGGAATACCGGCTGGTCCTTATTTCTTGAGACTAACCCCCGGAGATATTGGTATCTAACTAATAATGTCATTGCGAGGAGTCCCGATTTTATCGGGACTACGAAACAATCTCAATTGATTTATATGGATTGCTTCGTACCGATTACATCAATACTCGCAATGACAATTGAATCAGGTTTATTTCTATTTATAGAAACCTGATTGGAGGACCGGAGTGAGAGTTCTTGGCATTGCCGGCAGCCCCAGACGTAACGGTAATACAGATATCTTGCTTGCCGAGGTATTAAGGGGCGCCGCTGACAGGGGCGCCAAGGTAAAAATAATCGTCCTCAACAGCCTGAAATTCGTTACCTGCCAGCACTGCGATGCCTGCCTTGAGAAGGGAGTCTGCCGGATAAAGGACGATATGCAGGACATCTATGATGAGTTCGAGCGGGCGGACGTGATAGTGCTGGCTTCTCCTGTACAGTTCATGGGCATTACCGCCCCGATGAAGGCGATGATTGACCGCTTTCAGTCGCGCTGGGCGCGTAAATACGTCCTCAAGATGCCTCCTTTGGGCGAGTTAAAAAAGAGAAAAGGTTTTCTTATAGCCGTGGGAGGTACAAAATATAAGAATATATTCGATTCACCGCTTATTATCGTCAAGACTTTTTTCAGGCTAATGGATATAGAATACGCCGGAGAGTTGTTATTCCGCGGAATCGACGCAAAAGGCGCCATAAAAAACCACCCCGACGCCCTCCAGCAGGCTTACCAGGCAGGGCAGAAGCTGGTGGGGGAGTAGCCATTACGCTATTGACAAAATAACACTTTTATGTTAATTTAGTACCGTATCATCATGTAAGAAGCACGCTGTAAGGTTTCGTCCTTACGGGGTGCTTCCTCCCTTTTTATACTCAAGTTTATTTCTTAAATTATCCATATAGTCTATTCTAGCCCTTGCAGTCTTTCTGAGCAGTTTAGAGCAACCCTCTCTACAGGGAGCCAATACACGTTCTAGCTTATCGATCTTCGATAAATACTCAACCAGACAACTAAAATCACCATCGCTGGTTACGATAACCGCTTTGTCATACTCATTAATATCAATCATTGCTTGTAGTACCAATTCGGCATCACAGTTGCCTTTGTATCCCTTACTTGGAACATATAGAGTTGGCTTGAAAATCAACATATACCCATAAGATTCAAGGTTAGAATAAATGTTTTCGTTGCCTGGGATTTTACCGATAAAATAGTATGCTTTTGCTACGTTATATTTTTCTTCAAGATATATCCTGAATCTTTTATAGTCCAGAAGCCAGCCTACATTAACCATGGTAAGATGAAGATTGGTTCCATCAATATATGCATAATTAATCTGTTTACCTGCCAAACTGATACCTTTTGGTTAAAATTGTCAGAAGTATTTGTTACTTCTCTTGTATATGATTAATTTAATATTTCATTATTATGTATAATTGTCAAGAAAATTACACATTGTTAGTTTATTTTGGCATTTAATAGGGGGCGAAAGCCCCTCTTTACTAAAAATTCCCCCTCTCCTTTGAAGGAGAGGGGGATACTGGGGGTGAGGTAGAGAATACTCCGAAAAAGGTTTATTTACTTATATCTTTTATCCTGTCATCCGTATAGCCAAGAATATCCTTCAATACTTCTTCGGTGTGCTGGCCGAGGGTTGGCGGGGGCAGGTGGCTGCCCTCCAGAGACGGCATCATAATTGGGTTTCCAGCAAGCCGGACTTTACCTCCCAGAGAGTGCTCGATATCGAGTATCATATTCAGGTGGTTAACCTGCGGGTCTTCCACCGTCTGGGCTACCGTGTAGAGCGGTCCGGCGATAATATCCTCCACACGCATCACCTCCAGCCACTCCTCGGTCGTCGCCAGCATAAAACATTTCTCTATCTCTTTATCCAGTTCCTGCCGGTTAGCCAGCCTGGTTTCAGTCTCGGCGAACCTGGGGTCGTCGACCAGCCACCCGGCGCCTATCGCGTAGGCTATCCGGGGCCAGCAGGGTCCCAGAACAATCCAGCCATCTTTGGTTTTGTACGCGCCGAAAGGCGCGGTGAACGGGTAGCCGGAGCCAAGCGGACCCGGCACTTCTCCGGAGCAGGTGTAATAGCTGATATGGTAGCCCATAAGGGCGACTCCCGCCGCCATCAGGGGTACGTCTATATTCTGTCCTTCGCCCGTCCTTTCGCGTTGGTAGAGGGCGCTGACGGCGGCGATAACTCCGTACAGGGCGCAGGTGATATCGCATACAGCCGGTCCAGGCCTGACCGGGCGCCCGCCGGGCTCTCCTGTCACGCTCATTAGACCACTTATTCCGGCAGCAATGCTGTCCACTGTCGGCAGGTCTTTTTTAGGTCCTGAAAGTCCCATTCCGCTAAGATTGATGCTGATTATGCGGGGATTGATTTTTTTCAGCGTTTCGTGGTCGGCACCTATTTTCTCCATTGTCCCCGGTCTGAAATTGTTTACAACGATATCGGAGACCTTGACGAGGTCGTAAAATGCTTCCCTTGCCAGGGTCTTTTTCAGGTTCAGGACAACACTCTTTTTGTTGCGGTTCCAGCTCAAATAGTGGTTGGACTCACCCCTGTGGTTCGGTCCCACCGTCAGCCGGCTTAAATCTCCCTCCTCCGGCTCAATCTTGATTACCTCCGCTCCCAGGTCTCCCATGGTCATCGAGGCTACGGGACCCGCCAGGTAGTTTTCTACTGCCAGTACTCTTACTCCGGAAAGTGGACCTTTCATTTTACCGTCTCCTTAAGCAATCTGTTCCACAGGTAATTTAAGTCAATACTTAACCAGTTGTAGTATAGTGTTGTCAATACCCCTGACCCTCTCCAAAGAAAACACTAAATCCTAATATCTAAATCCTAAACTTATATGGATATTAATTTTAGAGTTTCGAGTTTCGTGCTTGGCGCTTTCACCAGATGGGGGGGTGAGTGAACATTAACAACCAAATGCAAACAGAATCGGTTTGTGCTATAATTCTCTATTTATGTTATACTCAATAACTGGTGAAACAGGCGAACTAAAAACCATAATACAGGAGTAGTGGAATTTGGACAAAGCAAAAAAGACAGAAGCAATAGAGAAATTCGCCCGGCACAAAGGCGATACGGGCTCGACCGAGGTACAGGTGGCAATACTGACGGAGAGAATCAACCAGCTGACCGGCCATATGGTGGCTAACAGGCACGATTATCATACACAGCTCGGCCTGATAAAGCTGGTCGGTAAAAGAAGGCGATTGCTTGCCTACCTCATGGACGAGGATGTCGAACGATACCGCAAACTGATAAAACAACTCGGGCTGCGAAAATAAATCAGTAAGAAATTACATATAGGAGTAAATATTGTTAACACCCCACAGATCAGAATGTGAAATAGGCGGCAGGAAGCTCATAATAGAGACAGGGAAAATTGCCGGGCAGGCGGAAGCCGCCGTCACGGTACAGTACGGAGACACCGTGGTTCTCGTCACCCTTTGCATCAGCGAAGAACCAAGGGAAGGCGTGGACTTTCTGCCTCTGACCGTCGACTACGAAGAAAGGCTGTATGCCGCCGGTAAAATCCCCGGTGGTTTCATCCGCAGAGAAGGACGTCCGACCCAGGAAGCGACCCTTGCCTGCCGGATGACGGACCGGCCGCTGCGTCCTCTGCTGCCCAAGGACTGGCGCAGAGATATACAGCTGGTAATTACCGTCCTGTCAGCCGACCTTGAAAACGATGCCGACATACTTTCCGTTATCGGCAGCTCAACCGTCTTATCGATGTCGAGCCTGCCCTTTGCCGGACCCGTGAGTAATGTGCGTATCGGCTATATAGACAATGAGCTTATCCTGAACCCGACTTTACCGCAGCTTGAAGAAAGCCTGCTTGACCTGGTCGTCGCCAGTACCAAGGACACCGTGGTAATGGTCGAAGCAGGAGCCAGCGAAGTATCAGAAGACGTCGTTCTCCGGGCGATTACTATGGGCCACGAGGCAAACCAGGATATCATTAAACTCCAGGAGCAGATTCAGCAGGCTTACGGTAAACCAAAAGTTGAAATCCAGGCTCAGGAAATTGCTCAGGACGTTTTTGATTCCGTCGCCGGTAGAATAGATGAAAAGCTCGCTCAGGCTCTGAGTAATGCCGATAAGTCTCAACGTGAAGAAGAACTATCCGAGATAAGCAGGGACCTTTTGGAGAACTCCGGAGATATCGCCCAGGGAGACGCTTTCGCTGTTCTCGATAAAAGGATAAGGGAAGAAATCAGAAGCAGTATCCTGGAAAAGGGTAAACGTATCAGCGGACGCGGACTGAACGAGATAAGACCGATAAGCTGCGAGGTCAGCCTGTTGCCGCGAACTCACGGCTCAGCCCTGTTTACCAGAGGCCAGACCCAGGTGATGACAATCACCACGCTCGGTTCAACCAGAAAGGAACAGCAGCTCGACGGACTGGGAATCGAGGAGACGAAAAGGTTTATTCACCATTATAACTTTCCTCCTTTCTCCACCGGCGAGGTAAGGCGTATCGGCACGCCCAGCCGCCGTGAAATAGGTCACGGCGCCCTGGTCGAACGCTCCCTCCAGGCAGTGCTGCCCAAGGACGAAGACTTTCCTTACACCATCCGGCTTGTCTCCGAGGTACTCAGCTCAAGCGGCAGCACCTCGATGGCGAGCGTTTGCGCCAGCAGCCTGTCTTTAATGGACGCCGGAATACCGATAAAGAGAGCGGTGGCAGGAATAGCCATGGGGCTTATTACCGACGATAAAGGCAATTACGAGGTCCTGACCGATATCGAAGGTTCAGAAGACAATTACGGTGATATGGACTTCAAGGTCGCCGGGACCAGCGAGGGAATTACCGGACTCCAGATGGACACCAAAATAAAGGGGCTGACCACCGAAATTATTGAAAAGACCCTGCAGCAGGCAAAGGAGGCCCGGCTTTCCATTCTGGAAGTGATGGACAGGACGATAAGTAAAAGCCGTCCTGAACTCAGCAATTACGCGCCGCGAGTATATAAGATTACTGTTCCCACGGAGAAAATCGGCACCGTTATCGGACCGGGAGGAAAAACTATCAGGTCGATTATCGAAGAAACGAAAACAACAATTGATATCGACGACACCGGCACGGTGCTCATCGGTTCGTCCGATGAGGCGGCAGCCCAAAAGGCAATCGAAATTATCGAGAGCATGACCAGGGAAATAGAAGTCGGGCAGGTCTATTCGGGCAAGGTGACACGGATACTGAATTTCGGAGCCATGGTGGAGATTGCCCCCGGTAAAGAAGGACTGGTGCATATCAGCGAACTTGCCGACTACCACGTGGGCAGTGTAGAGGATGTCGTCTCGGTCGGCGATGAAATAATGGTCAAAGCCATTGAAATAGACAATCTCGGCAGGGTTAACCTGTCCAGAAGAGCAGTGCTTGAGAGTTCTACCGTTAAAACGGGGAGCAAGGGTGACGGGTCGGATTCGGTAGAATACCCCTTCAGGTCGCAACGCGGAAACCGCCCCCCTCAACGCTCCCAGGATAACCGGAATAAGCGTCGTTAGGATTATTAAGGAGCGCAGCCATGGAACCAATCAGGGTAATAGTGCACGGAGCACTGGGTAAAGTAGGGCGAGAAATAGTCAGTGCCGTATGCCGGGAGCCGGAAACTCAGCTAGTGGGTGCTGTGGACTTACTGGCTACCAGAAAAACTCTCGCTTTACCTGACGAATCGGGAGAAGCCCCGCTTTCGACAGACGTCAGCGAGATTCTGGAAAAGTGCCCGGCGGAGGTAATGGTGGACTTCACCGTTGCCAGAGCAACCATGCCGGCAGCCCGCACCGCCGCTGAAAAGGGAGTTAACCTGGTTATCGGCACTACAGGTCTGAGTGCTGAGGAGCGTGGCGAGCTGGAACAAATGGTAAAGACCAATAACATCGGCATAGTAATAGCGCCGAACTTCGCACTCGGTGCGGTTTTGATGATGCACCTCTCCAGGATAGCCGCTAAATATATGGACTCTGCCGAAATTATCGAGCTGCACCATAACCAGAAGGCTGACGCACCTTCCGGGACGGCGCTCATGACCGCCAGAGAGATGGCGGAGGCGAGAGGTAAACCGTTTCCCAAACCTCATGACATAGACAAAAATTATAAAAGCCGGGGAGAAGAAGTGGAAGGTGTGTCCATCCATGCCGTGAGGCTACCCGGTCTCATGGCGCACCAGGAAGTAATCCTGGGCGCGGCGGGACAGACGTTGAGAATAAGGCATGATACAATTAACCGCGAATGCTATACGCCGGGCGTTCTTCTCGCCGTTAAAGAAGTAGTAAAACGTAAAGAATTCATATACGGGCTGGATAAACTGCTCGGTTTGTAGGAAGGATTGATGAACAGGTACAGAGTTGCCATTGTCGGCGCTACCGGACTGGTAGGGCAGGAATTTATAAAGACACTGGAACAGCGTAATTTTCCGATGGAGTCGATAGGTCTTTTCGCCTCCGACCGCTCAGCCGGTAAGAAAATGTACGTCAACCACCAGGAGATAGAGGTTCAGGAGACCGTTCGCGAGTCTTTTGAGGATATTGATATTGCCCTTTTCTCAGCCGGCGCCGAGATTAGCAAGTATTTTTCACCGATAGCCGCCCAGTCCGGAGCGGTGGTTGTAGATAACAGCTCCGCTTTCAGGACGGAACCCGCGGTACCTCTGGTCGTGCCCGAAGTAAATGCCGAAGACATCCGGCTGCATAAAGGGATTATAGCCAATCCGAACTGTTCAACCATACAGATGGTGGTAGCCCTGTATCCGCTGCATAAAGTCAATCCCATCAAGCGGATTATCGTGGACACTTACCAGGCAGTATCGGGGGTCGGCGGTGTGGCGGCAATAGAAGAACTGGCTACACAGGCAAAGCAGGTAGTCGAAGGGCAGAACACCATCCCCCACGTATTTCCTCATCAGATAGGTTTCAATGTTTTACCGGAGATAGACGTGTTCCTGGATAACGGTTACACCAAAGAAGAATGGAAAATGATAGAGGAAACAAGAAAAATAATGCACGCTCCCGAGATTAATATCTCGGCTACATGCGTACGCGTCCCGGTGTTTACATCGCACAGCGAGGCTGTCCACGTGGAGTTTACTGACCCGATGCTTCCCGAAGAGGCGCGGCGTATTCTCTCCCAGGCTCCGGGAGTTAAAGTGCTCGATGACCCGGTTATCAGCCTTTACCCGCAGCCGTGGTCGGCTACAGGCACAGATGAAGTCTTTGTCGGGCGTATCCGCCAGGACGCTTCCCACTCCCGCGGTCTGGCTATGTGGATTGTAGCCGATAACCTGCGCAAGGGAGCGGCTCTGAACGCCATCCAGATTGCGGAAGAGATGGTTAAAAGAGAATGGGTACACCCAGGAGGGCAGAAAGATGAAGAAACCAGGACGACTGCTAACAGCGATGGTGACTCCCTTTGATGAAAAGGGAGAGGTAGATTACGAACAGGCTAAGAAGCTGGCGCTGGCATTACTTGACTCCGGGAGCGACGGTGTGGTGGTAGCAGCCACCACGGGCGAAGCCCCGACACTGTCCTGGGAAGAGGAACTGCGCCTGTTCCGCGAAATCAAGACCGCAATAGGCGACCGCGGTGCGCTGGTCGCCTATACCGGCAGCAACAGCACGGCAGAGGCGGTCGAGGCTACCAGAGGCGCGGAGGAAATCGGCGTCGATGCCTGCCTGTCCGTGGTACCGTATTACAACAAGCCCTCGCAGGAGGGTATTTACCAGCACTTTAAAACCATTGCCGAGAACACCAGCCTCCCCATCATCATGTATAACATACCGGGTCGCGTGGTAATCAACATGAACGTGGACACAATCGTACGCCTGAGCCAGATAAAAAATATCATCGGCGTCAAAGAGGCTAACGGCGATATGGGTCACGTAGCCCTGACGCTTAACAATGCCAGCGACGACTTCCTTATCTGGAGCGGCAACGATAACGATACCTATCACATCATGGCGCTTGGCGGTTATGGGACTATCGGCGTGGTAACGCACCTCGTTGGCAAACAGGTAAAGAAAATGATGGACTGCCTGGTAGCCGGCGAGCTAAAAGAGGCTACGGCAATCCACCGCCATCTGGTGCCGCTGGTAAACGCGCTTTTCATCGCGCCGAACCCGGCTCCGGTGAAATATGCCATGAATCAGCTTGGTTTCAATGTCGGCAAGCCGCGTCTGCCGCTGGTCGAGCCCGACGAAAACACCGCCGCCCGGATTATGGAAGTCGTTAAGAAATACGAGATTGATTTACCGGTGTAATTATCTTTAGCTATTCTCACCCCCTTTTGTCCCCCTCTCCTTAAAAAAGGAGAGGGGGAAACTTTTAAAATGGCTATAATGCCTCAATATTCCACTTTTTATGAAGATACAGAACCGTCTTAATTGTAAATCAACGGCAAGCAGCCAAGACTCCTGGTGAGATGAGCAGGTATGCCTTGATGTGGACAGTAAGGGCTTTATTCCCTAAAAGAGTATTATCTCCTGCTAAGGTCTAAAAAGGGGATTTGAGGAGGCGGAGCCCCCTCTCTAAAAAATTCTCCCCCTCTCACACTGAAAAATTATTGCATGGTGAATAAGGCTACTGTGTGAGAGGGGGATTAAGGGGGTGAGTACTTCATTTAATCATAATCGAGTAGAACCTAAATCAGTTACAAACAATTATAGATAGAGCCTGAAGCCTTCAGCCGAGGCTTTATAACCGATTGATTCATAGAATTTGTGCGCTTCTTCACGGCTTTTATTGCTGCTTAACTGAATCTTATAACACCCGGCTTCCCTAGCCCTCATCAGGGCGTAGTCCATAAGCAGTTTACCAACTCCCTTACGGCGGTTGCTGCTGTCGACAACCACGTTCTCCACCACAGCCCAGGGTAAAGCGCGGTGGGAAAGGTTGGGCACAATCATCAGCATCATGGTACCGATTACTTCACCCTGCTCCTCGGCAACGACGAGCTCGCATCCGGGCAGGGCGTCAATCATCGATAAGGCTCGCCGGTAGTCTTCAAAAGCAGGGTTTCGCTGCTTTTCAGCCCCGGATGTCCCGATGACCAGCTGCTCTTCGTACAGTTCCAGAATACGCGGGATATCATTTTCCGTAGCCGCTCT
>CAZBAN010000009.1:29744-46454 GCA_964489895.1 uncultured Dehalococcoidales bacterium
GCTGCTCTTCGTACAGTTCCAGAATACGCGGGATATCATTTTCCGTAGCCGCTCTTACAACTGTCATTATCCTGTTACTCCCGTTAGGTTAACTATAGTCCTACCCTAAGTGTCATTCTGAGGAATCCCGATAAAATCGGGATGACGAAGAATCTATCAGTGAGTGTATATACATTCATTTACTGCCACTCATAGACCCTTCGCCCCGATAAATCGGGACTCAGGGTGACATACGTGTAGTCCTTTTAGTATAAAGCCTGACATCTACAGGACAGGTGATTTCTGGATAGTCTGCCCTCGTTCCGGACCAACACAGATGAGATTAACGGGACAGCCGATGAGTTCTTCCAGCCTGGTGATGTAGTCCCGGGTCTGTCCGGGTAAATCGCCGTACTCCCGGATATCGGTCGTGGATGATTGCCAGCCCGGCATCTCTTCGTAGACCGGCCTGACTCTCGCCAGAGCAGCAACAGTAGCGGGGAAGTAGTCGATTTTCTTACCGTCAAGTTCATATGCCGTGCATATCTTGATGGTAGGAAAGGTATCGAGAATGTCAAGATTGGTTATGGCGGCTCCGGTGAAGCCGTTAACCCGGCTGGTGTAGCGGGCGGCGACCGCATCGAACCACCCGCAGTCCCTGGGCCTACCACTGACGGTGCCGTACTCGTGGCCGCGCTCTCTGATTAACTCGCCGGTCTCATCCGCGAGCCTGGTAGGCATCGGACCGGCTCCCACCCGGGTGATATACGCCTTATATACTCCCAGGACGGCATCGATTTTTGTAGGCCCGATACCGGCGCCGATACTGCTCCCTCCCGACATGGGCGAGGATGAGGTAACGTAGGGGTAGGTACCGAAATCGGGGTCGAGCAGGGTCCCCTGGGCTCCCTCCAGCAGGATATGTTTACCCTCACTTACAGCCTCGCCAATAACCACTGTCGTTTCACGGATATAAGGTGCCAGAGTATCTCCGTATTCACAGTACTGACTATAAACCGCATCAAAATTCAGGGGCTCGGTACCGTAAACCCTGGTCAATACGTTATTCTTATATTCGAGTATATACCTCAGCCGTTCTGCAAACGCCTCTTTGTCCTGGAGTTCACCTATCCTGATGCCCCTCCTGGCGGTCTTATCGGCAAAGGCGGGACCTATTCCCTTACGGGTCGTACCTATCGCCTTATCACCCCGCGCTTCTTCCTCCAGACCTTCGAGAACGAGATGATACGGCATAATCAGGTTAGCCCGGTCGCTGATAACGAGGTTATCGGTAGCGATACCCCGCTGATTCAAAGAGTCTATCTCCTGGAGCAATACTGCCGGGTTAATCACCACCCCGTTACCGATAACGCATACGGTGTCAGCATTGAAAATACCGGAAGGGACAAGCCGCAGGGCAAACTTTCCGAAAGGGTTTACAATGGTATGCCCGGCATTGTCACCGCCGGAGAAACGGACCACCATGTCCGATTTCTCAGCCAGCATATCCACTACCTTCCCCTTGCCTTCATCTCCCCATTGAGCACCAATAACTGCAATAACAGGCATAGTTGACCTCCAAAAGGTAGCTATTTACTAGTTTGCCGCCAGACATGAAGAAGTCTCTGGCAGACAGTGATTAAACTAAAGACCGCCACAACCCCCAGAGCTGTAATCAGTGCGTAATCGAGCCCGCTCAGCAAAAGACCTAACGCCAGCACGATTACCCTTTCCGGTCGGGTAAACAGCCCTACCTCACACTCCAGGCCCAGTGCCTCCGCCCTCGACCTAATATAGCTTACCAGGAACGATATAATCAAGGCGACACCGGTCATCCAGACACCGAGGGTCGATTGCTCCATGGCGTATACCACCAGAATACCCAGCATCAAAGCCGCCTCCGATAAACGGTCGAGTGTGGAGTCGAGAGCGGCACCGAACCTGGTAACCCTGTCCGTGCTGCGTGCCAGCGCCCCGTCCAGCATGTCGAAGAAACCGGCGACCAGTACCACGAAACCGGCGGCGAAAAGGTTGTCGGTTAAAATAAGCGCCGTCGCGCCCAGTGTTAAAATAAAACCAGAAACGGTCAGGATATTGGGAGTTATTGATGTTTTGGTAAAAAGTCGGACCAGCATTCTTGTCAGGTAAGAGGCTATATTCTTACGAAGTTCCGGTAACTTCGTTACTGTCTTCTGTCTCCGTGGAATAACCTTCTCAGTACCCACGCAAATTTCCCCTCTATATTAGCTTCTCTGAAACTGACTCTGTCCAGAGCCGCCGTATTTACAGTCCTCTAGCGTAATTCGTCAAGCACTTTATTATAATAATCATTGACTCTCTGAGCAATACGTTCCCAGCTATAATTTTCGGCGGTAAGCCTCGCCTTCTTGGACAGCTTCTGCTGCAACTTTTTATCGCTCAGAATAGATATCAGAGTCTGGGTAAGACTGCCGGTATCTCTGGGAGGCACCAGCAGACCGTCCTGCCCGTGGGTTATGACGCTGGAATATCCGTCTATGTTGCTGGCAACAACCGGCTTGCCCACCGCCATAGCCTCCAGCAGTACAATACCAAAACTCTCGCGGGAAGTCGCCGGCGAACAGTAAACGTCAGCCGTTTTAAAATACCGGGGTTTATCTTCCTCGGACACGTATCCGGTGAAAACAACGTCCTCCAGACCCTGATTTCTTATCCACTTTTCGTAAGGCTTGCGAAGCCTGGTACCGGGCCCGGCTATGATTAGCCGCGAGTTGGGGATTTGTTTTTTTACCTCATGGTAAGCCTTTATCAGGTATATAGCGCCCTTACGCCTTTCAAGACGCCCGAGGAAAAGTATATTCTGCTTGCCGTCACAGAATTCTTCGATAGGGGACACGTCCGGCGAGAACCTTTCCACGTCGATACCGTTGGGAATAATGGTGTAGTCTCCGGGAATATATCTCAGGGCATAAGCCATAGCCATATTCGATACGGCAATCCTGCCGTGAAGCTTGTGGAGTCTTCTTTTTATCATCCAGCTACTGATAGGCCTGCCCCAGTTATAACCCGGTTTCCCGTCCCAGGCATGGAAAGTCCCGACATTCGTGGCATCCGAGAATCGAAGCACGGCGGTGCAGAGCATGGGCATGAATGGTTCGTGAAGGTGAACAATATCGAATTTCTCTCTGGTAATCACTTCCTTAATGGCGGGAGCCAGGTGCAGCGAAATACTGACGCGGATAACTGAACCGCTGCTGGGAATAGGACGTGGTTTTCCAATGGGTATGAATCTATCACCGAAGATGGGAACTTCTTTGGATGCGGGAGCGATAACTTTGACTTCGTGACCCATCCGGGTAAGATAACGCTCCAGCGATGAGATATGACTGGTCACACCACCGGGAAAAGCAAAATCATACGGAGAAACTAAAGCTATCTTCATACCAGTAAATTTTGCCCTAAATGCGGTTCTCAGTGTTTCACCGAGCCACCAGAATTATACTACTATTTAGGTAAATTGTCTCGTTATTTATAAAATTAATGGCGTACTACTGAAAAACCTTTTCAGGCTGCCAGTGTTGTTTTTCGGTGTCGAAGCGCAGCACAGCCAGAAAACGCCCGTCGAGAGCGTAAACACGGCAGCGGGTCTCCGGAGAACCTTTCATATCAAGACAATCCTGCATTTCCAGGGGCCGACCGTTCAGGATATCCTGCCGGGCATCATCGTCCACGACCACAGCCGCCCATTGCTTAAGAACGCTGTCTATCGGATAAATAAATTGGTGCCAGTAGCCGTTACTGAAAGCTCGTTCAAGCTCTGACATGGAAACCGCGTCTTTTATATCAAAAAGCCCGCATCTAAGACGGACCAGATTCTTCAGATGAGCCCCGCAACCCAGGATGCGCCCCAGGTCATCAGCCAGAGAGCGGATATAGGTACCCTTACCGCAGACTACTTCTACGGTCACTACGGGCGGCTGCCAGTCAACAAGCTCCAGGTGGTGGACTGTAACCGGTCTGCTTTTCCTCTCGATGTCGACTCCAGCCCGGGCTAATTTGTAGAGCGGTTTTCCCTTGTGTTTTACCGCACTGTAGATTGGAGGCACCTGCTGTATTACGCCGCGGAACGAAGAAAGGGCTGATTCCAGCCTGGCACGGTCAATATCCGAAGCGTCGCCCTCCAGCGTAACCTTGCCCGAAGCGTCGTATGTATCGGTAGCCGAACCCAGTTCAATCTCAGCCCGATAAGCCTTGGTGCTGTCCATCAGGTACTCGGAGACACGCGTTCCCTGGCCAAGACATACCGGCAGGACGCCCGTGGCTGCCGGGTCAAGTGTGCCGGCGTGCCCGACGCGCTTCTCTCCGGTGAGTCTTTTAACTGCAGCTACCACGCCGAAAGAAGTCAGACCTTCGGGTTTGTTGATATTTAAGATGCCGTCCATATTCAGTCCGCGGTCTTTTTACCGGTCTTCTTCGGGTACGACCTCTTCCATTAGTTTCAGAATACGGTTACCCTTTTCAATAGAATCGTCCCATTGAAAAACCAATTCGGGAGTACGCCGCAGTTTAAGGTTTTTCGCCAGTTCGCTGCGGAAAAATCCGGAGGCGGAAGTTAATGCCCTGAGAATCTCCTGTTTATCTTCATCACCACCCATACGGCTGACGAAGACCTTGGCACGTCCGAGGTCGGGACTGGTAATAACCTCTGTTACGGCAATAAAATTGCCAAGTCGCGGGTCTTTGACTTGGCGTTGCAGCAGTTCACTGATTTCCTGACGTATCAGGCTATTCACCCGTTCGATACGATGTGCCACGGCCGGTACCTCCTACTTCACCTCCTCGGTTCTGAAGAACTCCAGCGTATCACCAACCTCGAATTCATCGAAATCCCTGAGACCTATTCCGCATTCGTAACCGGCAGCCACTTCACGGACATCGTCTTTAAAACGTCTGAGACTGGCAACAGCGGTTTCGTTTATTGTTTCCCCCTGGCGCATTATCCTAACGGAATCTCCCCGGGTTACCTGTCCTTCTGTAACATAGACACCGGCTATCTTGTCTTTCTTACCGCTGGAGAAGATGGCGCGTATTTCCGCCCGACCATCAATGACTTCAACGAGAGAAGGTTCCAGCATACCCTGGAGTGCCTTGCTCACATCTTCCTGAAGGTTATAGATTACATCATAATACCGGATATTCACACCCTCAAGCTCGGCTAATCGCTGCACTCCCGGCCCGGATGCAGTATTAAACCCTATAATGATACCCTTTGAAGCGATAGCCAGCATAACATCGCTTTCAGTGACATTGCCGCTGCCGCTGTGAATTACCCTGACTTTCACCTCATCCGTCCCCAGTTGCTCGATAGAGCTTTTTATCGGCTCGATACTGCCTTGGACGTCGGTCTTGAGTATAACATCCAGTTCCTTTACCTGTCCGGTGTTCAACTGGTCGAGGAGGTTGGTGAGGCTGACCGATTTTGTTGCGGCTACAGACCCTTCCTGTACTCTCCCCTGATTTTTCGCAACCAGACTCTTTGCCTGTTTTTCACCCGCAACAACGGTCAGAGTGTCTCCAACCTGCGGCACTGCACTCAGGCCGAGGACTTCTACCGGGACGGCAGGACCGGCCTTCCTCACCTGCTTGCCCACGTCGTTAAACATAGCCTTTACCCTGCCCCAGGTATTGCCGACGACTACGGTATCACCTACCTTGAGAGTACCGTCATGGACCAGCACGGTGGTAACGGCTCCTTTTGTCTTATCAAGCTCCGCTTCGATAATCACACCGACCGCCGGCTTGGATGGGTCTGCCTTAAGCTCCTCCATTTCAGCCACGATTAACAGGTTCTCAAGCAGTTCCTCGATTCCCGTTCTCTCCTTGGCTGAAATCGGAACGCAGACAGTATCGCCTCCCCACTCCTCGATAACCAGACCGGCGTCAGCCAGCTGCTGCTTAACGAGGTCCGGATTGGCTTCATCCTTGTCAATCTTGTTGATTGCAATCACAATAGGGACACCGGCCGCTCTGGCGTGGTCTATCGCTTCCAGAGTCTGCGGCATTACTCCGTCATCGGCAGCCACCACCAGGATTGTGATATCGGTTACCTGAGCCCCCCGCGCCCGCATGGCGGTAAACGCTTCATGCCCCGGGGTATCGAGGAAAGTAATTTTCTGTCCTTCAATCTCTACCTGGTAAGCACCGATGTGCTGGGTAATGCCCCCGGCTTCAGAGTCCATCACGTTGGTCTTCCGGATAGCGTCCAACAGCCTGGTCTTACCGTGGTCGACATGCCCCATAACGGTTACTACCGGCGGACGTTGTTTCAACCCGCTTTGGTCTTTATCCTGAAGGAGCTGCTGCTTCTTTATCTCGCTGATAACGCTGGACGATTTCAAACCTGCTCGTGGTTTTGAGCTTGCTTCAAAACCAAAATTAGACACGACTGGAGCGGCTGATTCGTAGTCGATAGCCTGGTTGATATTAGCCATGATACCGTTCCTCATCAGCTGTTTGATAATCTCAACAGCACTGACCTCTAAAAGGTCAGCAAGCTGTTTTACACTTATGGTATCGGGAATCTCGAGCTTTTTGGCTTTCGTCGAGGAAGAACCAGTCCCTTTTCCCGATGACTTCGGTACCTTTTCCTGCTTGCTAACTTCTGCCAAAAATCATTCCTCCGCTGTGTCTTTTATCCGTCAGTCCCTTTTTGAGAATTTTTCATCCAGTCCAGAAGGCGCTGGCGATTATCCTGGTCAAGGCTGGTCCGCAGGGCGTATTCCAGTCTGCCTCCCCTGCACCCTTCTTCCCAGCACTCCTCACTGCGGCATAAATATGCTCCGCGTCCCGGCTTTTTCCCGCTTATATCTACCTCTACAGTCCCATCGGCGACACATACCAGGCGGACCAGCTCCTGCTTGGCTTTCACCTGACGGCAGGCGACGCAGGTCCGCTGCGGTACATGCCTGAAAGTATTCTGTTTAGTACTCGTCATCGTCATAATCAGAAATGTCCACGTTGCGCTGCGCTTTTTTGCCCCTGGTTCTCCCTTCCTCGCTATCTCTTTCGTGAGTACCCTTCTTTTTCTTCTTTTTAGATTTAGTGTTTACTTTGGTCGGTGCCGACGCCATAATATCTTCGGCGAAGCGCAGTGAAGGTTTCTCCGCCGCTGCCGGTTCGAACGAAGCAGGAGTAACAACCAGTTCCGTATCGAGAGCCGGCATCGGCTCGCCTTCCTCTTCTTCATCAGCAACCGGCTCGAGGATTTCGGGCATTTCTTCGATGGCTTCCTCGCCAATCACGATAGCTTCTCCTACCGGCTCTGCTTCCAGCTCAACTTCGGCACCCAGCACAGTTTCCACGCTTCCCGTTTCGGCTGCAGCCTGAGCCTCGGCAAGCTCTGCCTTTTCCGCCTCAGCTTCAGAAATATTCTTAATATCTATCCGCCAGCCGGTAAGTTTAGCTGCCAGCCTGACATTCTGCCCCTCTTTACCGATAGCTAACGAGAGCTGTCTATCAGGGACAACCACGTTGGCTACACCCTCCTCCTCATCAAGAGAAACACTCGATATCTGAGCAGGACTGAGAGCGTTGGCTATAAAGCCCGCGGGGTCTTTGTCCCAGACGACGACATCTATTTTTTCACCGTTCAATTCATTGACGATATTCTGAATTCTGATACCGCGCAATCCCACACAGCAACCTACCGGGTCGATACCGTCCTGGCGTGCCGAAACGGCAATTTTACTCCGGTAACCGGCTTCGCGGGCAATCGATTCCATCACAACAGTCCCGTTGAAAATCTCAGGGATTTCCATCTCAAAGAGCCTTCGCAGTAAATCAGGATGCGAACGCGATAATATCACCCGGGGTCCTTTGTTGGTACGCACTACCTCCAGGATGCTTGCTTTAAGCCTCTGTCCAACCCGGTATCTTTCACCGGGCACCTGTTCGGCAGAAGGTAATATCGCTTCCGTTCTGCCCAGGTCTACCAGAATCTGCCTTGGCTCGATACGCTGAACCAGCCCGGTGACAATTTCACCCTCTCTATCGGCATACTCTTCGAATATGGCACTGTGTTCAGCTTCATGAAGACGCTGAAGGATAACCTGCTTGGCGGTCTGAGCGGCAATACGCCCGGCATTACCGGGAGTAGCCTCCACCATGACGGTCTCGTCCAACTCCACCTCTGGATTTATCTTGAGTGCCTCTTCCAGGGAAATCTCGCATACAAAGTCAGACGGTTTTTCAACAACAGTTTTCTCCGCCCAGACCTGGATTTTGCCACTGGTAGGGTTGATTTTTACTGAAAGCTCCTGGTTCGGATAAAAATTATCCTTCCTGTAGGCTGATACCAGCGCTGCCTCAACCGTGGAGAGGACCACTTCGCTGGGCAGGTTCTTCTCAGCCGAGATTTGCGTTATAGCGAGCAGGAAATCGCTCTTCATCTCGGTTCAGGACCTCCATTCTTAAATATTCCACAATAATGAAAAAAGTGGGGACGAGACCCACTTAAATCAATTAAGAGTATATCATAATAATTTTTAGAATGCAAGACGTTATCTATATTATCCTCACCCCCTTAATCCCCCTCTTTTGAGGAAACACTAAAAACTAATATCTAAATCCTAAACTTATGTAAAATAGTATATTTAGAGTTTAGGGTTTTGTGCTTAGTGCTTTCACCAATAAAGGCAATAAAATAGATGGTACTTCATTCAACTAAAGCCGTATAGACCTAACAGCCTAAGAACCTAGAAATTAAGAGGCTGTTGGGTATATAATGAGAATTACTTTGTTTTATCCAGCGGGCGAACATGTCTATAGAAAAACTAAAAGAATCAATTCAAAATGATGTAGAAAACCGCCGCAACCAGTTAAAAGAGCTTTCCCTGAAAATCCACTCCAACCCCGAACTCGGTTTCGAGGAGGTCAAAGCTGCCGGCTGGCTGACCGAATACCTGAAAGAAAACGGCTTTGCCGTGGAAAAAGGTATCTGCCAGTTGAAGACGTCCTTTAAAGCCAGCTACGGCAAGGGAAAACCGGCTATCGCCATTCTGGCTGAGTATGACGCCCTGCCGGAAGTCGGTCATGCCTGCGGGCATAACATTATATCCACCAGCGCCGTCGGAGCCGGAGTGGCTTCCAGACTCGCCGTCGACGAATTCGGCGGCACCG
The DNA here is from genome assembly GCA_964489895.1 of uncultured Dehalococcoidales bacterium. Lineage (GTDB taxonomy): Bacteria > Chloroflexota > Dehalococcoidia > Dehalococcoidales > UBA2162 > MGML01. Next base: position 38,880 of record CAZBAN010000009.1, read on the forward strand.
TCCTCGTTATCGGCACGCCGGCAGAGGAGCTGTACGGCGGTAAGATATTGATGGCGGAAAGAGGAGCCTTCAGCGACATTGATATGGCTATGATGATTCATCCAGGGACAGGCGATATCGCTACCACCGAGGCTCTTGCCTGCCAGAATCTGGAGGCGGAGTTCATTGGAAAAGCATCCCACGCCGCCGCCAGACCGGAGAAAGGCATAAACGCCCTTGAAGCCATAATTCAGTCGTTCAACGCCATTAACTCGCTGCGCCAGCATATTAAAAGCACAGCCCGCATTCACGGTATCATCACCGACGGCGGGGAAGCTCCCAACATCGTTCCTGCCCATAGCGCGGGTAAATTTATAGTACGGGCTGTGGACGACGCGTATCTGGATGAACTGAAAGAGAAGGTATTGAACTGCTTTATCGGGGCCGCCACAGCTACCGGCGCTCAATTAAAATATAGCTGGGACGAGGTACGTTATTCTCCGATGCTTAATAACATGACTTTAGTCAGGCTGTTTCTACAGAATATGCAGTCGCTGGGACGGAGTATGTCCCTTACCGAAGAAGAACAAGCCTTCGGCAGCACCGATATGGGCAACGTCAGCCAGCTTGTACCCGGCATCCATGCCAACATAGCCATAGCCGAGAAAGAGGTACTGGTGCATTCTCCCGAATTCGCCGTTGCCGCCGCCTCGGACAGAGGCATCGAGGGAATGCTTGACGGGGCGAAAGCTATGGCGATGACGGTGGCTGACGTGCTGTCTGATTCCGAAATACAGAAACAGATAAAAGAAGAATTTTTAAACCCGCAGTAAAGAGCTCTCCCCTGAAGGGTTTTAGAATAGATACAGGAAAGGTGAATGATGAGGGTAGGCATTCCCAGAGCATTACTCTATTACCAGTACTACCCGGCGTGGAAAACCTTCTTCGAAGAACTGGGGGCGGAGGTGGTGGTCTCACCGCCGACCACGCAGGCTATGCTTGCTGAAGGTTCGGCACGCGTGGTCGCCGATACCTGCCTCCCGGTAAAGGTTTATCTGGGTCACGTCCTCTCTCTGGTGGGAAAGTGCGACCGGGTATTTGTTCCGGCTGTCCGCAGCGTTGAAAAAAAGGTATACAACTGTTCAAAGTTCCTCGGCCTGCCCGACATGACGAAAGCGGTTATCCCCGAGGCCCCTCCGCTTCTCGAGATTGATATCGATATCAACCTGGGAAAGGGAAGACTTTATCGGAATATATACGGAATGGGCAAAAACATCGACCGGAACCCATTCAAGGTCAGGCAGGCAGGTCTGGCTGCCTGGCAGGCATACCTGGACTACCGGGAAACGATGTCCGGCAACAAACTGACGCCCCCCGAGGCAATTGACCGGATGTACGGGACAAACGGTGAAAAACCGCAGGAACCCCGCCTTTATACGGCGCAGGCAAAGGGCAATATCGCTTTGATAGGTCATCCCTACCTTATATACGACGAATACATCAACCACCGCCTGATTCACCGGCTGGAACGGTCCGGCAACAGGATAACAACACCGGAGATGGTCGCCACCCCAGAGCTGAAATCAGCTATCGCCGGAATAACCGGCGGAGCTTACTGGACGTATGAAGAGGAGGTTGTCGGCGCCGGAGGACACTATTTACAGAATGGTGCCGATGGTGTTATTGGTATAATGGCTTTTGGCTGCGGACCTGATTCGCTCATGATGGACATGGTACGCCGGCAGTCAGTGAGACTTAAGTCTACCCCGTTTATGAGTCTCACGCTCGAGGAGCATACCGCGGAAGCCGGCGTGGTTACCAGGCTGGAAGCTTTCACCGACATGATATACAGGAGAAAAAAGAAAGACACGGTAATATGCGTATAGGAATTCCACATATAGGCAATCTGTACATAGCTCTCAAGGCGATATTTAAAAAACTTGACGTGGACTATGTGGCGCCGCCGCTCAACACCAGACGAACTCTGTCACTGGGAGTCAAGTACTCGCCCGAAGGTTTATGCGTACCCTTTAAACTGACGCTGGGTAATTTTATAGAAATCGCCGAACTGGGAGCCGATACCCTTATCATGCCCGGCAGCTACGGCACCTGCCGGCTGGGGTACTATGCAAAAACACAGGAGCAAATCCTTCACGACCTGGGGTACAACATTAAAATGGTCCAGATGGGAGTCTCCGAGCAGAAATTCCTCGGTCTGGTGAAGATAATCAAGGAACTTGCGAATAACGCGCCCTGGTATAAAATATTATTAGCTTACAGTTTCGGTCATAAGAAGCTAAACGCTATCGACAGGATAGAACGATTAGTGCAAAAGGTCCGACCGGTAGAAATTGAAAAGGGAACGGCAAATAAGTTATATAACATGGCTCTCAAGTCAATCGACGAAGCAGAAGATGTCCGCACCCTGAAGGCTGTGGAGAAGGAATACATCGACAGGCTAAACCGGGTAGAGATAGACCCGGAGGCGGAACCGCTGATTGTGGGCGTTACCGGGGAGTTCTACGTAGTACTCGAACCGTTCTCGAACTATGATGTAGAGAACGAGCTGGGTAAACTTGGAGTCGAGGTAAGAAGGACGACCTTTATGTCGGACTGGACCAAATTCAGTATGTTCCTCAACCCGCTCGGCATAGACGAGAAAGACAGGATTCACAAGGCAGCCATGCCGTACCTTAAACGTGATATCGGCGGCGACGGCTGGGAGTCTATCGGAGAAAAGGTGCTGCATAACAATGAATACGACGGAATCGTGCATCTTGCCCCGTTTACCTGCATGCCGGAAATAATCGCCCAGAACATCATGCCCACCACCAGAGAAAATATTCCCGTGCTGACGATTATATGCGATGAACAGATGACCAAAACAGGCGTGCTGACAAGACTCGAAGCCTTCGTCGACCTGCTCAATCGAAAGAGACGGGCGGGTACTGAAACCCGACAAAGAGTGGCGGTATAAGGAGTATTGATGAAAGCCTATCTGGGAATTGATGTAGGTTCGGTAACCACCAAGCTGGCGGCGGTGGACGAGGAGGACAGGCTTATTGCCCGTATTTATCTGCTGACACAGGGTAAACCTATCGAGATGGTCCAGCGGGGTCTGGTGCAGATAAAAGAGATGCTGCCCGCGGATATCGAAATACGCGGCGTAGCCACCACCGGCAGCGCCCGCTACCTGGCAGGGGTGATCGTCAATGCCGACCTGGTGAAGAACGAGATTACCAGCCATGCCACCGCCGCTTTAGTTTACATGCCTGATGTGCAGACCGTGATAGAAATAGGCGGACAGGACAGCAAGATAATTATAATCAGGGACGGAATCGTTACCGATTTCGGAATGAATACCGTATGCGCCGCCGGCACCGGCAGCTTTCTCGACCATCAGGCGTTACGACTAAATATGAGCATGGAGGAGTTCAGCCAGAGGGCGATGAACAGCCGGGCTCCGGTGCGTATAGCCGGGCGGTGCACCGTATTTGCGGAATCGGATATGGTCCACAAGCAGCAGATGGGTCACCAGACAGAGGATATCCTGTACGGTTTATGTCAGGCGCTTGTACGCAACTACCTTAACAACGTCGGTCTGGGGAAGGAGATGAGAACCCCGATAATTTTTCAGGGAGGAGTGGCTTTCAACAGGGCGATAATAAAGGCGTTTGAAGAAGAGCTGGAAACCGAAGTTATAGTCCCCCCTGACCATGAAGTAATGGGAGCGATAGGAGCCGCCATACTTGTACATGAAGAGATGGGGACAAGCAAGAGAAGCAAGTTCAGCGGTTTCGGAGTGAGTGAAATCGAGTATCACACGTCCTCATTCGAGTGTAAGTCCTGCCCGAACCGGTGTGAAATAGCCCAGATATCAGTGGACGGTCGGGTCCTCGCCCGCTGGGGAGGACGTTGCGACCTCTGGGAGAGAGTATCAACCGAGGAGGTTAAATGATAATCGCCATTGACGCTGCCGGCGGAGAATACGCGCCCCATGAGATTGTAAAGGGAGCCATAAAGGCTGCCCGGGAGTGGGAAGTGGAGATTGCCCTGGTAGGCAGAAAAGAGATACTTACTATTCTTGCCGGTCGACACGCGGCAAAACTCAATATGAAAATCATAGACGCCAGCCAGGTAATCGGTCCCCGCGAATCTCCCATTGAAGCGATAAGAAACAAACCCGAGTCTTCAATAGTGGTAGGCACCAACCTGGTAAAGGATGAAATCGCCTCGGCTTTCGTCTCGGCAGGCAATACCGGAGCGGTACTGGTCTCGGCACTGGTAAATCTGGGCAAGATAGAAGGTATCGAACGCCCGGCAATAGCCAGCCTGATTAGTATAAACTCCACCGCTCCGGTCGTCCTCATTGATGCCGGGGCTAACGCCGATTGCCGTCCCAGCCACCTCGTCCAGTTCGCCCAGCTGGGCTCCACCTATATAAGCGGTATTTTCGATGTCGAATCTCCTACTATAGGCTTGCTAAACAACGGAGAAGAGGATAAAAAGGGCAACCGCCTCGCCCAGGAGACCCATCAAATGCTTAAACAGAGCAATCTTAACTTCGTCGGTAATATAGAAGGACAGGACATCGCTGCGGGCAAAGCAAACGTGGTCGTCACCGACGGCTTCACCGGCAACATAGTGCTTAAAATCCTTGAAGGTATGAGCGCCACCTGGCTGGCATCTCTGGGACAGGCAGGGCAGTCATTTTCAAAAGCATACAACCTTCCTTCCAGAGCCATGCGGAGGGGAATAGGAATAGATTCCTGGTCGAAGAGGCTTGATTACAGTGAAACAGGCGGGTCGTGTCTTTTAGGAGTAAACGGAAATATCATAATAGCCCACGGTCGAAGCCGGGCAAAGGCTATTATGAATGCAATCGGTCTTGCCAAGCGGACTGCGGAACGAAGCATAAGACAAAAAATTAAGGAGGAGAGTTATGAGTAAATCCACCCCTGTTGATGAAAGCAGTTTCGAGAAAGTAGTCTTACAGGCTGACAAGCCGGTAATGGTAGATTTCTGGGCGATCTGGTGCAAGCCGTGCCTGATTGTGTCCCCGATAGTCGATGAGCTGGCGGAGGAATACGACGGCAAGGTCAATTTTGTCAAGGTAGACGTGGACCAGAACCCGAGGATTGCCGCCACTTACGGCATAATGAGTATTCCTACTCTTCTTATATTCAAGAACGGAGAACCTGTTTCAAATATAGTGGGCGCCAGGCCTAAAGGAGAGTTACAGAAAAGTCTTGAGGCTGCGATTGGATAAGAAACCAGTTCAAATCACCATAATAAACGACCCGGCACGGCAGGAGTGCGACGCTTCTTGCGGGACGGACTGGTCCTCACCGGAAGCAATAGCCCTGGCTGAGCAGCGAATCAAGGAGAGGTTTGGTGACGCTATCCCGATAACCTACTTTGACCTCGCAGGAGACACAGCCGGTAAAGACGTGCTGGACTGGAACGATGAGATAAACAGTAAAAACCTGTCGTTACCGCTGTTACTCTTGAACGGTCAACTCAGGATTTCAGGGCGGTTCGACATCCGCCAGTTACTGGATATCATAGAAGTACAGATGGAAATTGGAGTATAGACTTGGCAGAGAAGAGTAACTATGACGTGATTATCATCGGGGGAGGTCCTGCCGGACTGACCGCGGGGCTTTATACGGCGAGAGCGAGGCTGAGCAGCCTGCTTGTTGAGAAAGGGCTGACCGGCGGACAGATAAACAATACCAACCTGATTGAGAACTTCCCCGGCTTCACCGAGGGTATCGACGGCTATGAACTGGGACAGCTCATCCTCCAGCAGGCGACGAAGTTCGGCCTGGAAATATTGACCGCCGAGGTTACCGGCATCGAACTCAAAGGAGACACCAAAATAATAAAGACCACCGGGGCCGATTACGCCACTAAAGCCGTGATTATAGCCGGCGGCTCGAAACGGACTACTCTGGGCGTTCCCGGGGAAGAGGAGTATACCGGTAAAGGCATATCCTACTGCGCTACCTGCGATGCGCCGCTTTTCGTCGGTAAGCCGGTAGCGGTGGTCGGCGGCAGTGACGCCGCGATTACGGAAGCCCTGCACCTGGCTGAGTTTGCCTCGAAAGTGGTGGTGATACACCGTCGTGACCAGCTCCGCGCTACCCCTATCCTGCAGGAAAGGGCTTTCGCTGAGCCGAAAATCGAGTTCCTGTGGGATACCACCGTTGATGAGGTTACAGGCGAGAATATTATAAAAAGCCTCAGGCTCAATAACGTAAAAACAGGAGAGAAATCAACCCTGGATATCGGGGGGGTGTTCGTGTCAATCGGCTTCCAGCCGGATACTGATTACCTGAAGGGTATCTTACCGCTGGACGCAGCCGGGCACGTCATTACCAATGAGATAATGGGGACTGAAGTTCCGGGTATATTCGCCGCCGGTGATATAAGAGCGGGCTCCGCCCGACAGGCAATCACCGCTGCCGGCGATGGAGCAACCGCCGCGATATACGCACAACTGTATCTTACCGGGCAGTAATGTAAAAAGTATCAAACTCCGGGCTGCTAAAACGTATTAATCCAGCCTTAACTTAAATGTCATTCTGAGGAATCCCGATGAAATCGGGATGACGAAGAATCTGCGAATGGGTTTATTGATACATGTGGGATTCTACCATCTTTAGACCCTTCGCTACGCTCAGGGTGACACAAGAATGCTTTTTAAAACAAAACCCTCTAGTCTTCGGAAGGGCTTTCCTTTCGCGGTTCTTCAGCAGGAGCGGCTGCCTCGGGAGCTTCACCCTCAGCCTCAGCCTCGACTTCAGCTTCGACTTCCTCTACTTCCTCTTCCTTCTCAATATACCGGGTGCTGATTTTAGCAACAAGCTGTTCCGGGTTATTCAATACCGTAATCTCTTCACCCAGACTGATGTCTCCCACATGAATTCCCTGGTCGGCTTCCTCGAGGTTGCTGACATCCACCTCCACCCGGCCGGGAATAGCATCGGGAAGGCATTCGACGGTCAGGCTGGTAAGCTCGTGTGACAGGAAATTTTCTTTCAGTCTTAATGCTGGTGCTTCTCCAGTTATAACGATAGGCACTTCCACCTTCAGCTTCTCCTCCATCCTCACCTGATAAAAGTCCACGTGGAGCAACTCGCCGGTCCTCGGCTCTTTCTGCACTTCACGGACCATCACGTTCCTCAGCTTCTTCGCTTTATCGAGCTTGAGACCGACAATTCCTGTTGTGCCTGCCTGTGACAGGACTTTTTTCAACTCGGCGGTATCGCACTGCAGGGGCACCGGCTCTACGCCGTGGCCGAATATATGCGCCGGGGTAATACCCTGCCGGCGCAGAAACCTTACTTTTTTACCTTTTATTTCTCTGGTATGAGCTGTCAGTTCCATCTATCCCACCTTCCCGACATAATACGAACTCGTCTATTATAACAGATTTTCTTTTTTTATGCCTATCCTTGCCTTTACTGGTATTTTTCAGCCTTGGTTGTTTATTTTTGCCTCACCCCTGACCCTTCAGGGTGAACCCTCAGGATGAACCCCTCTCCAGCCAGAACCTTGATAAAGTAAAGAGGAGTCCTCCTGGCTGGAGAG
>CAZBAN010000010.1:0-42311 GCA_964489895.1 uncultured Dehalococcoidales bacterium
CGATTCTCTGGAGCAGCTCTCGCTCGTTAAGTCCCTCTGCGGTCTTGGGGATAGTTAGAAGCTGATTGGTATTCAGGACTACCATTGCTTGGCTTATCAGGTCCTGTACTTCAACCACGCCCTCTAATACCGTGACCGTGGTAGAGTCGTCCTCATCCAATTCGACGGTGAATTCGGTGCCGCGAACAGCGCCAGCAACAGCGCCGGCTGCACCCCAGCTTTTTGGTCTTCGCTGTTCCTTCACCTCTTGCCCCGTTATAAGCGACCATATTCTGCCCTTAATCAAATCGAAAATTGTATCTTCTTCCGGGTAAAGCTGGAATTGTGTCACAGGACCCAGCCTTAGTTTAGCTCCATCTGGAAACGTTAATAGCGCCCAACCATTCCCACCTGTTCGGATTTCAGTACCCTCTTCAAGAGTAGCTCCAGCTTGGTAAGGTACCCACCCAGTCGTTCCACTCCTAATCCACACATCCCCACCCATTTCTGTAATTTGAGACTGAAGTTGAAGCGTCACAGGGGTCTCAGATGGTTCTGTACTCTCGGATGGCTCGCCCCATTCATCCTTAGAGATTTCAAGTGTTTCCTCGGATGGCTTGCTTACTTCATCCACCGTAAGAGTCCCTGTGTATCTTAAGTTACTGAATCTCCACCACCCCGCTTCAAACTCGGGAAGCTCGCCACTGAAGGTTACTTCTCCACTCGGAACTGCCGGGTCGAATTTCATCTTCGAATTAGATAGAGCACTAGCCATATCTTTTTCGGAAACGAGAGCCGTTTGTTCTACAAAACCGAAGGAGGCGTTCTCGATAGCATATTTGGTCTCCATGAAAGGTGCAAAGGTGTTATAAGAGACAACGTGCTGTTTCCCGTCTCCATTTAAATATCTGAACTCGGCAAAAAAAGGCTGTGCTTCGCCGGATAGATCGCTGTAAAAGCCTAATCGTACCTCGCCATCCTTATAAACACCGAAGACCCTTGCCTCAGCAGTAGCTGCGTCTTGCCAGGAAGAGGGCTGAAGGGAACCTTCCCCGATTACTTCCGCCGTCCAGTGAGCTTCAGCGGAAGCGGTAACCTCACTTATACCAGCGAGGCTATCGCTCATCCCGTACCTGTCTGCCACCTCTTCTGAGAGAGTGATAGTAAATGGGATGGAGACTGTACAACTACGCTCCTCTGCTATTACACTCCCCAAACCTATGTCTGAAGTCATTGTTGAGCTCGTGGTAATGGAAAACTCCCCGCTACAGGTTATGGAAGTTTCTCCAGCCCCTGAATGTGTTTGTAAGAGTGGAATAGGTGCGGGTGTTGGTGCGGATGCCGATACCGGTGTCGGTATGGCATAACCGGTCATCATCGACGCCAGGAGTAAAAACGTGGCGGTGGCTACGAGTAGTCTCGATAATCTCATCATAGTCTCACTCAGTAATATACCGCTCTGTTAGTAATTATAACACGTGGTGACAAGGGAGCAGACAATAGATTAAAGGGCTGATTATTCCATGCACTAGTGCTTGGATGCGACAGAACTGCATTCTGTCTTATTTGGGAAACAATGACTGGTATTGCCATTACATTGCACGTTCTGGCTGATTGTTGGATGACTTCATACTTCCATTTCTATTATTAAATTATGGTTTGTTTATTCTACAGCCGCAGAGTAGAACGGGGTTTGATAAGATATTCGGCCATCTTAGTATCTTTCATGAACCTGGAGAATAATGAGTGAAGCTCTCTGGCGACCTCAGGGTACTCCTTAATCACATTCTTCTCTTGCCTGGGATCCGTTTTTATGTTGTATAATTCTGAGAAACCTGGTTCAACATCATAGATTAGTGCCCACTCGTCAGTGGTGATAGTTGCACCGGAAGCCCATTCTGACCTGCGCTCCACATCATCAACCGACCGCACTGTTTCACCGGCGTTAACGAACGGGAGCGCGCTGACTACATACTCCCGGCCGGGCAGGGTCTGGTCCTTCACCATCGGTAGTAGAGACTTACCCTCTACTGTGGATGGTACCTCGAGCCCCATAATGTCAAGAACCGTAGGCATCAAATCAACTGCCGATGTTAGACCGCTGTAAGTCGCCGGTGGGGCATCAGGTATATAAATGAGGAGGGGGATAGCCAACAATTCTTGATATAGCGGTGAGCGTGACCAGACTCCCGGGGAAGTTGCCCAGTCTCCCGCTTCTTCTTCACTTAAATTCGGATCAATGGCGAGGACCGATTTACCGACCATACCGCCATGCTCACCAAAGTAGAAGCCGTGGTCAGTTGTAAATAAAATAGCCGTATTTTCCATCAGTCCCATATTCTCCACCTGTCTCAGGAAGTAACCGACCCAGGTGTCAACCATCGTTATCTCGCCACAATAGGTGGCAGTCATTTTTTTAACCTTTTCTTCAGTGTATCCGGGCGCATCCTGCCAAAACCCGTAAATAGGAAATATTATCTCGCCATCGTATTCGGGCCAGTAGCGCTCCGTGTAATACTGGGGAGCGTCCCACGGCTCATGCGGGTCCCAGGTATCTATGTAGAGGAAAAAGTCTTCTTTGTAATGGAACTTCAGCCATTGCATCGCTTTGGTGAATGTCTGAGGAGCAAAGCAATCGGATTCAAAGTGCCATGGCATAGCCATTTCACGCGCTTGAAGGGAAGAATGTGTCATTTCAGGGCCAAGGGGCTCGCCGGGGGTCACAGGATGATGCACCTGGCCGGGGACTTCGGTAAAGGTATGAAAGCCGCGATCGTAACCCATAGCATTACGCAGATAAAAAGGGGTGTCGACAATCGCTGAGGTATGGATACCTTTGCTTGCAAGGAGTTCACCGAGTACCACTTCATTCTTGGGAAGCGGGGACCACTTCATGAATGACATCGTCCAGCGACCGGTCAGGAAATCAGCGCGAGCCGGCATGGTGGGGAATGATGCTGCGTAGTGACTGTCAAATCGTACTGACTTAGCTGCCAGTGCATCCAGGGAAGGCGTGTAAATCGTCTTATTACCATAGGCGCCCATATAGTCACGCCGAAAAGTATCAGATATTATCCAGATAACGTTCATATTTTTCTCCCTTCTATAATTTGCAGAAATGTAGAGTAATTATAACATACCAGATAAGCTCTTGGATGATACATCAAAGTGTCAGAAATCAATAGAAACAGGCTTCATTAATTGAACAATTCTCGGTTTCGTTCAATCTAATCCAACAAAAAGTCATAAGTTAAAATTTCAAAAACTAACACGTTTTCCAATCACCCTCCCCAGTTAAAATAGAAATATAAAAGCGAAAACCCCCGAACAGGAGGTTTTCAAATCAGGAGTTATGCAAAGATTAGCTAATAAGGAGCATCATATTACTCACAAGTTACAAGGTTAACGTATTTTTACCAATATGCTGAGGCTGGTCCACGCCTGGCAACAGTACACAAAAAAGGAATGATTAATATCAAAAACGACTGGCGTTAAACGAGTTGACTGCACCTTACCCACCGGTTCCCGAATTTCCTTAGTTCGGGAATTTCTCTTGAACACACCTCTCTAGCTTCCGGGCACCGTGTGTGGAACCTGCACCCGGGAGGAGGATTCAGCGGGGAAGGCATTTCACCACTCAGTATTATCGGTTCTACTCCCTGCTCCCGGTCTTCTGGAAGTGTCAGCGTAGATGCTGATATCAATGCTTTTGTGTAAGGATGTAGAGGTCTCTGTAATACAACCTCAGAGTCACCATACTCTACTATCTGCCCCAGATACATTATCGCCACGGTGTGACTCATAAACCGGACTGTTGCCAGGTTGTGCGCTATGACCAGATAGCTCAAATTATATTGTCCCTGAAGGTCTTTCAGCAGATTCATAATCTGTGCTCGTATTGACACGTCCAGAGCCGAAACGGGCTCGTCCAATACGACCAGACTGGGGTTCAACGCCAGAGCCCGCGCAACCGCAATCCGCTGCCGCTGCCCGCCACTGAACTCATGGGGGTAGTACGGGGCGTGCTCCGTACTCAGTCCCACCTGCTCGAGTAGCTCCAGCACTCTGGTCTGAATCTCTTTCTTCGATTGTTTCGTGTTCACGATCAGTGGTTCGGCGATAATATCTCTCACCCGCATCCTCGGGTTCATCGAGCTCCACGGATTTTGCTGCACTGACTGTACGCTTGGTCGATACTCCGTTTTCAGTTGAGACCTAGAGAACTGGTACAGGTCCTTCCCCTCAAATAGAATATTCCCGGAAGTCAACCGTTCCAGCAGCAGTATTGCCTTGGCAGCGGTGGTTTTCCCGGCACCCGATTCTCCCACCAGGCCCAATGTCTTACCCCGTTCTATTGTGAATGAAATGCCATCTACTGCCCTGATCCAGCCGACGGTACGCTGGAGAAGTCCCATTTTCACCGGGTAGTGCTTGGTTAGCTCACGAACTTCCAATAATACGTCCGCCATGGTCTAACTCACCTTCCAGCACGAAACGCTATGCCCGTCATCGACTTGTACTTCTTTGGGCTGCTGTTCATGGCAAATGTCCATTACATCCGGGCAACGAGGAGCGAAACGGCAGCCGGGCGGCAGATTCAATAATGAGGGAGGCTGACCTTCAATCGAATACAGCCGGTCGACTTTTTGATCCAGACGCGGTACCGAGTTGATGAGAGCAACCGTGTAAGGATGGAGAGGTGCCTTAAATATGGTACTGGTAGAAGCAGTCTCCAGTATTTTACCTGCATACATGACAGCTACCCGATGGCACATATCAGCTACGACTCCAAAGTCATGCGTGATAAACAAGATTCCTATATCCGTTTGCTCCTGTATACTCTTGAATAAAGCCAGATATTGAGCCTGTATGGTCGCGTCAAGGGCAGTGGTAGGCTCATCGGCGATAAGCAAGCGGGGCCGACAGGACATGGCGATAGAGCCTACCACACGCTGCCGCATGCCACCACTCATCTGGAATGGATAATCATGGATGCGCTGCTCGGGAGCGGGAATCTGTAAAAACCGCAATGCCGAAATAACTTCGTCAACCAGTTCATTCCGGTCCTGAATTCCCTGGTGCTGCCGAATCGGTTCAGCTATCTGGTCGCCAATGGTGTAAACCGGGTTAAGCGAGGTCATCGGGTCCTGGAGAATCATGGATATTTTTTTACCACGGATATTTCTCATTTCTTCCTTGTGTAACTCAAGGATATTTATACCATCAAGGATAATCTTGCCGCCGACTATCTGGCCGGCCGGTTCCGGCAACAGACGCAGCAATGATAAGCCAGTCACTGTCTTTCCGCAGGCGGATTCGCCGACAAGTCCGAAGGTTTCACCTTCATGAATTTCGAAACTTACTCCGCCGACAGCCTTAAACTCGCCAGCCCTCGTGAAAAAGGATGTCTGGAGATTTTCTACCTTTAGAATGACATCGCTCATAGTTGCCTCAGTTTAGGGTCAAGCTTATCACGAAGCCAATCGCCCAGGAAGTTACCGGAAAGCACTACCAGCGCGATAGCAATCCCGGGGAAAGTGGATATCCACCAGGCTGTATCTATCAGGTTTCTTCCGTCATTGACCATATTCCCCCAGGATGGCTCCGGTGGGGGAATCCCGACTCCGAGGAAACTCAAGGAGGCCTCCACTATGATTAACAGTCCAACCTGAAGGGTCATTATTATTATCAGCGGGTTTACTATGTTAGGGAAAATGTGACGCAGCATTATTCTAACCGGTGAACTGCCAATGATACGCGCCTGGGCAACGAAGTCCGCATCACGCAGTTTCAGTGTCTCTCCCCGTATCAGACGGGCATAAGGAGCCCAGCCGAGAACCGATACTGCCAGCACTACCGTGGTGAAAGATGGCCCCATGCTGACGGCCAGGAGCATCGCCACCAGTATTGCGGGGAAAGACAAGCAGATATCGGTTATACGCATCAAAAAGGCTTCGGTACGCCCTCCCAGGTAACCCCCGATTATCCCCAGCATCGTTCCGATAGCGCTGGTAATTAATATAACCAGCAGGGAGACGCTGAGAGAAATCCGGGCACCGAATATCAGGCGGCTCAGCACATCCCGTCCTAATTTGTCCGTTCCCAGAAAATGCTCCGTACTCCCGCCCTCGGCAAAGAACGGCGGCATCAGCCGGTCCGTTAAAGATATCTTGACAGGGTTATAAGGAGCGAGCAGAGGAGCAAATATCGCCACAAGTACGATAAGTGTAAGTATTATCACCGGGATAAAGAAGGTTAAACTTCTCACTATCCGCGCCCGCCGGGTCATCCCATGAGCAGCGGGTTTAGGGGCGATTTCAATTGTAGCAACCGTATCCTGCATCAGTACTTTTTCCCTTTACATCCTCTGATACCTTATCTGAGGGTCGATATAGGCATAAGTGATGTCCACCAGAAGGTTAACCCCGAGCACGATAGCAGCCACCAGCATGGTAATTGCCTGTACCAGGGGGAAATCGCGTGCCATCACCCCCTCGACCATTATCCACCCGATACCAGGCCAGCTGAAAACGGTCTCGGTGATTACGGCACCGGTAATCAGGCCGGCGAGCAACACACCAGCTACCGTCAGGGGGCCTATCAGGGCGTTTCGCAGGGCATGTTTCCAGATAACCGTCCTTTCCGGCAACCCCTTGATTCTGGCCAGCTTGATATATTCGCTATCAAGAACATCGAGCATGCTCGAACGCACCAGACGCATCATCCCCGGCAGCAGGAAAAACGCGAGAGTGCATACCGGCAGTACATAGTGGTCGATACCGCCCACACCTGAGGTGGGTAACAGCTTCCACATTACCGAAAAGAAATAAACAGCCACGATGGCTACCCAGAAACCCGGTAAAGCCTGTCCCATGACAGCTATAAATTTCACTATGTTGTCCAGGATGGAATCGCGCCGGGTGGCGCTCATGACTCCCAGAAGAAGCGCTCCTGACATAGCTACCACGAAGGAAGGAATCGCCAACCTGATTGTATTGGGTAGTGCTGCTCCAATCATCTCGGTCACCGGTTTTTTCTTGAACAGCGATTCCCCCATGTCACCCCGGATGACATCGGTTACAAAAATCCAGAACTGTTCCGGTATTGACTTATCGAGACCCAGGTTTACCCGGATCTGCTGTATGTCTTCTGCCGTGGAGGTAGCCGTTGCCAGCATCAGGGCAGGGTCTCCGGAAACCCGGACCATGGTAAATATCAGCACCGCGATACCTACCAGAGCCACCAGTGTTTGAAGCAATCGTATAATTATGAAACGGACCATTTGCTTTTCGTCTCAGTATCCGTGATGACCTGAATAAATGATTGAGCCGGATACTTTGGAGATTGTGTATAATTTGAATAGCTGTCAATCACGGGTAGTTATGTTCTAATATCCCGAAATATCATCAAGATGTCAAGCATATTCCGGTGATATCCAACACGAGATTGAGTACCAATCAGACCTGAACCGAATCTAAGTTTCCCATGACAGGGGTTCTGGAGGGGTTTTTACCTCCTCCGGAACCCCTGTTTCGAGTCAAGTACTATATTTATACCTTATACAGGCTATAACTTATTCTTCCGCGTGTTTAATTGCGAAAGCAGCGGGGTTTAAGCCGAGATGGGCTCTCTTGGTAAATTCGCCGAGATGAGGACCTACCACCCAGTAGCTGGGCACTTCCCACAGACCCGTAACGATCCCCATATCGCGCCCTTTTTGCATGAATTCTGTCCAGAGCTGCTCCTGCCTCTCTAGGTTGGTCTCAGCGAGCACCTCGTTATACAGCGTGTCCATTTCAGGGTCATTGGCTGTCGTATGTACCCCCAGCGAAGTGAACATGTTGGACGAGTGGTAGACATTCTGGTTTACGGTCGAGGTTGCCCATGGCCATATCTGCCCGACACATTCATCATCCGGGCTGTCCGCCCTGGAGAACATCAGGTCATAGAACTTGCCCATTTCGACAATCTGTACCTCGACATCGAGGCCTATCTCCTCCCAGTAACCCTGGCATATCAGCATCTGCTCTGACCATTGCTCCGGGGTGTATACATGAATCGTCGGGGTGGCGAATGCATCCGGATATCCGGCTTCTTCCAGTAGCTGCTCTGCCAGTTCCGGGTTGTACGGGTCAGGCTGCCATGATGGGTCCCATCCCCAGGTGACATCACTCATAAACCAGAAGCAACCCGAGTTCTTTCCCAGTCCATGGAAGTAAGTATCGCATACTTCCTGCCGGTCAATGCTGTAGGACATCGCCTGGCGCACCCTTATATCCCCTGTCGGTCCGTCTGTCATCCAGGTACCCTGGAAAGCGTAGATTGTTATAGCAGGCAGGGCCAATTCCTGCAGGCGGTAACCTTCGTCTCTCAGCTCGACTGTCCTATCCATGGTCACAGTAATGAGATCGACCTCGTCCCGCTTGAGCATGGCAACCCGGGTTGCCTCTTCTGGAACCTGATGGTAAATAAGCTTCTCGAAATAAGGTGCCCCGTCCCAGTAGTCCGGGTTCGCCTCGAATTCCATGCTGGTTTCAGGAATCAGTTCGACGTATTTCCAGGGTCCCGAGCCAACCGGGTTTTCAGTGAAATAATCCCATCCGTTTTCCTCAATATACTTACTGGGTAAAATCGGCAGGGGAGCGGCCCAGGAAGCCACCAGGGTAAGCTCGGGAGTCTGGGTGGTATGGACATACGTGTAATCATCGGGTGTGGAAGATGACTCATAGTTCTCGGTAACACGCGGGGCCCAGGGATTTGTTGACTCCGGATCCATGAACCGGTCAATGCTGTAGGCGAAATCGGCGGATGTGACCGGGTCGCCATTATGGAATGTCATTCCCTTGCGGATATTGAATGTCCAGGTCCGCCCGTCGGGGCTGATTGTCCAGCTTTCAGCCGCCTCTCCCACTAGACTCCCATCGGAGCCCCATTCCATTGGGGCGTCATATATAGCCTGGGACCAGGTTGCCATGTTGTTGTTCGGGTCGAAAGTCTCCTCTCCAAAAGTCTCCAGCGCGACACGGAGCGTGCCGGAAGGACCCGCCTCAGCTATTTCCTCTTCCTCACCTCCACCGCATGATGCTATTATCAGACTTAACACCATCATGAAACTAACTAATAAAAATAAAACCTTTTTCATCATCACCTCCTACATATAATTTAATAAGTAATTATTACGCAATTTCTTATCTATTTTCAATCCCTCCTCATTAATCAATCTAGATTTTGATTTCATACTTAATACTTCCTGAAGGCAACAACTAAGTTTCATAATACATCTTGTTGCCTATTAAAACAATTATTGCTACTATTCAACCCCCCTGATTTTAAAGTGACCGTTTGATAATACCCAAAAGGGCTACAGCCTTTGCTGGTTACCCCAGCGCATCTGATGCCCTTTTGCTACAACAGCTTTTCTACAACCATATTTTTTAAACATACCATATGCTTGTATTTGAGTATAATTTACATCTATGTGGCTGTCAATACATAATGAATATTCAATTCACATGTCTGGCTTGGCTTACCCGGATTGAGTAAAAGTTGATTCCAATATTCTCCCTATCTTCCCCGCACCACTTACCATACTGTAAAGTCCGTGGTTAATTTCGGTGCACCAGCAAAGGGAATAGAGCATATCAATAATGTGAGAGAGTCCTACCACTTGCATCATTGAACCCATTATCCCGCGGGAAAACGGTCAAATTGAGCAATTTAACAGTAAATTTAGGAACGAACTACCCAATGGAGAGGGAGACCTTACCTATACCTGAAACAATGTTTTGTTTTGTTTAGCTATTTCTACTTGTTGTATTATAGAAATGTTTGGATTTTTATCTAGATAGATTACTACTAAATTTCAGTAAAATATATTCTTGCTAGAAAGAGAGGGTACAAATGAAGTTAACGAAACTGGAAACGTTTATTGTGGAAGTTCCCCCACCCGGCTATGGGGGAAATTACTGGTTTTTTATAAAGCTGCATACAGATGAAGGCATATACGGCTGGGGAGAAACAGCTACTCTCGGTGTGTTCTATCGTATGCAAAAAAGCTACAAGACTCTGATGGAAGAGGTTTTTGAGGCGCACCTGAAAGGTGAAAACCCGCTTGATAGAGAGCGGCTGGCTAAAACGATGTACGCTGCGCTTTCCTGTCGTCACACGGAATATTTAACACAGGGGCTGGTGAGCGCCATTGACCTGGCACTGTGGGACATCGCCGGGAAAGCAAGCAATCAACCGGTATATAACCTGCTTGGCGGCGTTTTCAGGGAGAAGGTAAGAAGCTACACTTATATCTATAATATAAAGACCGGAGGTTCCGTGCGTTCCGACTGGTTTGAGCCGAAATGGGTCGCTGAAAACGCCCTGTATCTGGTCGAAGAGGGCTTTACAGGTATAAAACTCGACCCTGTGCCAATGACGCACTTTGAACCGCCGTTGACACCCCAAGAAGCAGCGGACCCTGCTCTGAGATACAGAAGTGGATACCGTAACCCATTCAATATGACCCTGGAACAATATGAGAATGTTGAAAAGGTTATAGGTGCACTCCGTAGCGCGGTTGGTACCAGGGCTGATATTCTAATCGGGACACACGGTCAAATTACTACAGCCTCGGCTATTCGCCTTGCCAAGGTACTCGAACCTTTTAACCCACTGTGGTTTGAAGAGCCGGTGCCACCCGAGAACACCAAAGAGATGGCTAAAGTAGCGAGGAGCACTACTATACCCATAGCTACCGGCGAGAGACTTACTACCGTATTCGACTTCACCAGGTTGCTGGAGGACGGAGCTGCTGTGTATTTGCAGCCAGACCTGGGTTCATGCGGCGGCATAAGCGAATGCAAGAAAATTGCGGCTATAGCAGAAGGCTACTATGCCCAGATGGCACCTCACGTCTGGGGAGGACCTGTTATCACTGCTGCAGCCCTGCAAATTGATGCCTCAATACCCAATTTCCTCATACAGGAAAGCATATATAAGGGCGGCGGGTTCTTCGATGAGATTGTTATCGAGCCATTTGTCTGGGAGGATGGCTATTATACTCTCCCGAAGTCGCCCGGGATTGGTGTGGATCTAAACATGTCCGCTATAGAGAAGTACAAGGTCTAAGTTAGGAGGAGTGCAGCTACCAATTAATACTGTCTTCTAAAAGGTAATAACCAATTTTATTGCTCTATCAGATGAGATTGTACCACCTTTGATTGTATAAAACCGTATCGATGAACCGAGCCTCCTAAACAGCCGGCTGGAGGTTCGAGTCCTCCGCGGCTTATGTTCAACCACACCCTCGTTGACAACACTCCGACAATAAACAGCGAGGGTTTTGCATTATCTGTTATAGTACCGCCTTCTACCTCACCGCGATAAATCCTCCGCCTTTTCATGTATTCCTTCGGTGAATCCGGTGCATTAATCGAAACTAGCCCATTACGACAAACAAAAGAGAAGCTGTGATATTTCTGTAAGAAACTCTACAGTTTATCACGACTCGTTTGTAACCATTTTGCGTTAAGATTTACAAATCACACAATCATTAAAAGCAGTGTTTAGAAAATATTTAGATTTTCACATGATTTGTTTAGGTTTTGTTTAGAATTCGTTATTCATAATGTTCTCGCTATTTCCAACACTCGGCTATTACGGTGATGTCAACCTATAAGTTACCTAACCGACGGGAAAGGTCAGCAAACCTTTCGGGAGACCTATAAATATCTTCGGGAGGTTGTATTGAAAAAAGAGACTAGTGAATGGTATCCCGAATATGTTACCACGGGTTTTGTCGCAAAACGCTTTGGAGTTAGTAACACTACAGTATTGCGGTGGATTGAAAAAGGAATACTAAAAAGCTTCAAGCTCCCCGGAGGCCAGAATCGAATACACAGGGACGTACTCCGCGATTTCATGACCAAGAATGCCATGTCTGTTAACGATGCGCATCTTATGAATAGCGAGAAGGAAAATGGTGAACAGGCAAATCAAAATAAACCAGCAATGTAGAATCACCATTACCTTTTTAACTGAGTAAAAACATCGGAGGTTCCTGAAAATGATAAAATCAAAATATTCTTGCTTATCGCCATTCAAAAAACTCCCTCACTTGATTATTATAGCTATCCTCATTATCTGGCTACTACCAATATCGACGGTGATGGCTCAGGCACCCGGCTCCATTGCTGGTATAGTCTCAGATAATACCACTAGTAATCCAATCTCGAATGCATTGATATTCATATTCGAGCCTGAGGCACAGCAACCCACCTGGACGACAAATACGGATGGTAGCGGTGCCTACGATATTCCCATACCCGTAGGTACGGGCTACAGAGTATCAGCCCGTAAAACTGGATTCTTGACTCAAACGGTCCCTGATAAGGATGTTACTGAAAGCGTTACGACCACTGTCGATTTCTCACTATCACCCGGCAGTATTATTCAAGGGAAGGTCACGGATAATGCTACCCATAGCCCTCTTCAGGGTGCTCGAGTTTCTGCCTACAAGCCGGAAACACCCGGAACCACCTTTAACTCTTTATCCACTAATTCTACAGGTGATTATGATATTACAGTGCCCCAGGATAACGGCTATACCGTCGTTGCAGAGAAGCAGAATTTCGTCAGTGCCAACCAGACAGGCGTCAATGCCACTCTAGCCTCTCCAACTACGGTAAACTTCTCATTAACATCATCTCAACCACCGCCGGCACCAGATAGTACGTCCCCGGGTGCTATTAACAACCTGGTTGTGGGTAACCCCACCTCCAATTCCGTAATTCTCTCCTGGACCGCCCCGGGCGATGACGGGGATACCGGACAGGCTATTCAGTACGATATCCGATATGCCAGCGCCATAATAGACGATGAAAACAAATGGAATGCGGCTACACAGGTAAACGGTGAGCCACCTCCCAAGTCAGCCGGACAAAACGAAAGCTTCATCGTGGGCAACCTTGCTCCCTCGACAGTCTATTTCTTTGCCATCAAGACTGCCGATGAAGTACCCAACTGGTCTCTACCGTCAAACAGCCCACAAATCACCACCGAAGCCGATACACCGCCACCAGGAGAAACTCCTACCGTTATGGGGTCTTTTCCCGGTATGATGATCGGGCCCGGTATGGAATGCCCTGCCCTGGGACTCAATCTATCTACTGACGACGGAGGAGCACTGGTCTCCTTAAAGGTCACTATTCTGATACCCAGCGGCAGCACATTTGACCCGACAACCGGACTGGCCCAACTGGCAGCCAATGACGGGATGTCCGGTCTGGCACTCTATAAAGACAACAAGAGTGCCGGGGCTTTCGGGCAGCCCGACCCTCCCGAAAATTTCCAGGATACTTACCTGCCCCTTGCCAGCACGCCGGTCTGGAATCAAAACGGTAGTACCTACGACACTACGCTAACCCTGGCAAGTCCTGACCCACTTCCACCTGACGATACCGGCAGTAATGCTGGCCAGGACTACTTTTTAATTCTCCGTACCTCTAATATGCCGCCACCCGGGGCTACGTTCAGAGTTCAGGTTCCGGCTGACGGGATAACACTGGACACAGCAACACTGCCGGAGGCAGCTTCACCGCCCAACCCTAACGATATTACCATCGGACAGGGCGGCATGATGGGCTCTCCAGTGGTAATTTCCGAGATTCAGACTGCGGGTGGAGGAGCCAGCGCCGACAGCGACGAGTTTATTGAGCTCTACAACCGCACGCCGGAGCCTGTTGACCTGTCTTCCTGGTCAATTCAGTATAAAGACGGGGCAGCCGCCAGCCTTTCCTCCGAATCTCCCGCCAGCAAGCTAAATCTTAGCGGGACGATACCGGGACACAGCTTTTTCCTTATTGCTAATTCAGACGGTTATGACTATGGCGGGACAAAGTCAGCCGACCTTACCTATACCGGAACCACTTTTGCCCTTTCCGCAACTGGCGGTACCGTCTTCCTAGTAAATAATCAGACCGCCGTGACCAGCTCCACCGCCCAGGCAATTCAGGATAAGGCGGGTTGGGGAAGCGGTTCAATATACGCAGAGGGCGCACCGGTATCTGCACCAGCGGCCAATGGCAGCATTGAAAGGAAGGCATGCTCCGATGCAACCACCACATCAATGACCAATGGAATTGATGTGGGTATGGGAAATGGATTTGATAGTGAGAACAATATAGCTGACTTCATTGTGAGAACAATATCAGAACCTCAAAATAACGGTGACACCGAGTCACCTGAAATGTCAGGTAGCAATCCGATTGTCATCAACGAAGTCCATTACAATAATGCAACCTCCACTCACCAGTGGATTGAACTATACAACAACGCCGGCGATCCGGAGCCTGTTTCCGGCTGGAAAATACGGGCTGCCGGGAAAGTATATACCGTCCCTGACCAGACAAACATTAATGCCAATGGTTACCTGGTAATACACTGGAACGCCGACGGCACTAATGACCCGGGTAACCTTTATACTGGCACCGCCGGCTGGGCACCGATGCCATTACTGGCAGGCGATGTCTTCTTAACCGATGGAGTAGATGGTGCCAAGGACTACGTTGAATACGGGGCTGGCGGCCAGGCTAATGAAGGATCAGCCGGTGTTTTTCAGTGGCCTGCCGGAGATTTTGTCCCCGGTGTCTTGAAAGGGCAATCGATTGGCCGTGGAAACAATGGCTACGATACCAACAAATCTGCGGACTGGCAGACCTTTTCCAGCCCGACGATAGGGGCGATGAATGCCGGTGGCGATAGCTTTGCCCCGGACCCCGTAACCAATGTCGTTTTGGTTGACAACGATACGATGAACTTCGGTCTGAACGGCGAGGACGTAACCGTAACCTGGACTCCTGCCACGACTCCCGACCCGACTTTTGACAAATATGTCATCTATATTTTACCAGCGAGTACCGAGCTTGACAGAGTCATCCACAACCCCTTTACTCAGGTATACGGCGGTCAGGGTACTGCCAGTTTCACCGCTTCGCCGGGAAAAATAAATGACAGCGCCGGCGATAATCTGGCCGATGGCAGCTATAAAGCCTATGTCATTGCCGTGGATATGGCCCTGAACAAATCGGTAGCGGCAGCTTCAACTGCGACCACACTCACCGGCGAGACGTCCGCCGAGGCAGGTGCTGATACCATGCCCCCGATGATTATGAGTATGCCGAATTCAATTGCTAAAGAAGAGGCTGATACCATAATCATGGCTCAAGCCCATGATGACCGCGAACTCGACCCGACAGCCCCGATTCAGATGAAATGGAGGGTCAGCGGTCAGGAGACCTTTAGTACAATCACAGGAGTCGAGGCTTCTGCCAATAACGGCGTTTATCTGCATACGCTCCCCTGGGATTCCGGGTGGAGCACCTCAACTCAGATCGAATACTATCTTGTAGCCAAGGATGCCGCCGGTAATTACGCTTATTTTACTACCAATCCGGCATTTGATACCGACCCCAACTCCCACGATGCCGATGATGAGACCGCGGCAGCAAACTACTTCTTTACTCTGAGTTTTACTGCGGCAGCCGACTACAGCCGGACTATCTCCGGCACTGTATACGATAATACCGGGGCTATTCTTGAAGACACCATCGTTATGATACCCGGCTCCAGCCTTGACGCTGTTAATACCGGTGTTGAAGGTACTTACAGCTTTACCGTAGCCGACGGCACGTATTCTGTTGTTGCCGCTAAAGGCGGTTATATGGAAGGCTGGATTGATGGCATCTCAGTAAATGCCGGAAACCCAACTTCAACCGGAAACGACTTTTATCTGTCAGAAGGGCAATTCGGTATGGGTGGCGATGCAGAGAGGGCTTTCGTTATGTGGACCGACCCATGCGAAGGCATGATGGGAGCACCAATCGATATCAGCCAGGAAGCTGCGCCTGTCGTTGCTCATATGTCAGAGCCGATGGACAGCTCTACTATCGTTGACATGAATACAACCGATGCCGGCTCGAATATTTTCCTGACCACAACCGGTGAAAACAGGATTCCCGGACGGGTAACTTACGATGAGAACGACCCCTATGACATCAAGATAATATTCTCCTCGAGTACTCCGCTTAATAAGGGAGTGAAGTACTTCTTTGTAATAACGCCGGCGGTCACTGACTTAGCTGGTAATCCCATCGAGGGAAACCAGCCGGATGGCCGGTACGTAATGGAATTCACTACTTTTTCAGATGCCACGGGTGGCACTTTCGGTCAGGGAGTGGCTTATCCTCCTTACGTCATCGGCTCGATGCCAGCTCCCGGTTCGTTCAACGTGCCTACCAATACTAAAATCAGTATATCGTTCTCCGAGCCTATGGACCGCTCGACCATCGAAACTACGGGCAGTACCGGGCTTAACGTCAAGCTGTACGACCCCAATTACCAGGGCAGCCATATAGGAGAATACGTACCTTTAGCCTCGGTATCTCTCGATGACGCCACTAACCAGGTGGTCACGCTGACAATCGGTGGAGGCGGCACACTGGCTGTTAACCACCACTATGAAATACGTGTCCTGGGTGGTGCCAGGAGTATGAAGGGTATTTTTATGGCCGATCCCGGTCAACCGGATTTTGAAAACCGGATTGTTTTCAGGGCGGAATTCGATACCAGCTCAGGCTTGGACACCAGTGGTGCTCCTCAGATAATGGGAACCAATCTGGAAATGTTCCGCACATCACCCGGTGATATCGGTGTTGCCGGTACTCTTACAGGCGCCCCGGTGAACATGGGAGTGATTGAGATTGGTTTTAATAAGGACATCGACCCGGCAACGGTCACCCGAACCACCATTACCCTGAAAGTCGGTACTACTCTGGTGAAAGGCACGGTCAACTATAAGCCTCTTGACAGGGTAGCTACTTTCAGTCCTTCTCTGGCTCTCAGCCCCAACACTACATATACTCTGAAGGTAATGGGAGGTTCTGAAGGCATTGCCGATTTAGTTGGTGGAGACGGGCATTACCTTGCCGCTGATTACTATGCTGTCTTCACCACCAGCGGCCAGGCCGATACCATACAACCTCTTATCAGTTTCGCCAAGTCTTCGGACTTCAAGATGGCGATTTCATTCTCCGAGCCGATGAATACGGCGAAGATAACAAACACAAATCAATGGCCGACTTCAGCCCTGAATCCGGCGAACTATACTCTGTATACCGATACTGGACCACCGGAGCAAGACCCCACGGGCACACCTTATACAGGCAACGGTGGCACTACCGGCTTACTGTCTGAAGCCCAGGGCTTGAACTTCTTCTATGATGCCGGAACTTACACGGTTATCATAGAGGGTCTCCACCTACCTATGATGGGCGGATTCCGTGTCTGGGTAAATAATGTTACAGACCTTTCCGGAAACGTAATCGAAGGCAATATCGCCGCTCCCGACACCTCCGCCTTTGGCAGAAATGCTGCTGGTGGCCCTATCGGCAACAGCGCCCAGGGAGGAGAGATGGGGCCCGGCTCTGAAGGAATGATGGGCGCGGGTGGCGGAATGGATATGGGGAATATGGGCATGAATAAGCCCGGAGTCTTCCCGATGAGTATGATTGCCGGCGCCACCACTACCTATATGGTAGATATGCCTCTTAATAGAGCGATCCCTCCGACTGGGAAAATTGTCCTTACCTTCCCCTCCGGCTTCGATATCTCCGGAGCGAGGAATGCCGACACCACCGGAGAATGGGCTCACAAAGATATTAACGGGCCTGGTCCCGGGGTAGTGGTGCTCGGCAATGCCGCCGAAGAGCCTCAGAGTGGCGGTGCCAATAATGACGGGGTGATAATAAATGCTTCAGCCCGAACCGTCACTATTTCTCTGGGCGCGGTCGGAACAGCCGGCTATCAAACAGGCTCTGATTCCAACGATGACCATGATTTCATTCATCTGGAAATCGCCGGTATCAGGAACTCAAATATACCCAAGAGTTTCGAAACTTCCGGCTATACGGTCGATATCAAGACGATGGCTGGCGGAAGCCTCCTGGAGTCGATCAACTCGATGCCTTTCTTTATTACGGAGGCTGGCCAGTATTCGATTTCCGGAAACATTGTCTTCCCCAATAATATCACTACTTCAACCGGAAACCCGGTCATCGTTTTCGGCGGTTCGCCTATGACAGGCCCGATAGAGGTTGAGGTTATTTTTAGTGACCAGTCTTCAGCCAGCTACTCGATTACAGGGCTGCCAGCCGGTGAATACAATCTTATGACCGAATCATCGCTAGTAATCGCCAGCGGAGTGGGCGATGGTGAATACTTCGGTTCAGGTAATCCGGAACCAATCAGACTGGACGATACCACTACCACCAATAAAGTCTACACGAAGAACTTCACCTTCACCACCTCTGCCGGCAGACCGGCTTTGACGGTAAAAATTGTCGGTAATTTCTCCGGAGATAGCGCTGGAGACGTTGACGTCTTCGCTAATTCTCCTTCCGGCTTTGCCTTTAAAACGGTCAGGTTAGATGATAATTATACCGCTGAGTCTCCTCTCACCACGACTCTCTATCTACCGTCCAATGGTACATACATGGTAGGAATGGGCCCGGCGGCGCCAAAGGGGACGATGACAATGGGTCCGGTGCCTATGCCGGACTGGATGCCACCTCCATCGGTCGACGTGACCTACGATGGTACCAACTGGATTGAAACCAGCGACACGGCAAATGATGGAATCATCCTCTTTACCGTGGGGACTTCGCTATCGGTCAATGGGCACGTTTATGACGGAGCCGGTAATCCTATTCCCAACGCCGAAGTATATGCCTACTCACCGACGGGAATGTTCGGTTCTCATGTTTCTTCACTGCCCGACGGCTCTTTCACTCTTCACCTGCCGGAAGGTATGTATACGGTGGGTGCCTTCCTGCCCGGTATGCCCAGTTCACGTGAAATCGGAGTTGACGTCAGACAGGTGGGCGGGGAGACAAAAGCATACGTTAACGGAGTTGAAACCAGCGACATCATAGTAAAGATTTCCAGACCGGAAAGGACCATCTCCGGCAAAGTAACTGACGGGACAAACACTGTAAGTGGCGCATCAGTCTATGCCTACAGAATTGATGGTCCAGGTCACGCAGAAGCAATGACTGATAGTTCAGGTCTCTACATCCTGTACGTAGCATCCGGAACCTGGAATGTCGGTGCTTTCCTGCCAGGTTACGGTCAGTTGCCGGAAAAAACAGGGCTTGAGATAACCACCACTGACAAGCAGAATATAAACTTCTTCCCCGAATCGGGAGTTACATATGTAAGAATAATGGGTAATGTCACTATTGGTGGAGTTGCCCAGGCTTACATACCAATCCGTGCCGTGGAAGTAAACGCCCAGGGCTACTTCACTGGCTACGACAATGGTGCCAGCACCGACAGCGTCGGGAACTATTCAATCAATGTAAAAGGGTCAACCGGTGATCCAAAATACTACCGTGTAGATATCTGGACCCCGGAATATGGTGAAGTAGCGGCTAACGCCGGAAGCGTCACCCACCCTGCAACTCCTTCTGAGCCCTGGAACGTGGAAGCAACCACCAGTGATGTTACCGATGTCAACATAAACGTTGGTACCGCCGACCTGAAAACACTCACCATCAGCTTCACCGGTGGGTCATCCACGATGACTGCCTATGTCGATATTATGAAGATCGACCCGGCAACTACACAGCCGCTGGGAATGGGCAGGCATTTCGAGATAAAAGACCTGTCCCTGACCACTACTGTTAATCTGCCGGCGGGCGCCTACCACGGTTTCGCCCATATCCCGGGTTACGGTGAATTCATTCCCACTGAAGGACAGACCTCACCGTTCTATCTTGATCTGACCTCGGATAGCACCTGTACTTTTGACCTCAGCGGTGTTGGCGAATCCACGGTCACAGGCTCCGTCCATGACGGACTGGGTGCTCCCGTTCCTGACGCCTTCGTCCACGTCGGAAGCCCGGAAAACGGAATGCACTTCGGCACACCGACAAACTCCTCGGGCAACTACAATCTGGCGGTTAAAGCAGGGACCTATATGATAACCGCGGAAAGGCCCGGCTATATCAGTGAGCCTCAAACAATAACAGTTGATGTCGGAGCAAACACGTTAAATCTGACTATAACCAAGACTTCTCTGACAGTCTCCGGCTATATCTACATTGATACCAACAGTAACGGCAGCTACGATACCGGTGAGGGAGTATCTCCTGCCTTTGTACATGCCGACAAACTCGGTGGGGGCTTTACCAACACACCGGTTAATCCCGATGGCTCCTACACTCTATATGTCTCGCCGGGTGACTGGCGGCTCTTCGGAGGGGCTGATGGCTATCAGGAAAAGGCTTATTCCAACAACCCGGTAAGCGTGGAGAGTGAAGTGGTAACCGGAGTAAACATTCTCCTTTCCGATACCATGTCACTGGCACCGCCAAAAGCCCAGCCATTCAAACCAGCTTTAGGGGCTACTTTCAACGACCCGAACGCCGGCATAAAGATAACCGTTCCTCCGAATGCGGCAGGGTCAGAGACCTCAGACTTCCAGGTCCAGGCTAAAGAGACCTCCAATCTCCCCACCACCACCACCGCGGCACCTCTGGGCGGGAAAGGGAAGCAGGTCACCTTCTTTGATGCTAACGGCAATCCGGTAACCAATCTGGATAACGATATCACCATTGAAATGCAGTATACCAAGGAGGAACTGATAGCCGCCGGGTTCACCGGCCTGACAGAAGTAGCAAAGGTTAAGATGGCGTACTGGGATGAGTCAGCCTCGACCTACATATCTATTCCTACGACTACTGCTTATGACCCTGCTTCGGGAACTACCTGGGACAATCTGGTCAGCGTTACCTTCATGGGTACGACCAACCATTTGACTGTATTCAGCCCTATCATGCCAACCGATGGTATGGCTCCAGCATCTCCGACCGGACTTGTAGCTACCGCTGGTAATAATCAGGTGTCCCTGAGCTGGACGGCTCCTACAACAAACACTGACGGGAGCGCCCTGACCGACCTGCTTGGCTACGAGATTTACCGCTCAACCTCGGCAACAGGTACCTATACACAGGTTAACATCTCAAATGTTCAAACCGCTTCCTATACCGATACTACAGTTAGCAATGGTAATACTTACTACTACAAGATAACGGCTGCCGACAGCGGCGGTAACGAGTCGGTTAAGTCCACCGTTTCAAGTGCCGTCATACCCACGGCGGACTCCAGCAATCCCGCGTTATCGAGTTCTATACCGGCTGTTAGCGCCACGGGTATATCGGCGAGTGCCAACATAGTGCTGAATTTTAGCGAAGCGGTGGATGCCGAGAGCGGCAACATCGTTATCAAGCTTACCTCTGACGACAGCACGTTTGAGACAATCGATGTCACCGACACGAACAAGGTGAGTGGTTCGGGGACAACGCAGATAACCATAAATCCTTCAGGCACGTTTGCCTCGGGAACCGGATACTACGTGTTGATAGATGCCACCTGCTTTGATGATACGGCTGGTAACAGCTATGCCGGTATATCCCAGAAGACGACCTTGAGCTTTACCTCAGCGGACGTTGTAAATCCGTCGCTATCGAGTTCGACCCCGGCTACCAGTGCTACGGGTATATCTGCAAGCGCCAGCATCGTGCTGAATTTCAGCGAGGCGGTGGATGCCGAGAGCGGCAATATCATTATTAAGCTTACCTCTGACGACAGTACCTTTGAGACCATTGATGTCACCGACACGAACAAGGTGAGCGGCTCAGGAACAACGCAGATAACAATCAACCCTTCAGGCACTTTTGCTTCAGGAACCGGATACTACATGTTGATAGATGCCACCTGCTTTGACGATTCGGCGGGGAATAGCTATGCCGGTATATCCCAGAAGACGACCCTGAGCTTTACTGTAGGAAGCACTGGAGGTGGTATTACAGGTGGAATAGTAGGTGGTGCCAGTAGTGATGCAAGTGAAGAAGATGATAGTGACGCCATAATAGTAGAAGCTGTAACAGTAGAAGGGCACGTCACTAATCTCGCAGCTATAAACGCAGATGGTAAATTATTAGTCGATGTAGAGGCACCAAGTGACGACGAGAAAGTCCTCCTGTATATTCCAAAGAATACAATATGCAAGGATAACACGGGAGTATCTCTGGAGCATATTAGTGTGACCACTCTGACCGAAGCGAATCCGGCCGAAGAAAACGAGACAATAGTCAGCAGTGCTTATACCCTGGGACCGGAAGGTTCTACTTTCGACCCCCCGGTAACTATCGTTATTGAATATGATGCCTCCTCAATTCCCGAAGGAGTTTCAGAAGACAACCTGTTTATAGCTATCTGGGATGAGAGTAGAAGTGAATGGACTCCCGTGGAGAGTACCGTTAATAAAGAGACGGACAGTGTTTCAGCCACGATTGATCACTTTTCCACGTATGCTGTAATGGCGCCGAACTACGTTGTTAACTTCACGGTCAGTGAATTAACTATTTCTCCCGCTGAGGTTGGTACCAGAAATACTGTGACCATCAGTACCTTGGTAACGAATCGAGGTGAATTTGACATCGTCCGTACCGTAACTCTGAAAATTAACGATGTAGTGGTGGATAGTAAAGAAATAATTCTAGCTGGTGGTGTGAGTCAGAAAGTAATATTCACCACAGTACAGCACACCGCCGGAGACTATACCGTGGATATTGATGGTAAAACAGGTACTTTTACGGTGGTAACAGAAACAGAAGAATTACCCGAACCAGCAGCCTTTACCACCAGCAGCTTAACTGTATCTCCCACGGAGGTTTATACCGGAGAGAGTGTGACCATCAGTGCTCTAGTAACCAATACGGGAGACCTTGAAGACACACTTACAGCAATTCTGGAAATAAATGGGGTATCGGTAAATACCCAGGATGTGACCCTGGCTGGTGGTGCCAGTCAGAAAGTAACATTCACCACAACTCAGGACACCGCCGGAGACTATACCGTGGATGTCAACGGCATGACCGGCACATTTACGGTTAAAGGAAAAGAAGAAGAGCTAGAGCAAACTAATTGGGGGCTCATTGGAGGTATAATTGCCGGTTCTGTGGTTGTTGTCTTGCTGCTAATTCTTCTAGGTGTGAAAGCGTGGTCCATGAGAAGAAACTAGGCTTTAAGTAGAAGATAAATTTGTGGGTAGAAGTACCGCATGAGATAGAATAGGATAATCATAAGATTATCCTATTCTATTATTAAATCGATATATGCATTGGATACGACGTACGTATATTTATTGACATCACAATCCTGTTGAGATATCCTGATTCTGGCAATGGATTCGAAAAGCCAACGTTAACTCGTGCTCGCCCCTAATATATTATTAACAAAGACAAGCAGGGTAACGCTTGTGACAAAGACCGTAAAGTAGAATGAGTGGGAGATAGTAAGTATGCCGATACCCGGAGGATATGCCGGTAAAGCCGCCTTTGTTGATTTGACAAAGCAGGAAGTAAAGATAGTACCTATTGACACCTTCTGGAGAGAATATGACATTGATCCTAGACTTTGGTTGGGAGGTGATGGCTTCATCACCAAAATTTTGTGGAAGGATTTTCCAGAGCCGATAGACCCCCTGAGTCCTGAGAATGAAATCATTATTGCTACCGGTCCGTGGAGTGCCACAGCTGCACCGTGGGCGGGAAGAGCGATGCTCGGTTGTATCAGCCCGGATACAGGTGGCTTTTCTTCAGGCTCATTTGGGTGGCACTACCCATCTACCCTCAAGTATGCCGGGTTTGATGTATTAATCGTTAGAGGCAAGGCGGCCAAGCCAGTCTATATCTTTGTTGACAACCAGGAAATAACGATTAAGGATGCTTCCCACATCTGGGGCAAGGAAACCGGAGGGACAGTAAAGGCGATAAGGGAAGAGCTGAGAGAACGTTATGAGGCTGAAATTAAAGTTCTAAGTACCTCCGTAGCGGGAGAAAATCTTGTCAAGTATGCTCCGCCGTGTGCCGATGGCACTTCGTGTCCAGGTCGGTCGGGCGGTGGTGCAGTGATGGGTTCGAAAAACCTTAAGGCGATAGCCGTGCGCGGCACGGGAGAGATTCCTCTGCACGACCCGCGGGGATTACTTGATTCATCATATCGTATCGGTCAGTTTGTCCTCACGGAAGAGCCTCTAATAAAGTTATGGCAGGAACATGGATCTACTACTGCTCCCTTCTCCGCCTACCGACTGGCGTTGAGTGGAGACCAGTCGGTCAAGAACAGGAAGGAGGCCGACTTCCCACATCTCTGGAACGTCGGCTGCCTTAACTGCGTGGCGCCGTGTTACCACGTTATTCAGATAAAAGAAGGCAGGTATGCGGGTCTGAGACAGGTTGGAGGTCACATGACCTTTATTACTAACTGTTTACGTGATCTTGGTATTGAAGATTTCGACGCCTGGATGTATTACGAGAGGTTGATGCAGGAACTCGGAATGGACCCTTCTTCCTTTACTCTGGCTTTCTCCTGGGCTGTTGATTGTTTCGAGAATGGCATGATGACGACAGATGATACCGATGGACTCGTTTTACAGCGGGGCGACCCGGATCTGATATGGGAAGTAGCCAACAGAATAGCTCATCGCCGTGGTAAACTGGGGAATTTACTCGCTGACGGCGTCGCTGAGGCCAGTCGTCAAATAGGTAAAGGCTCTGAGGACATTGCCCCGCATGTCAAAGGCAAACCGTACCTGCAAGGTGATCCCAAGATTCAAGCATTAATATGGTCCCTGGGCGTATTGACCAGCCCCCGAGGAGGTGACTGGAACCGCTGTCACAACCCCTATGAATTGTTCTTTATGCAGGAGCGAAGAGATACACTCCCAGAGCTCATCGGTAAGAGTTGTGCCGATGTTTATCGAGAGGCGTTAGAAAAACTGGATATGCCGCTTGAAACTAAAAAACTGATATTCGGAGACCCTCCGCAAGTTGACGAAGCCTGGGTAAGAGCCACCAGTGGCAAAGCTGCATTCACAATCTATTCTGAAAACATTATGGCAGCGACCAATTCCTTAGTCACCTGTATGTACAGCTCCGGTACTACCTGGTTTCTTGTTGGTATAGGTCCAACTATGTGGGCTGAGATTGTGAATAAAATAACCGGTTGGAATACCACGCCAGAGGAATTATTTAAGGTGGGAGAAAGGATTTTCAATCTTCAAAGGCTTTTTAATTATAGATTGAAAGGCTGGGATGCCAAGAACGATGTCTGGAGTGATAAAAGAGTCTACGAGCCCGCTACATCAGGGGCATTTCGAGGGAAACAGATACCCTGGGACGAGACGCTTCAGGAGTATTATTCAATCCGGGGCTGGTCTGAAGGAGGAATTCCTACCCAGGCGAAAGTGCGCGATTTGAAGCTCGACAATCTGGCTAAAAGTTTAAACCTGCCAGATTGAGATTATAACCGGTCTCGTTTATGCGTGATTTGAATGAAACCACGAGAACCAGGAATTGGCTCCTGACATACTCTCCCCTGATTCACGCAGCCGTTTCTTTAAACTCGCCGGTCGTAAACTGGATATCGAAGTGGAGAATATTCCTCTTGATATTCCTGATTATCAGGGGGCAGTGTTTCAGATTTTTCGGCACATAGACCATGAAACTGTTATTAATGAAATACTGCTCGTCGTCCATCCATAACTCGGCTTCACCGCCAAGATCATACGGGTCGTCAGGGTTCGTTCCGACGAATCCGATTAGCTCGTCATAAGGATGGGTATGAGCGCCCTGAACGCCCGGTTCTTCTCCCGCGTAGACCCACTGGCAAATCACTATATTGGCTCCTTTTATCGCGCGGGGAGTCAGCGCCATCAACGGATGCAGTCTGGGACGCTCCACCCTTGAATCGAACCCTTCTGCACGTCGAGGCTGGTTTTCCGGCGGCGGCACAGGCGGGTGCCCTTTGATAATGTATTTTTCATATTTCAACTCAGTCATATAGAATCTACTCCTTCCTGTGTATCATTAGATAGAAGACCGGCTTCCGGTATGGTAGAACCGAGAACACTTAGTCAATATACCAGAGCCGGCTAGCCTCTTCTTAAAATGGTAGACGCACCGTCGATAGCTCCGCTGCCACCGGCAACCAACCCTATCTTTGCGTTCTTTATCTGGCAGTTACCGGCCTCACCTCTCAGTTGCTTTACTGCCTCCACCACGTGAGTACCGCCGGTTATCATAGCATGGGAGAGATGGCCGCCATGCGTATTGACCGGTAGGGACCCCTCCAGGCTGATAGCCCCGCTTTCAACAAATGCACATCCCTCACCCTTGTTACAAAAGCCAAGGCTTTCAAGGAACAACAGAAGCATAATAGTGAACGAGTCATATATCTCCGCAAAGTCCAGGTCCTCTCGAGAAATGCCAGCCATCTTAAGTGCGCTGTCTAATGCCTGGCGCTCTGCCGGCTGGTCAAGAAAATTATCCCCCGATTGGGTCTCCGAATCGGCATTAGTCATCTGGAATCCACCAAAACCAACTCCCATAACATATACCGGTATGTGGGGGCATTTCTTAGCCCGTTCGGCAGAAGTCATTACAAAGGCACAGGCACCGTCGTTCATCAGACAATAATCAGGGAGCCTCAGAGGGTCTGCCACTATGGGGCTGTTCAGGTAGTCCTCGAGGGTGAGGGGCTTCTTCATTACCGCATTGCCGTTCAGAATCGCATTGCGGCGCTGGTTAACTGCGATTGCGCCGAGTCCCCTGGCAAGCTGGTCCCTGGTAAGTCCGTATTCATACATATAGCGCTGTGCCTTCGCGGCGTACTGGCAGGACGGCCCGTACAGGCCATATGGAATCTCGAAAGATAATTTTATGTTGCTGCCATGCTCGCCATAGGTAAAACTTTTTCTTCTTTGTTTGGCGAAGTCAAGGCCAAAATGAGCCACCACGACATCCGCCTGACCTGTGGAAATAGCCATAGCGGCAGCCAGGGGCGAGCCCATGCTGCCCGCGCCGGAACCGGACACATTGACGCTATAGCGGCGGGGTATCCCGAGGTTATATGCCAGTTCGCTGGCGCTGAGCAGGTCGAGGGAAATCCCCTGGCTAACAACCCCATCCACTTCCCTGGGGCTGATACTGGCATCATCGAGCGCCTTCTGGACAGCTTCAATCATGAGCGCCTTCACCCCGCGCTCGGAAGCCTGCCGGGAATATTCGGTTTCCCCTATGCCAACGATTGCAATTCTGTCACGTAAACTGTCCATATCAGTACCCTCCTATTTATCAAGCAGGCTATGACGATTTATCGCTTACCGGTTTAACAAGAGGCATCGCAACTTCATCGTTAATCTGCTGGAAAACGACTTCCACCGGCATCCCGATATAAGCATCTTCGGGTTTGCAGTCAACAAGGTTGGTTACCAGGTGGGCGCCGGGAGCGTCAGAAAATTCTACGTACGCCACGATATAAGGTCCCTGCGCGTGATAAAGCGGGCCCAGGTCCCACCTGACGTGAGTCCAGGTATACACCTTCGCCTTGCCTTTGACCGCCTGCCACTCGATATCCGAGGAATGGCAGAACGGGCAGAGCACACACGGGTACCAGTGAAATCGGTTACACTTAAGGCACTTCGGAAAGCGTATTTCGCCCTGTCGTGTCGCTTCCCAGAAAGGCGCTACCTCGCTATCTTCGAGATCGGGTAAAGGTCCCTTTGAGAAATCTATATACTTTTCCATTTCTCTAACCCCTTGTAACTCACGTATTTACTCATTCTTACTCCTGTTTACCGGTTGCCGCTAGAGGCGCCGGGCGAGCCGGTGCAGAAAATGCGGGAATCCGGCTTGGAGAGATTTTTCGATAGCTCAAACCGGAGGCAAGAAGCCGATTACTCTGGCCAGAGGTCTTCAGCTACATCATCCAGTCCGAGTGCCAGTAATTTCTTTTTGCTTGGCTTGGTTGTTTCTCGATCCCATTCCATAGCGCCAAGACACCAGTATACCTGCGCCTCAATATCCAACTTCACACCGGCAAGCGGGCCCTCCTTCTGAGGAGGACGGCCAGCTATCCTGGGATGTACTTTCAGCGTCAGGGGGTTTATACCCTCGCGTAGAATAAAGGCGTGCCTCATATTGACAATTCTTTCTCCGCAGGTCAACAGCTCTTCAAACGAACGCTGCCAGCCGGTCACAGCACTCATATATTCCCTTATGTATTTATTACCGTCGGGTACCGGCCAGTGACAATACGTACATAGTCCTACCGCATTAAGAAGCTGCGTCTGGAAGTTGGCGGGGCCGAACTGAGCGGTGTGGCGACCGGGTGTAGCGTCCATCTTGTAGCCGGCGCCGAGGGTTGATTTCCGGAAATTGATAAACTTGGGGTCGTGCATTCCCAGTTCCTGTCCCCCGATATGTACCGCGTACTTCTGAGCTTTCCTCCCTATTTTCCTGGCTGCTATACGTACACCATCGGCAAGGATATCACCAAAGCCTTCTCTCTTCACCAGCTTATCAGTCATGGCGACGATAGCCTCAGAATTACCCCAGGTCAGTTCAATCCCATCGGTATCTTTCCTGGTAATAACGCCATTCTCATAACACTCGATAGCAAAGCTGATGACAGTGCCGGTGGAGATAGTATCCACCCCGTAGCTATTGCAGAGATGGTTCGCCATTGCAATCGACTCTGAATCAGTGTTGAGGCACATACTGCCAAAAGCCTCCTGGGTTTCATACTCCGGCCGTCGAGTGCCGGCCGGATACCTGTAAGGCGCTTTCCCTTCTTTTAGCGAGGCTTGACATGCCAAAGGACAATGCCAGCAACCATACCTTCTATCGACATTAGCCTGTGCCTCCTCAAGAGAGAGCCCTGTTACATCCGGCATGTCTATAATGCCGATGCCACCCCAATTTTTAACCGGAGCGTCACCGTTATGGGCTGCACGGTCGGCCTGGTCAGCAGTGCCATATGTATGATGAAACTGAATAAATGGCATTCCACCAATCTTTAATATCCCCAGGTCTTTCGCATGCTCCCTTCGCAACCTGTTAGCTGCCTCCTCATTGGCGAGGTGTAACTTCATATTGCCTCTGACTGCCACTGCCTTGAGCTTTTTAGAACCCATGACCGCCCCTAATCCCGAGCGTCCGGCAGCAGAGCCTCTTTCAGTGATAATGCAGGAGATAAGGGCAAGTTTCTCACCAGACGGACCGATACAGATACATTCTACATCCCTGGATAGCTCAGCCTTCAGCGTATCCTCGGTTTCATAGGTACTCTTTCCCCATAAGTGACCGGCATCTCTTATCTCAGCTTTTCCATTGTCGATAAGGAGAAAAACCGGCTTATCTGATATTCCGTTGACGAATACTGCATCGTAGCCGGCGAACTTGAGGACAGGTCCAAAATGCCCCCCTGAGTTAGCGTCCCCCCAACCGCCGGTAAGCGGCGATTTCGCTACTGCCTGGTACCGGGTACCGGTAACAGCCGGAGTACCGGTGAGCGGACCGGTAACAAAGCCGAGAATGTTTTCCGGTCCGAGCGGGTCAACGCCCGCCTTCTGCCGACTGTAGAGAATCCTGGCACCAAGACCCGAGCCCCCGATAAAGTCTTTGTAGAGACTATCAGGCGGCGCCTCTTCTTTGATTGCCCGTGTAGAGAGATCCACAAACAGAATCTTTCCCGTATATCCTCCAGCCATTTCTCTCCTTTCGGTATTATTTGGTGTGGCTTTTAGCGCCATATCATCACCGGCATAAGCTCGGTGAGTTCATCCACAGTCCATTTACCTTCCTTATAGAGGTAATGATGTCCTACCGGCGTTCCCATTGGCGGAGCATAGACACAGACTTCTCCGCCAGTGATACGGATAATCTGGCCGGTTATATCTTTCGCTTCATCGGTCGCCAGATAGACAACCATCGGCGCCACGTACTCCGGCCCCGGCTGGTTGGGGTCATATGGGTTGAGAGCGGTGGTTGCAATAGGTGATAAGGAATTGGCAGTAACACCATAGTCCTTCAATTCCACCGCTAACAGCCTGGTGAAACCTAGAATACCAGCTTTTGCCGTGCAGTACGCGGCGCTGGGACCTGGCCCCATACTGACCGTATAGGCAGCTACAGAAGTGAAGTTAATTATTCTGCCGCCACTCTTCTGCTTTATCATCTCCCTGACGGCTTCCCGGGTGCAGGCGAAAAGCCCTTTCAAATGCACATTAAGTATGGCATCCCAGTCTTTCTCCGTAAATTCAACAGTTGGCGCCGTTTTGAAATTGCCAGCCGCGTTAACCAGGATATCGATACGGCCAAAGCTGCTGATGGCGGTCCTGATGATTTTCTGACCGCCCTCCATGCTGGCAACACTGTCATAGTTAGCCACGGCCGTGCCGCTGGCGCTTTTAATCTCCTTAACCACCCTATCCGCCCCCCGGGAGCCGTCCGGGTCCTTAACGATATCGTTTACCACTACCATGGCACCCTCGGCTGCCATGGCTAAGGCTGCTTCTTTGCCAATACCGGATATACTTCCAGCTCCGGTGACCACCGCCACCTTGCCCGTTAATTTACCAGTCATTACTTCCTTAACCTTTTATATTAAATAGAAACTAACGTGACTTTTATTGCGATATCATCCTCGGCATAATCTCGATAAGTTCGTCGACTGTCCATTTACCTTCCTTATGAAGGTAATGATGTCCCAATGGCTCTCCCATGGGCGGAGCAAAGACGATGACATCTCCGCCAATAATGCGGATAATCTGACCGGTAATATCTTTAGCTTCATCGGTCGCCAGATAGACCAGCATCGGTGCCACGTATTCCGGCCCCGGCGCTTCATATGGGAACAGGACGCTTTTCGCCCCGGGCGATATGGAATTGGCTGTTATGCCATGTTCTTTAAGTTCCACCGCCAACAGCCTGGTGAAACCGAGAACACCCGCTTTGGCCGTGCAGTAGGGTATGCTGGGACCCGGCCCCAAATCCGGTGAGTAGGCGGCTAACGAAGTGATGTTAATTATTCTGCCGCCGCTTTTCTGCTTTATCATTTCCCTGACGGCTTCCTGGGTGCAGGCGAAAACCCCTTTCAAATGCACGTTAAGCGTGTCATCCCAGTCTTTCTCCGTAACTTCAACAGTGGGTACTATTTTGAAATTACCGGCTGTGTTAACCAGGATATCGATGCGGCCAAAGTTACTGATGGCGGTCCTGACGATTTTCTGACCGCCTTCCATGCTGGCAACACTGTCATAGTTGGCCACGGCCGTGCCGTTGGCGGTTTTAATCTCGTTAACTACTCTATCCGCCCCCCAGGAGCCGTCCGGGTCCTTAACGATATCGTTCACCACTACCATGGCACCCTCGGCTGCCATGGCTGAGGCTACTGCCATGCCGATACCAGACTGGCTTCCAGCTCCGGTAACCACCGCGACCTTGCCTGCTAATTTTCCAGTCATTTTCAACCTCCTTTACATGCAACATATCTACTGGCTAATTTAATCTCTCCTGAGGAGAGTAACGTAATTTTCCCAGTTAGTACCGGCACTGACCATCCCTATCTTTGCATCGCGTACCTGGCAGTCCTTAGATTCACCCCTGAGCTGGTGTACCGCCTCAACCACGTGAGTAGCTCCATATATGCAAGAATGCGAAAGATGTCCGCCATGTGTATTCACCGGCAGGGACCCCTTCAGGCTGATAGCTCCACTTTCAACAAGCGGTCCACCTTCACCTTTCTCACAGAATCCAAGACTCTCCAGGGACAAGAGAAGCTGTATGCTGTATGAATCGTATATCTCAGCAAAGCTGAGGTCTTCCCTGGTTATATCAGCCATCCGGAGCGCCTGCTCCAGCGATGCGCTTTCGTGTGGCTTGTATAAATATCCGCCTGCCTTCTGGGTAAGTGCGTCAGCGCTGCCCATCGGAGTACAGCCATAGCCCATTCCCGTAACATATACCGGTACATTAGGGCAATCCCTGGCACGTTCTGCGGATGTGATTATCCAGGCACAGGCTCCGTCGGATATCACGTAGCAATCATCACGTCTCAACGGGTCTGCTATTATCCGGCTATTAATATAATCTTCATAACTTAGTTGTTCCTTCATCACCCCTTTGCCATTAAGAACCGCATTATGACGCTGATTCACAGCAATCGCGCCAAGATATTTGACAAGCTGCTCCTTAGAAATTCCATATTCATACATATAGCGGTTAGCCATCTGGGCGAAGAAAATACCGGGCATGTTGGAGCCATATGGTGCCTCGAAAGAGTCCTTCATGCCCGCAGGGACAACCCTGGATGTAACTTCCTCTGTCTCTTCTTTAACCTCACCATCTAAGGTCTTCATCAGTGAGCCATAGGTGGTGGTACAATACGTCAGCACAACATCCGCCATCCCTGAAGTAATAGCCATAGCGGCAAGATGAAATGAGCCGGTATTGCCGCCACTAAAATCACCCATGTCGCCGTGAAAACGGTATTTAATTCCTACATTGTGGGCAAGGTCACTGTAGCTGAACAACTGCGCACCTTCGAATCCACCGACCATACCGTCTACATCGCCGGGAGCAAGCTTGCAGTCGTCAAGTGCCTTTTGAACCGCCTCAATTATGAGCTCCCTGGGCTTTCGTCCGGAATCCCGCAAATACTCGGTTTCACCTACCCCAACGACAGCAACTTTATCTCTCAACCTCTTCAATTCCGTAGTCATCTTTCTGCTACCCGGCTATGACTGCCTGTCCTTAACCGGCTTGAAAAGCGGCATCGTGATTTTATCATTAACCCGCTGGAATACAACGTCCAGAGGCATACCGATAGTTACATCCTCGGGCCGGCATTCCACAAGGTCAGAGGTAAGGTAGAGTCCCGGTGCTTCATCAAACTCCACCAGTACCATGATGTAAGGTCCCCGGATGCCAAATGCCGGCAGGTTCCAGTTTACGTACGACCAGGTAAATAATCTCGCCTGGCTTGTTAGCGCCTGCCACTTGAGATTCGGGGAGTGGCAGAATGGACAGAGCGTACAGGGATACCAGTGAAACTGATTGCAGTCCTGGCACTTCGGAAAGCGTATCTCACCCCGGCGGGTTCCTTCCCAGAAAGGTGCCCCCTCGCTATCCCCGACATCGGGTAAAGGCCCTTTTGAGAAATCTATGTATTCTTTCACCTCTATATTTCCTTGGTAAAACTCTCAGCTTTCCTAAAACCGGTAGTAACCCCGGTCTATTTGTATACTCCGTATTGCTTCGTATAGTCAACCCAGATTTTCACGAGTTCGGGGTCGCATTCGTCCATGGAAGCTCTCGGGCCCATGATAAACCCTCCACCCTTACCGACAACATCAATAAGTTTCCTGGTATATTTCTTGACGTTGTCCGGGGTGCCCGTTTGTAAAAGCGAAAGAGGCATCATTCCGGCGATACACATGGTATCACCAACAATCTCTTTTACTTTCACGGGGTCAGTAGTATCAAACTGACCGATAACCTTACCTTTCGGTAATTCCGTAAGATACTCGAGGCGAGATGAATAATCGCCCTCAAAGAACGGACAGGGGACAAGTCCTTTGTCTATCAGGGCTAACATCAGTTTTTTCAAAGAAGGCCAATAGAAAGTCTCAAAATGCTTCAGCGACATAAAACCGTCGGCTCCTCTATGAAGAGTGATAAAAACTATTGGACTTTCGCTGGATTCTGCCGAAGAAGCCTGCTCTATCATCATCGGCGTTATCTTGTCGATAGCCGCCAGTACTTTATCCGGCTGTCTATACGTGTCTAACATCAGCCCGCGCATTCCCCTGAGCATGTCAGATATCAAATCAAACGGTGCCAGTGCGCCTGAGCCGAATGATAACGGGAAACCAAGAGCTTTCATATCTTTCAGAAATGAAGAAAGACTGGATATATGCTCCTGTACGGTAAGACCCGCTTTGTAAAAGGACTCGAAGGCTTCGACGACCGGCTTTGCGGCAAAAGCCGCACACGGTGTCAGCCCAAAATATCCGCTTAAAAGCATCTTCACCGGCGGGGTTGTGGACAGCGGTGACATGGCTCCGAGGATACGTGGCAGATAGTACCTGATGGTAAAATCGGTGGGGTCGTCAATGAAAGCGTCGTATTCATCCGCTTTCATATATTCCCCTTCCACAAACTGGAAGGTATGGGAAGGACTGACTCCGTGGCCCGGCCATTTAACTTGCTTAACATCAAGAATATCATGGGTATCCCCCCGCACATGGACAACGGTATATGGGCTGGAGAATGCATCAGGCTCGTAATATGCCATGGTCCTCTTGTAAGCCGTATAAAATTTATCTGTGTTATACATCGCTTCTTCGAAGCTCATTCCGGCATGCCTGGCAGGGAAGAATCCCACATCATGGAACCATATCGGGACCCTATCCGGTTCTTTTAACTGTATAGCATCGTTGATTCTCTTTTCTCTTTCCTTGTATAATTCGGCAGGTGATTTTTCGCCCATTCTCCTTTACCTCCGTTCACCCTTTGCCATTTAAGCTTGAACAACCTGTTTTAGTTTGTTACCAGCGTCCAGTTTCCATAGCCGGAATAGACAGTCCGCAGTCCGCGTAACAGGGTAACAAACTCAATAGCTAACCTCTTCTGAAAATGGTAACATACTCCTCCCACGAGCTGCCGCCTTCGACCATCCCGAACTCCGCATTCTTTATCTGGCAGGCACCGGCTTCACCCCTGAGTTGCCGCACCGCCTCAACTATGTGGCTTGCCATGTTTATGTAAGAATGCGAGAGATTGCCGCCATGTGTATTGATGGGTAAAGACCCCTCGAGAGAGATAGCGCCGCTTTCGACGAATGCCCCACCTTCTCCCTTCTTACAGAAGCCGAGACTTTCCAGGAATATCAGGACCATTATCGTATAAGCGTCATATATCTGCGCAAAGTCAAGGTCACCCCTGGAAATGCCAGCCATCTGGAGTGCCCTGTCCAGGGCTACCGCCATGTGCGGTTTATGGAGATAATTCTCTCCCCCCTGGGTCCAGTAGTCACCCCGGGCTTCAGGGGTCCAGCTATAGCCCATTCCGGTTACATAAACCGGTGGATGGGGGAAGTCTTTTGCCCGTTCGGCTGAGGTCACTATCCAGGCACAGGCTCCGTCATTCCAGCGGCAGAAATCATAAAGCCTGAGAGGGTCTGCTATCATGGGGCTATTCAGGTAGTCTTCATACGTAAGAGGCTCTTTCTCCACTCCTCCACCATTCATGACCGCATTACGGCGGTGGTTAATAGCAATAGCACCCAGCAGCTTACTGAATTGCTCCCCGGTAAAGCCAAATTCATGCATATAGCGGTGGGCTACCTGCGCAAAATAGATACGGGGGCCGTTTGAGCCGTAAGGCACCTCAAAAGAGTCCTTAATGCCTCTGGTGATATCGTCTCTCCTCGCACCGGAGGCAGTCTTAGGTATATCCTGTTGTGAACCGTAACCATTAGTAAAATATGTGAGAACGGTATCTGCCTGGCCTGCGGCAATAGCTTTTGCAGCAAGGTGAAATGAGGCTACGTTACCATTACCCGTGCTCCCTATACCGCCTGTATAACGGGTATTAATTCCAAGGCCTAAAGCCAGTTCGGCATGATTAAGGAATTGCTGTACCCATGTACTCTCGGTAACGACTCCGTCTATATCCCTTGGGCTAATCCCGGCATCATCAAGGGCTTTATAAATGGCTTCGGTTATGAGTTCCCTCGCCCCCCGGTCAAGTTTATAAGAATATTCAGTTTCTCCTATGCCAACGATAGCTATTTTGTCACGTAAACTATCCATATGCTGGTCTCCTTTTTTTACCGGGCTACTTGTTTTTTCACTGGCCGGAAAAGGGGCATCGTGATTTTGTCGTCAACCCGCTGGAAAACAGCTTCCAGAGGCATCCCGATGGTAATGTCATGGGGCTGGCATTCGACAAGGTTGGTGGTGAGGTACAATCCCGGAGCTTCATCAAACTCAACCAGTGCCACGATGTAAGGACCGCGGACAGGAAAAACCGGGCTAAGGTTCCGTCTTACATAGGTCCAGGTAAATAATCTGGGCTGGCTTTTAACCTCCTGCCACTGGATGTTCGGAGAATGACAGAACGGGCAGAGCCAGCACGGGTAAAAATGGAATCGATTACAATCCCGGCACCTCGGAAGGCGTATCTCACCTAGACGCGTTCCTTCCCAGAAAGACGCCCATTCGCTAAACTCCACATCGGGCAGGGGCCCTTTTGAAAAATCTATGTATTTTTTCATTTATCTAACCCCTCTTTTTTTCTTGACCAATCTGAGCCTGTTATTGATAAAGTTACTCGATACCGAGCGCCTCTACCTTTTCTGGAAGCGGTATTCCTTTCGCATCCCATCCCATCAAGAAGTAGTAGGTATTTTTCGCCTTATCCATCGTAGCACGTTTAAGCGGTTTGTCAGATAGAGCGCCATCAGTCTTGGGCTGGAAGAAGCGCTCCGGCAATATGTCATCAGCTTCGGAAAATCCTTCGCGTATGTTAAATAACCTTGCCAAGGTCATAATCCTTTCAGCAGCTACCAGGAGTTCCCCCAGACTGGTGTCCCAACCGGTGACCGCTGCCACAAGCTCGGCATGCTCCTGTAGACTGTAGGGTAAATACCCGCACAAACCGATGGCGTCTCCCAGAAGTGCCTTGAACTGACCAAGTATAAATACGCTTATCCTGCGCGGCCCCATATCATCCTGGGGCAGGGGCGCAAGTATTCCTATAGTATGCAGCTCCTCGGGGGACAGCATAGCGTCCATTACATTAAGGCCGTGGTCGGCACCGGTGGGATTGACCATGAAGCCAAGTCCCATAGTTGGCGATACTCTTGGTTCATGATACCCGGCTTCCAGCCCTTTGACTTGAATAGCAAAATCCTTTGACCCTTTGCCGATTTTCTCTGCCATTACCGCAGTTCCTTCAGCCATTAAGTCGCCGATACCCTGGCGCCTGGCAATCAACTCGATAACCTCAAGCATAGCTTCATCATTACCAAATCTTAATTCAATTCCATCAGTATCCTTGAGAGTCAGAAACCCTTTTTCAAAACACTCCATGGCAAAGGCAATCGTACCACCGGTTGAAATCGTGTCAAGTGAATAGGCGCCACACCGCTCGTTACCTTTTGCGATGGCTTTGAGATTGCCTATTCCACAGTTTGTACCAAGTCCCGCCATGGTCTCATATTCCGGTCCACCATAGGCAGCATCTACACGATATGGTTCTTCAAATTGAACCACTTTCTTGCAGCGAATCGGGCAGGCATAGCAGCCATCCATACTGACAAGTATAGTATCTTTAATCGCGCCGCCATGTACCTGTTTTATTTCAGGGAATAAGCCATCGCGGAAATTACGCACCGGTATAAAGCCGGTATCAACCATCGA
Source organism: uncultured Dehalococcoidales bacterium (assembly GCA_964489895.1). Lineage (GTDB taxonomy): Bacteria > Chloroflexota > Dehalococcoidia > Dehalococcoidales > UBA2162 > MGML01. The sequence goes on from CAZBAN010000010.1 coordinate 37,358, forward strand.
CTCGATAAAAGGCCCGCCGGTGCCGAATTCTGATAAGATACTTTTAATGGACGCCACCCGCTGCCTCATTTCCTTGACATGTTCTCTATCAGCCACCCTGGGGACGCCGTGTCCTCTAACAGCCACTGCCTTAAGGTTCTTGGAGCCCATTACGGCACCCAGACCCCCTCTACCGGCAGCATCTTTCAAACCACACATGATACAAGCATACCTGACCAGATTTTCTCCTGCCGGTCCAATCAGACATGCTTCCACTTTGTCGTCACCCATTTCTGCTCTTATAGCATCCTGGGTTTCTTTGGTCTCCTTACCCCAAAGGTGACTGGCATCCTTTATATCTACATTGCCATCCTGTATGAAAAGATAAGACGGTTTATCAGCTTTACCCTCAACAATGATGGCATCGTAGCCGGCACGCTTGAGCTGCACCGCCCAGTAACCACCAGCCTCTGCTTTGGCAATACCACCCGTCTGAGGAGATTTTGCGCCGATGCAATGACGAGCGGCACCCGGTATTTGCAGTCCCGATGTGGGCCCCAGTGCAAAGACCAGTTTATTTTCGGCACTCAGAGCATCGGTTCCCGGCTTCAGTTCCCTCCATAAGTAATAAGTGACGAACCCGGCACCACCGATATATTGCCTGCAAAACAGGTCATCAATAGATTCTGTGACAGTTTTTCTTGTGGACAGATCCACTCTTAAAATCTTGCCGTTATATCCACCTGGCACCTCTTTGACCAATTACTTTACCTCCCTCTCCAATTCCGACGACAGATGATTTTCCCCGCTATTTTGACATCAATACCTCTGCGAATTCAAGTGGTGGCACGTTATGAGATTATAACTGGTATCGTTTCAGGCGGGCAGGTCAGGAAATCTACATTGACATCCACAAATCATTCGATTTAGACTGCATCAAAAAAGAAAAGGAGGAAGGTTAATGGCACCCAAGAACAAGGAAGAAGCGATAAAAGAAGCATACGACAGAGCATATAATTGCGAGCTTAAATATCACGGTTGAAACCAGTGCGTGATTCTTGCGGTGCAGGATGTGCTTGACATGAGAGATGACAGTGTCTTCAAAGCTGCCAGCGGTCTGGTAGGAGGTATCGGGCTGATGGACGATACCTGTGGAGCATTATTGGGTGCCTGCTTGATGCTCGGTCTAAAACACGGGCGGGGGCGAGAGGAGATTGATAACATGGAAAAGCTGGCGAGCTCCAGTGAGCCGGTAGGTAAGCTCTACAAATGGTTCGAAAAAGAATTCGGTTCAGTTACGTGCCGCGAAGTACGTACCAGGCTACACGGCGGTGTTTTCTATGACCTGAAGGTTCCGCAGCAGTATGATTTAGCCATGGCAGACGGACACCTGGAGAAATGTGCTGACCTTACTGGAAAAACAGCAGCCAAGACAACGGAAATGTCGTGGGAGGACAGGGCAGAAAAATAATAACTCACGAATGTAAAGCGAACGACTTTCTGTGATATTTTTGAATCTCGAATTTATACAGAAACAAATATTAACCTTAATGTAATTGGGAAGCTAGTGATCCCTCAAAGAAACCGCCAGGTCGGCGTCGGTGGTAATACCACCCTCAGTCAGCGCATCAGCAATTTCATCGTCTGTCATACCGAGGATTTTCTTAAATACATATTCGTTATGCTCGCCCAAGAGTGGCCCCGTGCGCCAGTCACCTTCCACCTTCGACATCTTGAAACCATGCGTGTAGTAGGTGTGCTCATCCATCACGGAGTGCTTTAGCTTGCGCAGGAAACCCCGATGCCTCATTTGGGGATCGTTATAGGCATCCTTGATGGTTGCTACCAGGTGGCACGGCACCCCCACCGCCTGCAGGCTCTGTTCCACCTCTTCAGCCGTCTGCCCCATAGTCCACTCACTCACATGCCTGTCAAGCTCAGACTCGTTTTGTTTTCTTGACAACAAAGAGGCAAACCTGGGCTCTCCCGTCCACTTCTGGTCAACTACCTTACAGAACGCTTCCCACTGCGCATCATCAAAGACGGTGATAGCGCACCAGCGGTCATCACCCTTGCAGGGGTAAACGCTATGAGGCGCAGCATACGGATATGAGTTGCCACTTCGAATTGCGGAATGCCCATTCGCTATATAATCCATAATCACCGGGGCGATATTCTGGATACCGCACTCGCATTGTGATATATCCAGGTGCTGGCCACGCCCAGTACGACGGCGATATTCCAGAGCAGACAAAACGCCTACCCCAACATACCGTGAGGCAAGCGCATCAACGAAAGCTACCGCATGCGGCGTAGGTTCCCGGTCAGGCCATCCGGTTAGATGGGTAATACCCGCCATCGCAGAGGCGTGGAAGCCGAACCCGCCGAACTTCGCCAGGGGGCCTGTCTGTCCCATCTGGCAGGTGCTCAGGTAAACAATATCGGGCTTTACTTTACTCACATTCTCGTAGTCGAGGCCCAACTTGGCCATCGTTCCCGGCGTGAAGCTCTCCGCCAGTACGTCCGCCCACTTAATCAACCTCCAGGCGATATCCAGTCCACTGGGTCTGTTCAAATCAACACTCACACCAAGTACGGGACCATTAGCCTGGGCAAACCATGGTGAACGATTAATCTGAGGAATATTTCCATCGAAGGGGCTCGACTGCCTCATGGTATCAATCCGCCGGTGGCTCTCCATCCGGACCACCGTTGCTCCCCAGTGTGCCAGGTACCTGATACCCATCGGACCAACACCTATCCAGGCCAGACTGGCAACCTTGATTCCCTCAAGGGGCATAACTTTTCCCATTTTGATATTCTTTCCCGCCATAAGCTGGCTGCTCTTTTTATTATCTTATATTGTGCCCGAGCTCTTGAGGATACCCAGCTCTTCGGAGGTGTAACCCAGCTCGCCCTGGTATACCTCCAAGTTGTGCTCACCGATAAGGGGCGCACGCTTCATGATTTCCCCTGGAGTCTCACTGAACCTTCTGAAAAGCCCGCAGTAAGTAAGGGTGTCGTCCAGTTCATCATGCTCAACATCGACCCATAAATCGCGGACCCTCCACTGTTCCGAGTTATAAACATCCTCGGCGGTGCTGACCGGGACCAGCTGGATATTGCGCTTAATTGCCTGCTCCAGCAGTTCCGCCTTGGTCTTGGTCATAAAAAAATCGGCGAACACCTTTTCTACGCGGTCCACTTCTTCTCTGGTTATGCGAGACATATCATAGTTGTTCACCCAGTCGTAATTGATTAACCAGTCCGGTGCCATTCCTTCTTCAGCCATCCACTTCACCATGCCACCGGTATTGGGAGTCCCCACCAGCACGAGTAACATAAACGCTATATACCCGTCCTTGCACTGGTAAAGCTGGCGTCCTCCGGGCCCTTCCCCGATGCCTTTTCTGTTTCCACGCCTGCGGTAAACGTGGTCTAACAACTCATACGACAGCAGATGCACCTCATCCGTGCTAATCACGAAAGTATCCTGTATGGAAACATCAACATGCTGCCCCTCGCCGGTCTGTATTCTATACCAGTGAGCTATCATCGAACCTGCGCAGGCTTCGACACCGGCATGAATGTAAGCCTGCGGAAAACTGGTCCAGACCGGCGGGCGGTCAGGGTCACCCGTGGCATACAGCCCGCCACTGCTCGCCCAGAGCGCAAGGTCGGAGCCTTTGTAGTGGGACTTTGGCCCGGTCTGACCGAACGGAGTGATGGAGGTAACGATGACACCGGGATTTACCTCGCTTAAAGCTGAGTAACCCAGCCCCAGGTTATCCAGATAACCCGGCTCAAATGATTCGATTACAAAATCCGCAGTCCTGGCAAGCCGCCTGAATATTTCGCCACCATCGGCTGTTTCAATATCCAGTGTTATTCCCCGCTTGTTTGTGTTATAAGCGAACCAGAAGAGACTCTTTTGCGGGTCGGGTATGTTTTTATAGAAAGGAGCGCTACGTCCGCTGCGGTCACCCCCCGGTGGTTCCACCTTTATTACATCCGCTCCCAGATCGGCAAACATTTTGCCGCATATCTGGGTCCCGCCTTGCGCTAAATCCAGGACACGGATACCTGATAAACAACTCTCGTTCTCGCCGCTAATCACTAACTCACTCCGTATAAGGTCTATCAAATAACGGAATTGGTGGCCGATTTCCCGGTGGTCAATTGTCTGACTGTTAAACGTATCTGTATCATAAGTATATTGGCTTGTCAACACTCGTGAATTCAGGAGTAGCTTTAGACCATAGTATCACCACTGTCGATCTGAATAGTCTGTCCCGTGATATTGCTGGCGGCATCCGAGACCAAAAAGACCACCGCATTCCCTATATCCTGAGGTGTTGTCAGTCTCCTCATCGGCGCGGATGATTCAAATGATTGCTTTACCACAGGAGCCAGGCCGCCCAATTCAGTATAAAGGCCGGTGTCACCAAGGCCGGGGACTATGGCGTTTACGCTTATTCCCGAGGGTCCAACTTCGGCTGCCAGTGACCTTGTCAAGCCTATGATTCCCGCTTTAGCAGCCAGATACAGAGTGCTGCCGGTGCGTGCGGGATGTCCTTCCTCGACCATTCTGCGAACGGAAGATACAAAGCTGTACCTGATAACAGATGACACATTGACAATTTTGCCGCTCTTTCGCTCAAGCATTTGAGGAAGGACAGCCCGGCAGCAGTGCCATGTACCTTTCAGGTTAATATCTATATTGATATGCCAGTCCTTTTCGGTTGCCTCGACAAGCGTGGGAGTGTTAACTTTACCGGCATTATTTATCAGTATATCTATCTTGCCGAATTCATCCAGCCCTGCCTTCACCATTTTGTCGACTTCTTCGGCATGCGTTATATCTGCTTTAAGAGCTAAAGCATTATATCCGGACGCCTCGAGCTCGGCTACCGTTTTCTGCGCTCCCTCAAGGTCTATATCCACCACGATTACATCGCAGCCTTCTTTTGCCAGA